>CALXCR010000027.1 GCA_944386855.1 uncultured Oscillospiraceae bacterium
GTCAACACTTTTTTCCGCGCATTTGCGTATATTTTGCATGTTTCCGGCGCTTTGCGCGGCATTTTTTGGACGTTCCGGCGCAGATCTTTATTTTTTTAGAAAAAGCGGAGACAATATTTTAAACAGGCTCGCTTTTGCGTATAATTTTCCTTTTTCTGAGTAAAATATACTCGGTTCAAACCTCCCTCGCATCAATATTTTGGCAGCCGCCGGCATGAGCTCATCAGCCGGCGGATTTTTTTGTTGACAATCTCACTCTATCATGATAGACTAAAATCAGTCTATCGCAATAGACTGCATTCGGGAGGTGTTCTTATGCAGGTCGATATAAGCGATTTCAAGCTTTTTGATGCCGAGATGAAATTCATGGATATTGTCTGGGAAAACGAGCCGCTCCGCTCACGCGAGCTTGTGAAGCTGTGCGCCGAAAGGCTCGGCTGGAAGCAGAGCACGACGTTTACCGTACTTAAAAAGCTTTCAAACCGCGGCATCGTCAAAAACGAGGCGACTGTCGTCACCTCGCTCGTTGGGCGCGATCAGGTGCAGCGATATGAGAGTGAGGCAATTGTTAAAAAGAGCTTTGGCGGGTCACTGCCGTCGTTTATCGCCGCTTTTATGAGCGGGAAACGCCTGTCGGACGAGGAGGCGGATGAGCTCAAAAAGCTCATCGACTCATACAGGGAGGGCGGGAAATGACGCTTTTTGACATTTTTGCCGTCGTTGTCGATATGTCGATGAAGGCTCTCATTACGGCAATAGCCGCCCTGACCTGTATTTTGCCGCTGTCGTTTATACGCCGCGTTCCGAAACGCGTCAGCCTGTTTGTGATGCTCATCGTCGTTTTTCGTATGATATGCCCTGTCTCGTTTTCTGCGCCGTTTTCCGTTTTGAATCTCGACTTTTTAACGGTATACGGCTCGCACATAACGCCGGCGGCGCTTTTAGAGAGCGATCCGCCTGTCAGAGAATATGAGGTCGCAGTTTCCGGCAGCGCCGAATTTGAGGAAGCGCTCGACGCGGGCCTTGTCCCGCCTGTTGACCGCAATCTTGGATTTGACTACATCGAATATGTGCGCGATGATAACGGAAGCATCGCGCCCGTACAAACCTTTACGGATGTTTACGGCGAGCTCGCGGCGCGGATATGGCTCGGCGGTGTGATCGTATTCTGGGGGTACGGCGCTGTCACTTATTTCCTGTTAAAGCGCAGGGTCGGCACGGCGACGATAATCGAGGACAATATTTTTGAGACGGACCGCATTACCGTTCCGTTTATAATGGGTTTTCTGCGGCCGCGGATATATCTGCCGCTCGGTCTTTCAGGCGAAGAGCGGAAGTATGTCGTATGCCATGAGAAAATGCATATACGCTGGGGCGACAACGTGATAAAGCTTATCGTATACGCCGCCATGAGCGTGCACTGGTTCAATCTCCTGCTGTGGCTGTGGTTTTACCGCGTGTTCATGATGCTGATGGAGCAGGCATGCGACGAGAGCGTGCTCCGCGCGCTCGGCGAGGACGCCCGTGCCGATTACAGCGGCACGCTGCTGTCACTGTCGTCGGGCAGGCATTTTATTGGCGCAATACCCGTGGCGTTCGGCGAGGGCTTTATAAAGGATCGCATACACGACATATTAAAGTACAAAAAGCCCGCCGTATTTCTCACCGCGGTGGCGATTGTCTTCTCCGCCGGCGTTATAGCCGTATGCGGTACGAACGGCATCGTTTATGACAGATCGGTCATTTCATACGAGGGCGACGGCCGCGCGTCCGGCAGCAAGGTGTTCGGCTTTATCCCCGGCGAAGACGTGCGCAGCGCCGCGTTCACGTTTGAGGTGTGGACGGAGGACGGGCTTTATTTTTCGCAGCGGCTCGCCTCGGGCTCTTTAAATGCGCTCGACATTGAGGAGGAAAACACGATAACCGTATCGTACGTTTCGAATGATTGGGACTCGATAACGATGACGTTTGCCTTAAACGACTCGATATATCTGAACACCGATACGGTGGAGCTTCCGGCGGGTGAATATACGGGGCTCGGCACGTCGCATATCGCGGACGCGGACGGCGGCGCATACGAGGCCGAAACGGACAGCGTCACGGCGCTCTGCTCCGTCATATTCACGCCCGGGCGGTTGAACGCGAGTGTCGGGAACTGCGGAGTCATAAGCGCCGCCGGAGGCGCCGTTGAGGTCGAGGACGGGTGCGCCGTTGCGCTTATAAAGATGGAGACCTCGTCTGAATACAGGACAGCAAATCTTTATCACATATCTTCCGTTGTCCCGTGGCTCGACAACGCGGAACGCTGCGACGTACGATCAGGAGCTCATGCAGGCGAGGCTGACCCCGCCGATATCGTCCCGCATATCCGCGCGCTATCCTCGTCTCGCTTTTTTGACCTTGGGAGTGCCGCTATCGACATCGATTTTGAAGCTGCAATCACGCTGTATCACGGTAACGCGAGAGCTGAGCTATATCTCGACGAATATGGGTATATCTACCTATCCGTGACGGACGGAGCGGAAGATCAGAATCTCTACAAAATTCTGCCGGATCAGCAGAGCTTTGGCAGGCTTCTTGCCGAAATTTACGACACACTAGGCATCGAATACTCCGCCGCCGGTGTATACGGGCTTCCGCAGGATATCGGCGACGTGTCGCTGTTCAACGGATATGAAGCGACTCTGCTCGCCGGTTTTCCGCAAGCGGATGTAGCGGTCTACGCGCTTTCCGGCGTCAATGAGTGGTATTTTATGATGCGGGAAGGTGTCCTGCTCTATACATGCAGTGCGGACTATCAGCCGGAGGTATACGGCGCAGTCCGCTCCGACTACGACGGCGACGGAGAATACGAAGTCGCATTTATCGGTTCCGCGCCGCCGGAGGATATAAACGACGATTTCTTCTTCGCGCTCGATATTGACGGCGGCGAGCTTATTCTCAATGCGATGTACGATTTTCAGGCGCAGCTCGATATGCTGATAAGTGCGGGCGTTTATGCCGACTATGACAACCTCATAAGCATCGATTACAGCGGAGAAAATTTGACCGGCGGTCTCGATTATGCACCTGACAGCGTCACGGTCGACATATCAACATATATGACCGGGTCGGGAGAGCCGTCAACCGACGAGGTTTCTGTTTACAGTCACGAAAACGTTGATTTCCGCTTTGAAGATGGCAAGATGCGGTTTTTCACCGGGATATATCTCGATTTCGACGATTCCGGCGAGCGCATTTTATGCGCCGTAATAAGCGGCGAGGTAGTTTACGACGGCGCGCTCGTTATAGGGCAGTGCCGTCTTGAAGCGGCGTGAGCGTTTTTGCTCCCGCGCTATCCCACTTCCTCCCCGCGCCGGCCGAGGCTCGCTGTTTTAAATGCAAACATAACGATTATACAAAAAAATGGTTCTCCGCAGCGGATTACATCCACGGAGAACCTGTTTTTTTATTATATTATTCCGCAAGTCCGGAATTGCTCAGTGCCGTCTTCATTGCGGCGTTAAACCGCTCTGAAAGCGCGGCTTTTACACCTTCAAGTCTGACCACGACGGGGTTCGGCTCGCCGTCCTTGCGCTCTTTGAGCTTTTCGTAAAGCGATACTCGCACCGGCATACCCGGCCTTCGCGCAGGCGGCGGCGTCAGGCCGCAGAGATACGGGTGGGGATTGAGATACACGTCACACCCCTCCTCCTCGCACCTTGTCCAGAGCTTCAAAGTCGTAGAAGCGAAAAGGACCGCGTCGTCAAACGACTGCCGCACACTGATCGTGTCAACGCCGTTTCTGTATATATACGGGCGGTTTACGCCCCAGCCGCCCATGACGGCCGCCCTGTGCTTTTCACCGTTGTCATGCACGTCAAACGTGAAGCTGAGGCATCCAGGCGTATGTCCCGGCGTGAACACGACACGGATTGCATGGTCTCCGAACGTATAGTCTTTTCCGTCCTCTAGCAGGAGGTTTACCATCGGTATCGGATAGGGCTTATAGTTATTGCCCTCGTGGTTGTCGGCGCCGTATACCATAAATGCCGAATCCTCATAGCTCATGCCGACAACGCAGTTTGTCTTCTCTTGTATGCGCTGTGCGCCAAGATAGTGGTCATGATGGGCATGGCTTATGAAAAGCGCCCGTATTTTCTCACCGGAAAGTCCCATTTTCTCCATCCCGGGTATTATGTACTCATCGTAGGCGTTTACGTTATCGCTGGCATCGATAAGCACAAGCCCTTCGCTCGTCTTTATCGCATATGTGCCGACCGCCTTGTTGCCAAAATAGTATAGATCGTCGAATATCTTTATCGGCTCTATCGGCTCTGCCATGACCCATTCCGGACGCGGCGGCATATACGGTTTCTTTATCGTTCCGTTCATATGTTATCCTCCATTTTCTGAATTTTTGTTATGGCGCATTACGTTTTTTGCACTGCGCCTATATTATTAACTACAGTGTAGCCTATTTGCCGACACCTTACAATCGGCTTTTGGCCATAGCGCGATAACCAAAAAGAATATACATTTATCCGATAAAAAACAAAACCCCTCCGCCGCGTGATACGCGGCGGAGGGGTGTCACTCTTTACCGGCCGTTTGGCACGGGATTCAGAGACGGCATCGTCCGTTTTGCGCCGTGGAGGTTTGATTTTCCCGTTTACCGTGATTAAAACGGCAGTTCCGCTTCCTCGGCCTCTTTTATTACCATCTCGGCGTGTTCCGGCAGGATATAGCGTTTTTCCAGCATTTTATTGACCGACTCGGTCACTTTTTTAACATAGTCCTCGCGGCTTGAATACAGTGAGCGTATCTCATCGTCCGTCAGTCTGCGCTCGGTTCCGCCGGCCGGCGTATAAACGTACAGCGGGCAATCGACATACGGCGAACGCAGTCCGCCCATGGCGTTTCCGAACCTGTCCTTTTTAAACCGCAGGTTCGGGTATTCGCCCTCCGTCTCTACATAATCGCAGATCTCCGGCGCTTTCCCGGTCGTCATCCACTCTATGAGGTTTTCGATCATCGCGCAGACGACATAGTGCGCCGGATATTCCGCCTGCATCTCTCCCGCTCCCGCGAGCTGTTTCGCCCCCGCTTTTTCGACGTCCTCGTTGCAGCAGGAATACGCACTCGCGTATCTGCGGCTGATCCCCGCGCCGGCTATTTCGATTATGCGCAGATATCTCCCCTCCTCGTTCGGCTGGTATCTGTGCCACAGCGTCGACCACGAGGGATGTATCGTATCTCCTAAAAGATCGCCGAGTGTGAGCAGGTGGATAAGCGGGACTTCGCATGTATACAGATCGCGCGGGTCGAGCTCGTGCAGCATGGCGCGGTAGTTGTTGAGCCCGCCGGGCGCGCCGGTCATAAACACTAAAAAACCGTCGTAGACGTGCTCCCCGCCGCCGAGCCTTACAAGCGGGTGTATCGCCGCGGCGTACGCCGACAGGTCACCGCCTGTCGTTCCCTGAAGCATTATCTTTTTAACGCCGTACCCGTCAAACGGCGAGCCGGGAAGCCCTGATTTTACAAGCGCTCCGACCTGGCTTATGTAGTCCCATTTAAGCCCGTCTTCCGTCTCCTCGTCCGGCATTCTCCCGCCGAGTCCCATGACCGCCGGCATCCTGTCCTCGGGGCGGATCGGGTTTTTAAACGCAAGCTCCCCGTACCGCTCCGGGTCAAAGCGGCGCAGCCCTTTCATCGCTATCTCCGATATCGTCATGCTGACGCTGCCGTGTCCTCTCGACATGATATATTCATTGCTGGGCGCCCAGCCCGTATTCGACCTGTCGTATCCGCTGTTTGGATTGCACAGTTCGCAGTGTACTATGCCGCTGAACTTTGACGGGTCTTTCGGCTTCCTGACGACTATCCTGCTGCAATACGGGGCGTCGGTAAATATGACGTGGGGGTATTTTTCGTCATCCTCCCAGTCATACACGTTCGAGTACCCTTTTACTATGTACTCCTCCTCAATATACCCGTATTTTTCAAGGTCTATCGGCTTTAAAAGCCATTTTGCCCCTCCCATTATGTGCGAATTTTCGGTCTCCGGGACAAGCCTGTACTCAGGCGGACGTATAGTCCTTATAATTTTTGGTTTCTGCATATAAATTCCCTCCGCATATTCTGTGCGGCAGCGCCGCTTTAGATTACAATGTCATGCGCGGTCGGTTTTCGCCTGCGCCCTCTTATTAGTTGTATAATGCTATACTAAATGATTTTACCCTCCATGTCAAGCGGACGGCGCGGCTCTAAGCCGAATTTTTCATAATTTTAAGTTTTGATATATACAGGATTTTACGGTGCATGATACACGGCTCAGCTTATGTCGAACAGCATATCGCTTTTCACTCTTTTTTTCTCACAGCATAAAATTATATCGGAGGGGTGAGACATTTTGCGGCGCTTGAACGCGACACCGCTCCCGCCCGCTCTCATTTTCAAACCACGTTAAAGGAGCAATGCCATATGAATATATACGATCTGCCCTCGATCCCCGTCGGGCGGAGCTGTACGATAGATTACGTCGCCGATTCCGCGATGGCGGGACGGCTCTATGATCTCGGCTTTACGCCGGGAGCGTCTGTTGAGTGCCTCTTTGCAGCGCCCTCCGGCAATCCGCGGGCATATTTAATCCGCGGAACCGTTATCGCACTTCGAAACAGTGACGCCGCCGCCATAAAGGCGAGATATTGAGCGGGGCTGAGCGATATGGATCTAAGCTCCCCCACAAATAATGTTTCAAGCGTTTTACCTGACATAAAGCGGCGCGGAGACGGCCTTATAGTCGCTCTCGCCGGCAATCCGAACGTTGGGAAAAGCACAGTTTTCAACGCACTCACCGGTATGAGGCAGCATACCGGCAACTGGCCGGGAAAAACTGTGGACTGGGCGTTCGGAACTTATTCATACAACGGGCATGAGAATATCCTCGTCGACACTCCCGGCGCGTATTCGCTTTTTCCGACATCGGCCGAGGAGGAGGTCACGCGCGATTTTATCACAGAGGGCGGCTCTGACGTTATCGTTATCGTATGCGACGCCTCCTGCCTTGAGCGCAACCTCAACCTTGTTCTGCAAATACTGTCTTTTACGTCGGATGCCGTTGTATGCGTAAACCTTATCGATGAAGCTGCCAAAAAGGGCATACACGTCGACATCGCGGAGCTTGAACGCCTTTTGGGCATACCTGCTGTTGCAACAAGCGCGCGGAGCGGGGCGGGACTCTCTGAGCTCATGGAGAAGATCGAGCGCGCCGCAGCGTCAAAGTCTCGCGATAAAGAGAGCGCCGGCCCATGTACGCGGTGCGCCGGATGCCGCGGCAACGCCGCATGCAAATACGGCGCCGGCGCGGAAACTTGCACAGATACGGGGCTTTCCGGCCGCAAAACCTCGACGAGCGTTATTTTCAGGGAGGCCGAGGATATCTGCTCCAAGGTCGTGAGGCACGACGACACCGCGTATGACGGTATTCAGCTAAAGCTGGATCGTCTGCTCACGCAGAGGAGCACCGGCATACCCGTAATGCTCGTTCTGCTCGCCGTTGTGTTTTACATAACGATGGTCGGGGCAAATTTGCCTTCCGAGTTTTTATGGTCGTTCTTTTCGCGTCTTGGAAATGTGCTCGACGCACTGCTATACGCTGCCGGCTACCCTGAAATACTGCACAGTCTCCTGCTGTCCGGCGTATACCGCACCGTGACATGGGTCGTCTCGTTCATGCTGCCGCCGATGGCAATATTTTTCCCGCTGTTTACGCTGCTTGAGGATCTGGGGTATCTGCCGCGCGCAGCTTTTAACCTCGACAACGTCTTCCTCAAATGCGGCGCGTGCGGGAAGCAGTCGCTGACCATGTGCATGGGGTTCGGCTGCAACGCCGCAGGCGTTGTCGGATGCCGGATCATCGAAAGCCCGCGCGAGAGGCTTGTGGCCGTGATAACAAACAGCTTTGTGCCGTGCAACGGGCGGTTTCCGACGCTCGTCGCGCTTATAACGGTATTTTTTGCCGGAACGGGCGCATTTTCCTCGGCTCTGTCCGCCGTTATGCTCACAGGGTTTATACTGCTTGGCGTGTTTGCAACGTTTTTCGTATCGAAGCTTCTGTCATCGACCGTGTTGAAAGGTTTTGCCTCCTCCACGGCGATGGAGATGCCTCCGTTCAGACGGCCGCAGGTGGGGCGCGTTATCGTGCGCTCCGTATTTGACAGGACTCTGTTTGTCCTCGGGCGCGCGGCCGTGACGGCCGCTCCGGCGGGGCTTATAATCTGGCTTATGGCAAATTTAAGTGTCGGCGGCGAGTCTCTTTTATCGTTCTGCGCCGGTATTTTAGACCCGTTTGCGCGCGTATTCGGGCTTGACGGCATAATACTCACCGCATTTATCCTGTCGCTTCCGGCAAACGAGATACTCATACCCGTCATGATCATGGCCTACACTTCATCCGGTACGCTGATAGAATATGAAAGTCTGTCAGAGCTGTATGAGCTTTTCATCGCAAACGGCTGGACAGCACTCACGGCGCTTAACGTGATGTTCTTCTCCATAATGCACTGGCCGTGCGCTACGACACTTCTGACAATAAAAAAAGAAACCGGCAGCTTCAAATGGACTCTGGTCTCTTTTATCGTACCTGCGATATGCGGACTAACGTTATGTTTTATCACGGCCTCCGTATACCGCGCGGTATTTTAGAAATTTATTATTTCAAGATGCTCGAGCAGTATTTTAAGCCCGAGAATTATAAGTACAACGCCGCCTGCAAGTTCCGCCTTGGACTTGTATTTGACGCCGAATATGTTTCCGACCTTTACGCCGACAGCAGACAGCACAAACGTCGTAACGCCGATAAAGCTTACCGCCGCCACTATCTGCACCTTTAAAAAAGCAAACGTGACGCCGACGGCAAGCGCGTCGATGCTCGTTGCGACGGCAAGCGTCAGCATTTTCATAATGCCGAGGGAGGCATCCGCCTCCTCTTCCTCGCCGTTTACGGCTTCTTTTATCATGTTCGCTCCGATAGCCGCGAGCAGTACAAACGCTACCCAGTGGTCTATCGATTCTATGTACTCGGCAAACTGCGTGCCGAGTACATAGCCTATAAGCGGCATGAGCGCCTGAAATCCGCCGAACCACAGCCCGACCGTACATACGTTCGCGGCCGTTATTTTCTTCATTGCAAGCCCTTTACATACGGCGACGGCGAAAGCGTCCATCGACAGGGCTGCCGCCAGCACAAAAAGCTCGGCTATACTCATGGAAATACTCCCCTTGTGTATTAAAAAATCGGAAGCGCGCCGAATATTATTCCGGCGGCAACGCCCGTTACATATAAAAGCGCAAGCGTCTTTAGATTGTCCTTAACGTCCCTGTTCACACGGAACAGGACAAGCAGCCCGACGCCGGAGCCGGCGCACAATCCGGAAAGCATCGCTCCCGCGCTTAGATACCCTTCAACATACAGCTGGGTAATCACGATTGAGGACGCACAGTTCGGAATAAGGCCTATCGCTCCGGCAAGGATCTCTCCGATAACCGGCCTGTTAAGGATGAACCCGCCGATCGCTTCCTCTCCTATAAATTCGACGGCGATATTAAGCACAAATGTGCAGGCGGCGATAAACACCGCTGTCTGCACGGTGTGGTGCAGGGCCGATTTTAAAATGCCGCCCTCTTCGCAGTGGCAGTGCGAATCCCTGCATATATCGCCTATCTCGGCGGTGCGCGGACTTCCCGCTTTTTTCATCACGGCGTCGACCGCAAATCCGGCGAGAGCGCCTATAAAAAGCTTTAAAGCGAGTATCTTCAGCACGGTTTGTATCGCGACGTTTTCCGACAGCAGTATCGGAAGCATCTCGTCCGACGTTGAAAGGAATACCGCGAGCAGCGTCCCCTTTGTTATAAGTCCGCCGGCATAAAAATTTGACATGACCGCCGAGAACCCGCACTGCGGGACAACGCCGAGCACAGCTCCGGCAAGCGGCCCGTAGCGTCCAGCGCGGTTTATGGCCGCGGCGGCGCGGTCGCCGGCCTTATGCTCTATAAGCTCTATCAGCAGATACGCCGCAAACAGGAACGGGACGAGGTGCAGGCAGTCGCCGAGCATATGAAGCGCGGCGTGTTTAATTATATCTACCATTTCGCATCACCATTCCACATTTATACCGGACTATCAGCCTTTTTCGCCGCGTGCCTGTCTCTCCATATCCTCTATTACGACGTCGAATATCTCTCCGAGCGACGCGCAGTATTCCAATACGAGCCACGGCTTATTTGTATGGAAATGAATCTTTATGAGATTCTCGTCGCCTACCGCGAGAAGACAGTCGCCGTCAAAATTCTCATTGAAATATTCGGCTATCGCATCTTCCTCAAGATCTTCTCCCTCTATCAAAAGCTGTGTGTCGTATCTGTATTCAAGCATTTCGGTACCTCTTTTGCAGTTTCTTTTTGTCTCTCTGCCGCCGTAAGGCCGTTTCCGCGCCCTCCGGCGGTTTGTTTTTTCCCTATCTTATGACAGCGCCCAGCTCTTTATCAAGCGCCGCAAGTACGTCTTTCACGACGGCGTCGGCCTCGGCGTCGGTGAGCGTCTGCTCGTCCGAACGTATCGTGAGCGAGAACGCCGTACTCTTCTTGCCCTCGGCTATATGCGAGCCGGTGTATATGTCGAACAGCTTCACGTCACGCAAAAGCTCGCCTCCGGCGCGCTTTATGCACGATTCAAGTTCCGCTATAGTCACGGCATTGTCGCAGACGACGGCAATGTCCCTCGTTATCGCGGGATATTTTGGAAGCGGCTTATACTGCCTGTCGGACGCGGCATGGGCGAGCATATCAAAGAAATCTATCTCCGCCGTGTACGTCTCCGAAAGGCCGTAGGCCTCCGCGACCTTCGGGTGTATCTGCCCCATGACGCCTATCGCTTTATCGCCCGCCTTTATCTCGGCACAGCGGCCCGGATGATACGCGGATGCGTCCGTTTTTGCCGCAAACGTCACGTTTTCGACTTTCATTTTCGCAAGCAGTGCCTCGACAGCGCCCTTCATCGTGAAGAAATCCCCGTCGCCGTATGCGCCGAGCGTGATGATTATCCTCTCGTCCGGCAGCTCGTCACCCGTGTCGCGGTAGACTCTGGAAAGCTCGAAAAGCCTTACGTTGTCGTTTTTATAGCTCTTGTTCCTGCCCAGTATCTCGAGCATGGACGGAAGCGACACCGTGCGCATTACGCTCGTATCCTCTCCGAGCGGGTTTAATATGACGGGGCCTTTCCTGATCGGGTCGTCGACCGCGATACGAATCTTGTCGTATGCGCCCGGCCCTATGAATGAGTACGTTATTATCTCCGAATAGCCCATGCCGCGCAGAAGCCGCGAAACTTCCCGCTCCGCCTCCTGCTTCGGAGTAAATCCGCCCATATTTATGGGGCTTTTGAACATCGTGCTGCCGATGTTGTCATACCCGTAGAACCTCGCTACCTCCTCCGCGATATCGGAGTAATGTTCCACGTCGCCTCTCCACGACGGGACGGTTACACTGTCTCCCTCGACGGCAAATCCGAGCTTGCGGAGCGTTTTAACCATGAAATCATCTGATATATCAGTACCGAGGAGCGCGTTTATCTTATCGGCCTCAAGCTTCAGCTTAGTCGGCACAAATTCTTTTGCGACGACGTCGATAATGCCGTCTATGACCTCGCCCGCGCCGAGCATTTCGACAAGCTCGCACGCGCGCTCGACGGCATCGAGCGTGTTTTCCGGGTCGAGACCCTTTTCAAATTTGCTTGACGCGTCGGTGCGCATATTAAGGCGCATGGCCGTCCTTCTGACGGACGTACCGTTGAAGTTTGCCGACTCGAACACCGCGTACTGCGTACTTTCGGTGATCTCGCTGTTTTCGCCGCCCATTACGCCGGCGACGCCCACCGCCCTGTCGGCATCGGCTATGACGAGCATATTTGAATCGAGCGTTCTCGGCGTTCCGTCGAGTGTGTTCATTTTCTCGCCGTCCTGCGCGCGCCTTACGACGATTTTATTCCCGTCAAGGCACGCGTAGTCGAACGCGTGCATCGGCTGGCCGTACTCGAGCATTACATAGTTTGTTATGTCGACGATATTGTTTATCGGGCGCACTCCCATCGCGCGGAGGCGGCGGCGCATCCACAGCGGCGACGGCGCGATTTTTATGTTTTTTATCATGCGGCATGTGTATCTCGGGCACAGCTCCGGCTCTTTTATCTCTACCGCGAGGTGCTCGCGTATATCACCGCCCGCGCCTTTCACATGCGGCTTGTGCAGTTTTAGCGGCGCATCGAACGTGGCCGCAGTCTCTCTGGCAAGGCCGATAACGGACAGGCAGTCGGGCCTGTTGTTTGTTATCTCGAATTCGACTATTCTGTCGTCAGCGCCGATGAGCGGCCGGATATCATCGCCGATACTGCACGGCTCGTCTATAACGAATATGCCGTCTTCAACGGCGTTCGGAAAGTCGTGCTTATCGAGGCCAAGCTCCGAAAGCGAGCAGAGCATACCCTCCGACTCGACGCCGCGGAGCTTTCCCTTTGTGATTTTTACGCCGCCGGGCAGGAGTGAATGATGCTTTGCAACCGGCACTATGTCGCCAACCTTGAGATTCTGCGCGCCGGTAACTATCTGAAGCATGTACTCCTCGCCGATATCGACCCTGCATACCCAGAGATGATCCGAATCGGGGTGGCGCTCAAGCTCCGTCACTTTGCCGATCACTACGTTTTTGATATTTTCGCCGGGCTCTTCCGTAAATTCAACCTTTGAGCCGGACATCGTCATTTTATCTTCATATTCCTTTGAGGTTGCGTCTATATCTACAAACTCGGAAAGCCAATTTCTCGATAATCTCATATTTTGTGCCCCCTTTAAAACTGATTCAGGAAACGGACGTCGTTTTCAAAAATAAGGCGCATATCGTCGATGCCGAACCTGAGCATCGTGAGACGCTCAAGCCCCATGCCGAACGCAAATCCGGAGTAAACGTCCGGATCTATGCCGCATACGGCAAGCACCTTCGGGTGGACCATCCCGGCGCCGAGAAGTTCTATCCATCCCTCTCCCTTGCAGGTGCGGCATCCCGTCCCCCCGCACATGAAGCACTGTACGTCGACCTCGCACGACGGCTCTGTAAACGGGAAATGGTGCGGGCGGAAGCGCGTTTTCGTACCCTCTCCGTAGAGCTTTTCAAAGAAGGCGTTGAGCGTACCCTTCAGATCGGCCATAGTTATGCCCTTGTCGACGACAAGCCCCTCTATCTGATGGAACATCGGCGAATGAGTCGCGTCGACCTCGTCCTTGCGGTAAACCCTTCCCGGAGAGATTATCCTGATGGGCGGCTTCTGCGACTCCATAACACGCGCCTGAACGGGCGACGTCTGGCAGCGCAGATGCACTCTCTCGTCCTCGGTGATGTAAAACGTATCCTGCCACTCTCTCACCGTGTGCCCCTCGGGTATGTTCATCATGTCAAAATCGTATTTTGTGAGCTCCACCTCCGGCCCTTCCGCGATGGAAAAGCCCATGCCGACGAATATATCCTTAGCTTCGTCTAAAACTATCGACATCGGATGCTTGTGACCTACGTTTATGGGCGTACCGGGTATGGTGACATCTATCTTCTCCGACTCGAGGCGCGCCTCAAGCGCTTTCTCCGCTATCACCTTCACTTTTTCGGAGATGGCTTTTTCGATGTTCTCCCTCACACCGTTGGCAAGCTGCCCTATAACGGGGCGCTCCTCGGCCGACAGCGAACCCATCTGCTTTAAGATCGCCGTTATCTCGCCTTTTTTGCCGAGATATTTTACGCGCAGCGCGTCAAGCTCAGCCTCAAGCGATACGTTTTTGACGGCATCGAGCGCCTCTTTTTTGATCTGCTCAAGTTTTTCTCTCATTTTGTCACATCCTAAATAAAAATAAAGCCTCCCGTCCCTGTATGAGGGACGAAAGGCAAACTTCCGTGGTACCACCCTGATTCGGCAAACGCCGCACTTTAAGCCGTATGGCTTTTACAGCATATAACGGTGCTCACCGCCGGTGATTAGCCGGGACTCCCGGGCGAACCAGGCAAACCGCAGCGCAGAAGCCTTTCAGCCGTCGGGCTTCCTCTCTTTCGCGCCCGGAAAAAGCCATTTTCCCGTTCAACGCCACTTGTTTTTAAACTTTTTGCTGCCGGCAGATCCTGCCGAACATTATTTTTATACCATATTCTCCCCTGTAAATCAACCTTTTATTTAAAATTTGACTATTGTTTGCAAGTAAAATATAATAGCTGTATATTTTAAAATGGAGAATGATGCAATATGAAGCTTCCGTCCGCGGCACAGATGAAATACATGGACGAATACACGATAAATACGCTCGGCGTTCCGTCGCTCGAGCTCATGGAGCGCGCATCCGCTCATATTGCGATGTTCGCGTCCTCATACCTTATAGGCGGCGGCAGCTGCGCCGTTTTCTGCGGAAGCGGGAACAACGGCGGCGACGGCTTCGGCGCGGCGGCTATAATGAAAGAGCGCGGGTACGACGTCCGCGTTTTTATGACGGGGAAACGAGAAAAAATGACGCGCGATACGCGCGCCATGTACGATAAATACGCCGCCCTGGGCGGCAGGATCGTTGATTTTGACCCCGATTCCGAAAGGCAGCGCGCATTTATAGCGTCATCCGCCGTGATCATCGACGGGATGTTCGGCACGGGGCTGAACTCGGATATACGAGGTGTCGCCAAGCGCGCCGTCGAGATTATAAACGCCTCCCGCGCGGCCGTAGTCGCGGCCGATATGCCGAGCGGTGTCGAGACCGACACAGGCAGGGTGCTGGGCAGTGCCGTCCGCGCCGATGTCACCGTCACGTTTTCGGCGGCAAAACCCGGGCAAATGACCGTACCGGGATGCTTTTACTGCGGCAGGGTTCACGTTATGGATATCGGAATACCCGCCGAGGTTACGGACAGGCTCGATATCAAAACAAGCGCGTTTTTAAAAGATGATATCGCGATGCCCAAACGCGCCCGCGACGCGCACAAGGGTGACTTCGGAAAGCTCCTCATCATCGCCGGCAGCCGCGGCTACACCGGCGCGCCGGTCCTCTCGTCCGACGCCGCCGTCCGTTCCGGCGCTGGACTTGTTTTCCTCGGAGTTCCGGAGGCGATATACGGCATTGAGGCTGCAAAGTGCCGCGAGGCGATGCCGTTTCCGCTCCCATGCGATACAGACGGCCGCATTTCCTCCGACGCCACGGGAGAGATCATGCGGCGGATGGAGAAATGTGACGTATGCCTTATAGGGCCGGGGCTCGGACAGTCCTCCGATATCACGGCTCTCATTCGGGAGATCGTCACGACGGGCAATGTACCGCTCGTCATTGATGCCGACGGACTGAACGCTCTCTCAAAAAACATGGATATTCTCGCCTTAGCAAGCCGTCCTATCGTGCTGACGCCCCACGACGGGGAGTTTGCGCGGCTCGGCGGCGATCTGTCGTCGGGCGACCGCATCGGCTCGGCTCGCGGCTTTGCCGAAAAGCACGGCTGCATCCTCGTTTTGAAGGGACACCGCACAATAACGGCATTCCCCGACGGGGAAGTCTTTATAAACACGACCGGCAATCCCGGCATGGCAAAGGGCGGCAGCGGAGATGTGCTCGCCGGCATCATCGCATCTCTTATCGGTCAGGGACTTCCGCTTAAAAAGGCAGTCCCGCTCGCCGTGTGCATCCACGGCGCCGCGGGTGACGCCTGTGCCGCAAAGCTCGGCGAATACTGCATGACGCCGTCGGATATGATAGACGCGCTGCAGGAGGTCATGCGATAGTCTGATATAGAATCCGTTTTTGGACTTTTCCCGCAAACCATCCATTTACAACGCGCTGTGATAAACCTGTCCTCTCACGCATATATTTTTGTGATGATTATTTTGCGTTGAGGTGACAATATATGAGGCGTTTTTATTCGATACTCTGCGTAATCTTTTTTTCTCTTTCGCTCGGCTCCTGCTCCTCCGTTTCGGCCAAAGCCAACATGGAGGAAATACGCGGCTTTTTATCGTCATGCGGAAATATGGAGATCAGGGCGGCCGTCACCGCCGATTACGGCGATCGCGTGTTTGAATACACTCTGAAATATTCCGGCACGAGCGATAGCGGCGTTATCGAAATCATATCGCCCGACATCGTCGCCGGCGTGCGCGCACATGTGTCGTTTGACGACGGGATAAAGCTTGAGTACGACGGCGTCTCTTTAGATACGGGGAAACTTTATGAGGATGGGCTTTCGCCGGTCGACGCCATACCGGTCATGCTCAGGCAGTGGACCGAGGGGTATGTGTCCGACTGCTCATCGGAAAAATACGGCGATACCGACTGCACTGCCGCTACGATAGCGGTATCGGACGAGGTAACGCTGCGCACATGGTTTGACAGCGCGTCGCTGCTTCCCGTACACTCCGAGCTTGCTTACAACGGATTTGTCGTAATAAACTGCGATTTTGAAAACATCTCAACACAGCAATAAAAAACCGATGCTTAAAACGGCATCGGTGTACAATACATATAGATAGAGCCGCGCTACACGGCGGAACGGAGAAAACAATGACTGCTAAAGACAGGACATGGGCCGAAATAAGCCTTGAGAATATAAAATACAACTACGCTTCCATAAAAAGCCGCCTGAGTTCCGGCGTTGAACTTCTCGGCGTCGTAAAAGCCGACGCATACGGACACGGCGCCGTGCCCGTGGCACATGCAATTGTGAGCGCCGGCTGCAAATACCTCGCCGTCGCGACCGACTGCGAGGCGCTTGAACTCCGCCGAGCGGGTATATCATCGGAGATAATCATTTTGGGATACACATCGCCGGGATCGACCGAATCGCTGATAGAAAACAATATTATACAGTCGGTCTCCGACTATGAGACGGCGCGTCTCATGTCCGACTTGGCCGTGAAACTCGACAAAAAGCTGCGCATACATATAAAAATGGACACAGGTATGGGCAGGCTTGGCTTTACCTGCCGCGGCGGCGTATTCGATATTGACTCCGCGCTACGCGTTCTAAAGCTCCCGGGGCTTTCACCGGAAGGCATATTTACGCATTTCGCCGTATCGGAGGTCATTTCTTCCGATTATACGGACAGGCAGTTTGAAGCGTTTATAAGCGGCATAGACGAGCTTGAACGCAAAAGCAGGATAAAATTTAAGGTGCGTCACTGCTCAAACAGCGGCGCCGTTTGCAGTCACGGAAACATGCAGCTCGATATGGTGCGTCCCGGTATACTGCTGTACGGCCTGTATCCCGGCGATGACCGCGATATACCGCTCCGCCCCGCGATGCAGCTGAAAACACGCATCATACATATAAGCGAGGCAGAACCCGGCTGGAGCATAAGCTACGGCAGAAAGTACACGGCCGAGACGAAGCGCAAAATTGCCGTTGTCCCCATCGGCTATGCTGACGGGCTGCACCGCGTGCTGTCGGGAAAGATTGATATGCTCGTAAACGGCCGGCGCGTGCCGCAGGTCGGAAACATCTGCATGGATATGTGCATGATAGACGTTACGGACGCCGGCGATGTCGCGATCGGCGACGTTGTCACGGTGTTCGGAAGCGACGAAGCCGAGAATATTTCCGCAGAGGAGCTCGCAGAAAAAGCCGGAACTATACATTATGAGCTTTTATGCGCCGTATCAAAGCGCATACCGCGCGTTTACATCTGAAACACGGCCTCTATCGCCCGGAACATGCCTCGTGGCTCTCTAACATATACAGGCCGCGCGGCATATTATAGGTCAGGGCGGTTTTACGCCCCATGCACGGCGCAACGGATATGCAGGATATATTTTAATTATTTCGTATATTTTGTTTTGCTTTGTGAAAGAATTATAGTAGTCCGGTTACATAAACGAATTTGTTGTAACTGCGGCAACTATACTTCGTCGGAGAGTGAAGCTGTATGTTAAACGGAGTCAAACGCGGAGATATTTATTACGCGGATCTAAGTCCGGTCGTCGGCAGTGAGCAGGGCGGTATGCGCCCCGTACTTATCGTGCAAAACGACACCGGCAACAGGCACAGCCCAACCGTTATCGCGGCTGCCATCACCTCGCAGATCAACAAAGCCCGTCTTCCGACTCATATCGAACTTGAGGCGAAAAGCTTTGGCCTTACAAAGGATTCCGTAGTCCTCCTTGAGCAGATCAGGACTATCGATAAAAAGCGTCTTAAAGAACGGATGGGCAAACTTGACGACGAGCTGATGAACAAGGTCGACAATGCCATTGCCGTGAGCTTTGGGCTTTCGTCTAATCTATAATTATGAAAAAACGCCGGAATGTGTGAGCATTCCGGCGTTTGTTTCTGTTAAAACGCGGTTTGACGGCCTTCAGGGCTAACGTATGGCGTCTACCCGGAATTTACAGTCCCGCTATGTGTACCGGATCTGTACGTCACATCGCACGCGGTGTCAAGGTTTACATAATGTCACAATCGCGCCGTCCGGGCATTTCCGGCTTTCTGCCGGTGTCTGCCTCCGCGCTTTTTAGTTTCCGTGCTGTGAGCTTCATCTGCGCTTCCGACTCCGTCACGCCCATTGCGGAGAGCTGAGCCGGCGACGGCATGACGCCGGCGTCGAGAAGCGTCCTGCCGCTCCACTCAAGAAGCTTTCTCGTCTCCTCCGCCATAGGACGCGGCGGCGCGATCCCGTAGACGTCTTTCATGGCATCCTCGCACGAGGATTCCCAGTCGTCCGCCTTCTCCTCAAATTTTTCGATGGTCTCCCTGTTTTCTATCGCCCAGCTCTCAAGCGACTTGAGCTCATGCAGCATCGACTGCATCGTATCGAGCAGATTGTCGGCCGCGGCATACTCTCCGCTCTCGCGAAGGCGTCTGATCTCGTCAGACGCCCTTACGGCGAGTTTCATGCGCCTGTCTTCCGCCATGCCGCGAAGCTGTTCCACGCCGGAGGCCTGCGCCGTATCGCCGTTTATAATCCTTCTTTCGCTGTCCGCCATGATTTCCTCCTCTAACCCAAAATGGTTTTCCATGTTTTTACGCCCGCTATGCCGTCGACCGGTCCGCAGGCCGTATTATATTTTTGGAAGCTTACGACCGCATTATGCGTGTCATCCCCAAAAACACCGTCGTCGGCGGCTTTGCCGCATGAGTAGCCCTTTGCTATGAGAAGCTGCTGCAGTGACCGCACCTGCTCACCGCTGCTGCCTTTTGATATCTCCTGAAGCTCTACTTTTATTTTCGTCACGCCGGACGCCTCCTCATCGTATTCTATAAATTTAAGCTTTCCGTGTTTTTCCCATGTCCGTGTCGGATATCCGCTTTTTGAGCCGATATTGCCTACGGCTGTTATCACGACGCCGCCGGAAAACGCCGGCGTCGCCTCTACGGCGAGTCCGTCCCCTATATATACGCCGCAATGGCCAAGCATCCATAGATACTCGCCCTCCGCAATGCTGTCAAGACTCCCGGATACATCCGTACAGCAGTTTAAAAGGCCGTCCTCATTTACGTCGGGCACGCCGTTTACCGCGTAGCCGGCGCCGCCGTATACTTTTGTTGCGTCACCCTGCCAGCCCCAGAGAATGCCTTTTACAAGTCCGCAGCAATCGAACATAAAGCCGCTGCCGCCGGTCTCGCGCGCGGCCTTTTCAAAACGCGCGTTGCCCGCGTATGACGACAGTGCTCGGCCGATGTTCGATTCCGTCACCGGCCATCCCCATGTGCCGAGCATATACGCGGTCCTGTAATGTTCGGCTGTTTCCTTCATCGCAGACGCAAATTCTTTTCCCGTCATCACTCCGCCTCCGATCGCGGCAGGTTCATGACGGCGGCAATCGCCGCCGCAACCGCCGTTGTGACTATCGACACCGACAGCGCGCGAAAAGTCTCGAAATCGGCTATGCCGTTTGACGTTATCTGCGCCGCCAGCGATCCGATGAACGCCTGAAATGCCGTTCTCAGCGTCCGTTTTAAACATTCCTTTGTACTTTGCTTCACTGTTTTGCCTCCTTATTTATCTCGTCTATCCTCCTGTGAGCCTGCTTTATCGACTCCTCCGCCTTTATGATCCTCTCTCTGTTTTCCCGGATATCGCTTTTTACGTCTTTTATGTCCATCCGTATGCTTTTTACGCCCTGATCTATATCCTCGAGCTTTACCATCACGGTCGCGATCTGAAGCGAATCCTCCTTTGTGTCCTTTCTGCTCGTCCTTCTCATATTCACAGTGCCCTGATAAACCGCAAAAGCGAGTGACAGTGCCGATATGATAACGGCAATTTCCGCAGTCATGATCTCACCGCTACATCTGCTCGGCGCAGACGACTCCGGCAAATCCACACCACACTATCGGATCGCCCGACGTGCCGCCGGATATCGTCAGATCTACGCACAAACCCGTCGCACCCGCACTCACAAGCGTCGCAGCCGTCGGAACGATGCCGCTTTTGCCCGAGGCGTATACAGTGCCATAATTTGTTATTGCGAGCTGGGCGTCTGTTTTCATCTGAACCGGCGTCGGGATCAGTACTCTCGCCTGTGTCGTGCTTTTTACATAACCGCTAGCGGGGATCGCATCCTCCGCGAGCGGAAGGTAATACCGCTGACATTTTAAGAGTTCATCCGTGTACCTCGCAGGGGGCTCTAGGTGCAGAGTAGACTTTTCGCCTTTTTCAAGCTTTATGCACTTTATGTCGTACGCCGCCCCCGGTGAAAAGCCGATTATCGCCGTATTGGCGGGGTATTTCGCAGTCTCAAGCGGATCGTATATGAACGTCTCAGAGATAAGCGTCCAGTCGCTGCCTATATCCTCAAACGACAGCGAGCCGTAATGCGTGCCGTGCGTCGCCGGATCGTATTTGCCGATACCTATCGTCCCGCTGCCCGTCCCTCTCAAGACCGCACTTATGGTGTATGTACCGTTTGGGAGCGCTTTTTCGAATATCTGCTGAAGCGTTGTCGGGAAAACCCCTGTAAGGCTTATGTAACCGTCGTTTATGGTAAGCGTGCCCAAATCGTCGCTGATCGGGTTGAAGTACCATCCGTCCAGACAGTAACTGACAGCTCCGTAACTCGTGTTCCCTCTCTGGTTGACGGGATTCGCAAAATCCCAGTTATACAGTATATTTGGATTTACGCCGCTGTCGCGCTCTACGGCCGACTCGATCGCGCTTTTTATCGTCCCGCCCGCCGCATCCGCCGCGTCCATCGGTATCTGCGCCGCATCGAGAGAGTCTATCATATTGTTTATAAAGGTCTTCGTCTCGTCATGCAGAAGCTGCATATCGTCTCTGACCTGTGTTTCGTCCGCCTCATACGTCGGAAAATCGGACTTGTTTTTCCAGCTTTTAGTAAATTCCAGTTTGGAAAGAGCCATTATACCTCTCCTTTCTATCTCTCGTTATTTCTCAGCCTGTATATGACCTCGGCTGAAATTATGGACATATTTTCTCCAGCCCTGCTGTTTTCAAGCTCTATCGTAAAATGACGTATATGCTTGCAGTACGGTCTCCTTTTAAATATGGCCGCAAAACGGTACACTCCCAAAAACCGGCTTTCGAGATCACGCGGCGCAAGTTTCCACGTCGACGCGACAAGCGGCGTTTTGTCGGTGCGTTCTCCGATATCGGTTATATATTTGAGGCTTACGACCGATTCCGTATCGGGCCGCAGCGCTATCACCGCATCCTCCATGTCTTTGAGCTGATAATATGTGTCAAAGTTCTGTACGGCAAAGCGGTATCGCTTTTCTATCGCCGTATCGGGATCGTAGTCGTAAAAACAGCGCTCAAATTTCGTGAGCCTGCCGGACGCGTCCATATGAAACGTCTGTCCTCCGTCCGATATGTACGCCGCGGCGTTTATCCCGTCGAGCTTGAACCAGCTCGGCGAATTGCTGTCGCTTATGGAATGATCCCACACATATGTGCTGCCGTTTGCAGTCAGCCAGTAGCGCCGCCCGTCGTCATGCGAGCTCACGGCGTCTCCGGCCGCAGCAAGATCGCTTAAAAGCCCTCTTTTGCGGCTTCCGCCGTCTATGTTCCGGCTTATGTGCAGAATGCTGTTTTCCCTCGCCGTTGACGTATTTGATATATGGTAAACTCCGCGGCGTCTGCTGCAGAACACGAGATTGTTTTCAATAAGCTGTACTGAATCCGGCATATCGCAGCCGATCTTTGCGTTTATCGTCACATAGTCGAGCGTTATCTTACGGCGGCCGTTCTCCTCTTTTATCGCCCCCTCCGACTTGCCTATCGAATTCTCCCTGAACACGATGAGAAGCCCCTGCTGCTTGCCGAAGGCCGTTATCGCATCGGCCGTATCGACAACTGTCGTCTGATCGTACGGGAAATAGCTGTCGCCTTCAGGGTCGTCGATACCGCTCCAGAAATACGCGGCCTTGTTAGTCTCTCCGCCGCCCATAACGATGCATGACACGTCTCCTACAGAATAAGTCGAGGCGCACGTACACTCCATTATCGAGTCATACGCGTCTGAATTTGTCTTTGTGTACGTTATTTCAACGGCGTTTTCCATATCGTCGATGCCGACCGTGTCAAACGGAGACGTCATGAACGTGACGAGTCCCGCCGTGAGATTCACATTGTAGTCAGTGCCCACGCTCTGCGCCTCCCCGTCGACGGTAACGGCGTCCACGCTTGACACCGACCTCTCCGGCAGGCGGTATATCAGCGTGCCGATCTTAGCTCCGGTGCTGTCAACTCTGTAGCCGGCGTTATACAGCACCTTTTTCTGCCCCGTCAGCCTGTTTTCCGGCTGATATTCGTCTCCCGTGTATGTCGTCGGATCTGTCCTGCGCATTATAGTCGGCACAAACGGAGTTATCGTCTCCACGGAAAAAAGACTCTGTGCATTTCCGGTATGTTTTATCTTTATATATGCGCCGTCCGTCTTGTAATACAGGCATCCGCGGTATTTGAAAAACGTCCCCTTTATCTGCGGCACTCCGCTTTTAATGCTTACCGGCGTCACCGTCTCCGCGTATGGGTCGGCGTACCATATATTCGTGCCGGCATGGAAGAACATATATCCGAAAAACAGCTCCGAATATGCTGCATATCCCGTACCCCTCGTCGCGGCAGAGCTCAGCCACACCTGGCCGTCGCGGCAGCAGAGCGCGCCGCTGTCCCACCATAGATTCAGCATATCGGGCGACTGATCCGCCGGAAGGTGGTATTCCAGGTCGCATATGTTGAGTCCCCCGGAGAGCTTTTCGAGCTTTACCGTCTTTTTGGGGCGCGCACTCGGGAGCGCAGCCTGCTTCGCTTTATTTAAGCTCATGGATGCACCGCCTATATCCCAGCGGCATAAATGCTGCGCTGCGAACTTGTCTCCGCCGCACTCGTATCGTAAAGACGGGCTATCCTTGTCTCAAACTCGTTGTGCAGCGCCGTGTATCCGAACTCGTTATCGTCGAGCATGAGGTGTGCGGCGGCATAAAACGCGACGGCGGTATGCGTGTGCGACGAATTGTCGAGCGTCTCGTCGTCGCTCGGGTCGTCGCCTAGCAGATTCGGGTATCTGTAATACTCAAGCAGCCCGTCGTCGAGCCCTTTTGCGACGGCGATCCTGCCGTCGCCTATGAACCGCGCTATATCCATGCGCTCGAGCTTTCCTCCGGCACTGTATAAAATGCCGTTTTTCACCTGATAGCAGTCCTGCGGGAGCGTATATACGTCGTAATCTCCAAGCGCCGTATGCTCCAGACCGTCGAGTCTTACACATGTCGGTATACGGCGCACCGCCGTCGCTATATACATCACGGCGTCGTTTACGAGCGCCGGTATCCTGTTTAAATAGTCTTTCTGATCGTTGTACGTCTCGTCTATCGTCTCGCCTGAAAGCGAATATCTGTTTATAAGTTGCAAAACGTACTTTTTTATCCATCCGTAAGTCATTTCATCATCTCCGCTCCTGTTTACGGTTCGATCCATGGCGCTTTTCGCCATGGATCGAAGTCTTGTTATGTTTCGCCCGCATAATACGGGCATTTTGCCTGTCAGCCGATATTCAGTATTGCATCGCCGCAGGCGATCGGCTTGTTGTCGGACGTCACCTCGATTACCCGTACTACGGTGTCGGTCTCACCCGGGGTGATCTCTACGCCGTTAGACGTAAGCTGCGTCCAGTTTGCGACTGTGATCGCGGTATCGTATGTAACGCTCTCAAGCGCCGCGTACGAGGCTGCCGTGTCGTAATACCACTTATTTGTGCTGCTCTCAAGCGTGCCGGGTATAACCATGACTGAGGATTTGCCGTCCGATGTTGCCGCCGTCTGTACGGTGAGCACTTTCAGAACTGCCTGCGAGCCGTGGTAATAGATGCCGTCGGCTTTTTCGTTCAGCACAAAAACGTCGTATATGACGCGCCCCTCACAAAGCCAGCCCGATATACCCGGCGGGTTGTCGTGAATCCTGTAATCCTCAAGCTGTTTGGGCGCCGTCGCCGCCTGCGGATGCGCGAGGATAAACGCACACCCCGCGGGAAGCCTGCCGGATGCGACACGCACTATTTTGCAGCCGTCGACCTCGCCGAGGACGCCGCGTACCGTCATATCCTGAGAACTGTCGGAATACTTCATAAACGCGCCGTCCTGCATCAGGAGATTTGCAAACGCGTATGAGCAGAACGCTACTCTGCCCTTGTCGGGCACGTTTTTGTTGCCGAGCGTCTCCTGCCCTTTCAGGAAGCTCTCGTATGCGTTCGTCTTTGTTATGGCCTCGGTGCTGTAATTGCCGCGCGACGTCGCTACGGCGGCGAGCTTTGCAAACACGTTCGTGTCGTATTCCGGTACCCACACCTCGCGTATCTGGCGCGAGAGCGCCTTACCCGCGTCGGAGACCATCTCGGACTGGATCTTGTCCCCCTTGTCGATGATAAACGTAAAAGCCCTGTCCTTAGTCAGCTTCAGCGTCTGGATCGTCCTTGTCAGGTCGTCCGGCGTACCGTAGCGGGAAGTGCCTGTCCTCTGGTAGTCTTTCATCGGCACATTCTGGATCGAGTACACGTTTACCGTGTCTACCCCCGTGAATTCGTAGTCGTTATTGAGCGCAAGCGACGCCTGAGAATCCTGATAAAATCTCTCGTCGACCTGCTTTGCATAGCGTTTTGCCAGATTGGTTCCGCCTGCCATTTAAATCATTCCTTTCAAATCAAAAATATATTTCAAATGCCCTCACCAGTTGTCCGCATTAAATCCGGCGAGGAAATCATCTGACGGTGATGTGTCTGTCGCGCCGCCGCCGTAAACGCCGCGAACCGGCGCTCTCATGGCGGTCTCGGCGTTATGGAGCATCTCATATTTCTCGCGCTCCGTTTTCGTGTTGTCGCCGTACTGCTTTATATAGCTGCGCCTCTCGTAATCTCTGTACGACTGGACGAGATCGCGCCCCTTTGTAAATTCGGCGATCACCTCATCCGGGATCTGCTGCCCCTTAAGCTCCGGGCAGTATTCAAGAAGCTTTTTCACCTCTCCCCCGTAATCCCTCGTATCATCCTCCGGCGCGTCCGGCAGAGATTCAAGAGTTTCCTCCGCGCCGTCATCAGCCTCCGCGTCCTCGTGAGACGTTGTTTCCACCGTCGCCGCCGCTTCCTTGAAGCTTACAGTATTCATCTCTTCAATTATCTCGTTTGCTTCCATCTCTATCATTTTTCTCCGCCTTTCCGCTTTATAAGCCAAGTTTTTTCCTGAGTATCTCTCTTGTCGCCTTTGGTACATTGTCGTATGTCTGCGACGTAAGTCCCTCGGATATGCCGCCTGTACTGCGCAAGGGTTTTGACTCGTTTTCCATGGCCTCGCCCTGCACCGCCTTTTGTTTCAGTTCGTCAATAAGCTCAGCCTTGCGCGGGATGAGCTTTTCCGGCACGCGCTCGAGATATTCGATTATGTCTATCGTCCCTTCTGCGCGCAGGTTGTCGAGCGTCTGGAGCATCGCGATCTCGGAATAATACGTCGTCGCGCCGACGTCGGCGCCGACCGCAAGCCACAGATTTTTAAATATCGAAAAATCGAACCGCTCCATGACCGTTTTCTCCTCAGTACGAGTCGCGACAAGCCCCGTATCGCCGTCTATCACGGGCAGTCCGTCCGCGCCCAAAACAGGCACTGTAAAAGTGCGCTTTCGCATAACGGGTCTTGCGCCGTAGTATGTGCCCATCATATCGAGCAGTATCGCGCCTATATCCTCGACCCACTCGTGCAGATTGGCCCTTATGTTTTCAAGCGGTATCTCCGCCGTTGACTGCAGCACCATCAGCGCCGATGTGTTGTTCATATTTACAGAACCCAGCTGCGCGTCGGTAGCGCCGAGGCAGTCTTTCGTATAGGCCATCGCCTTATCTATCGCCGCGATGATCTGGTTTGACATGTCTGCCGGCTGGAGATTTACGGCGACGTCGCCGACGCTCTGCCCCGGCTGCATATTGCGCACACCGATAGCCTGTCCCACCTCACTCGACCACTGGCCGATCAGATCGGCATTGTAAACCGTTTTCGGGAAACCGAGAAGCTGTAAATGGCGCATGACCATAGCAAACATCGTATTTATAAATATCTGGTTCGGTATCATGCCCGTTACGAGCGCCCTACCGTGATACTGGTTTTTCTGGCGCTCCCAGTTTCCCCACGCTATCGGATAGCGCGAAAGTCCGGTGTCTATATCCTCAAAGATCACGCAGTCCTTCGTCGCTTTTGTCACATATACCGTAGTTACGTCCTTTACCGCCGGCCGCGTTTTATACACGGGATTCCCGTAAAAGTCCTTTATGGGCTTTCCCGCTCTGTCAAGCTGCGGCACGGGTCTGCCGCGGCGGTCTCGCACGGTCTCCATGACCGGCTCTCCCGTTTTTGGGTCAATTTGTGGCTCTTTGCGCGTTTTCTTCATATAGCAGTAGCAGTACAGGGCCTTTCCTGTTTTGTCGTCGCCCTCTATCTCTATCTTTCCGCCCTGCCCCGCCATATTCGACGTATCGCCGTCGCTTCTTATACCTTCCCCGGCGCTCTGAGTGCCGCCTAACCCCGCGCGGTACATTTTTGCCTCGCGGCGGAGGTTTTCGACCGTGTCGCGGCCGACGATCAGTATGTACGGCTGCTTTTCCGTCTCGTGCGTGTTCGGATTGCCGAACATCACGTTTATGCCGTCCACGAGTTCCATACATATCTCGCCCTTCGTCCTGCCGAGCATCCCGCCGTACGGCTCAGCCTCGGGATTCCAGTAAAAATGCGCGCAGTAATCGCCTGTCTGCGCACCGTCGAAAAGCGCGTCCCTTATGCGGTAGTCCATTTTGAATTTTTCAAACAGATTCCTCACCTCGGTCGTCGCACAGCCGGCCGCCTCATAGCCGCTGTTTTCAGTCCCGTCAAAATGGCCCAGCGGCTCGAAATTTATCGTCACAGCCGACGTCGTAAGCGACGCGATAAAAAGGCTCGCGACCCGCTTTATAATGTTGAAAACCGGCTTGGGAAGCCGCGCCATCGCCGGCGTCTCAGGCAGATGCAGCCACTGGTTGCCGACAAAAAATTCGATATTTGAGTTTACGAGCCTGTACTGGTTCGGAGAGAGCCTGTTGTTGTATGTTCTCCCTTTTTCATAGTATTCCCAGACCTTTGTCATGCCGTTTTTCCCCAATATGTTCACTCCTTACCTGTTACTTAAAATAACCGTCAAGGGCGTCGCCGTTTCCGTAGGCAACGTCTTTGTTATAGCCTATGAGCATTGAAAACGCCGCCTGTTCCTCCTCAAGACGCCGTCTTTCACGCTGCAGCCGCTCTTTTTCCTGTCTTGAAAGCGGTGTGACGCCGTCCTTTTTGCCCTTGCCGGCAAAAAATCCGGCCGCGAATGCGGCTATAGTGCAAAACGCGCCCGATATTGCAAGTATTACCTCATACATTTTTATTCCTCTCTTTCAGTTGTAGATGTTGTAGAGCGTCTCCGAATCGAGCAGTATCTCCTCGCCGCTGAGTATTTCCCGCTTTATGTCCGTATCCCCGCTCATGCGGAACAGATACGACAGCGCCTGAGTGGACGAGTCTACCATATCGTCGTGCGAGCCGTTCGGAAATGAGGTCCATTGGTTTACATAATCTGCAACCCACGGCTCGCCCGCCGGAAGGTATACATGGCCTGATTCTATCGCAGGCGATACGGCGTGGACTCTCGACACCTTGCCGCCCATGGGGTCGACGGGGATGCAGAACATCTCGTGCTGGAGCGTCTGTATGACGGCGGAGCCGTTTGCCTTATCCTCGATAAGCACCGCCCCGGCCTCCGGGTACAAAGCCCTCACCGTGCGGACCGCGGCGCAGGTCTTCGGAAAATCGAGATGCCGGTTCAGACAGTATCTCAGATAATATGAATTTCCCCGTTTCCCCCATACGGTTATCGCAACGAAGTCGTTTTTCGCGCCGTCCTTGAACGCAGCATCGAGCGAGATCACCTGTACGGCAAAATCGCGCGTCTCTTTTGGGTCGTAATACTTCCACCATTCCCGCTTTACGATATTGCCGTCCTCCACCCTCGGATCGCACTGATAAAGCGCCGACCATGCTCTTGCCCCTCCGCCCGGGTCGCTTAAATACGATGTTTTGTATTCGCGTAACCACTTTACATCCTTCCCCAGCTCCGGGCAGAGCGGCTCGCCTTTCTTTCTGCCCATCGGGTCGTTTTCCTCGGCCTCTACGGGCAGACGGATTCTCCGGACGTTTTTCTCCGTCCTGATGATCCTTGCGCGGAGGTCGTCTTCGTGCCACGGCGTCATGATAAGTATCACCTTGGCTTTGGCCGCAAGGCGCGATTTAAAGGATGACAGCCACTCCTCCCAAAGAGTCTCGCGCATCGTCTCGGAGTCGGCCTCGCGCCTGTTTTTTATAGGGTCGTCGAGCAGAATGAGGTTTGCGGGGTTTCCCGTGACGCCTCCCATGATGCCGCGGCTTATAAGCCTGCCCGCACCGCCGGCGAGCTCAAATTCGTTCGTCTTGCTCACGTCGCCAAGTTCAATATCAAAGAGCTGTTTTCCGTATTTTTTTACTTTATCCCTGTTTCTCCTGCAGAAACGCCGGGCTGACTCGTCATTATAGCTCCCGATTATCACCTTGTGCGTCGGATGGCGGCCGATGTACCAGCTCGGAAACGTCTCCGTCACCGTCATCGACTTTCCGTGCTGCGGCGGCGTCTCGATGATGAGTATGTCGTATGCGTTCGGAGACTGCTCCTCCGTAAAGCGCTGGAGCTCTCCCGCGAGATACTCGCTCATACGCGTCCGAATCCACTCGCCGCCGTGTACCAGCGGCAAATACTCCGCAAAGCTTGTTCTGGCGAGCTCGCGCGCGGCAAGCTCGGCCATTACGGCCTCAAACTGTTCTCTCACGTCCCGCCGCGCCACTTTTTCGCCGCAAGCGCCTTGAGCTGACTGTCAGTGAGCGACGTAAGGTCGATCGTTTCAAACGGCTTATCATCGAGGTTTCCGATATCAAAACCGTTTCTCGGTTTTTCGCCTATCGTGTCCCTGATGTACCTGATCGCTTCCATGTCCCCGCCTGCCGCCTGCCGGACGACGTTCAAATTTATCTGCCCGGCGTAGTTCGGCTCTACGCCGAGAGATTCAAGCGTTTTTTTCTGCTCATCATCGTCCGTCTCAAGCGCGAGCATCGCCTTTAAAATCTCGCTCTGCGTTTTTTGAAGCGTCTTCCCCTTGGCGCGGGCCTTGCTTTTCCGCTTAGCCCCGCTATCCTCCGCGAACACAGCCTCCAGGAGCGATTCGTAAGTATCGTTCAAGCGTATCCCTCCTCCCTGCGATAAATGCAAAAAGACCCGGGTCACGTCCGCCCGGCGTCTTTTAAACGCGCCGGCCGATCGCTCCGGTATCTTTTCTAATTTTTATAATATCGGCTGACTTTCAGGCCGTCAACAAAGTTGCACGTTTTTGTTTGCAGTAAATTTTAAACCGACACACTCCTGCGGCAAAACAGTCTTTTGCTGTCTGTGAATTTTCCGGATGCTCCTGCAACCATGTCCTAAATAAAATTCTTTCGTCCCGCTTTTACAGCCCGTTTTCATCTTTTCGTCAATCTTAAGAAAAATTTTATCTTTCGGGAGCAATTCTCTCATTGACGAAATATGTTTATTGTTGTAAAATTTACTTGTACGTTTAATCGATTTTGACGGCGCAGGACGCCGGTTTAATATATCGTATGGAGGGGATAATATGGCTCTGATTCCAGATGTAAAATGCAGCAGATGTGACCGCCGCTATTCCGGTCTACTGACCAGATGCCCCCATTGCGGCGCCAGACGGCATAAAAAAGGCAAACGTATCACGCCCGGTGACAATAAAACGCTTAAGCTTATTATCTCCGCACTGCTTTTCATACTTCTTGTGGTTGCAGTCATAGTCCTCGCTGTTTCCGACCGTGGCAGCGATACGCCGGATTCTTCCGGTTCGTCATCATCTCCGGTAAGCGATTCCTCCGTAACGGATGACACAAGTAATACGGGCAGCACAGACAATACGGGTGATACGCCGTCCGACAGCGGCTCGTCCGGTGAAAACTCTTCCGCCGGCACTTCGTCCTCCGACGATGGCGGCACGTCATCCGAAAGCGGCTCTTCGTCCGAAGCGCCCACCGGCATACAGTCCGTTACGATCACTTATTTAAATGATCCGCGCGATGACATAACCATGCAGATGGACGAGGTGCTTCAGCTTGGTTTCTCTACGACGCCGGCATCGGACGACATGACGGCTACATGGGCAAGCAGTGATGATAATGTTTTCACAGTCACGCAGAGCGGTGTATTGACGGCAGTCGGTGAGGGTGAAGCAGAGCTCACCGTTACGGTCGAGGGCGTCACGGCGCGGTGCATCATCCGCGTAAACTGACAGTCCAGACGATTCCGGCTGTTACGCGTTCACCTCAGTAAATACACATGAGTATTCCGATTGTGTTTTTACCCTTTAAACTTACAAAAATGCACAGGCATCGGTTTTCCGATGCCTGTGCATTTCTTCTGCAGGATTTGGCTTACTCATGATAGATCACAATGGCGGTGTATCCGGTATCCGCGTCCTCGTATATGACAAGCATGTCTCCGACCGCAATCTCCGACGAGTCAGTCTCCGTCGCCGTAACGCCGTCGCTTACGCTTATGATATCTGTCGACATTACCGTATATTCACCGCTGTCTGCCGATACCTCGTAATTTGACAGCTCTACGGCCGCAGCATCTGTTATCTCATATTCGGATGCCTCTTCCGTCAGCGCGTACAGGTCGAATGATATCACACCGTCGTCGCCGATGTCAGTAACCTCTACGACGTCGGCGTCTATGGCTTCAGCGCTTCCCGCTGACAGGATGATAACCTGTAATACGCCGTCATCGGAGGTAGTGCCCGCGATGATCGAACCAACAGTAACGTCGTCCATCTCCGCCGATACGAGTGAGCCCGACTCGGCGATATAATACTCGGTGTCGTTATCGACGTAGATGTAGTCAGTCGAGCCTTCCTCCGTCAAGTCGGCGACGTTGACCGCGGCATAGTCCTCAATCTCCTCGGCAGAAGTATAAACATCGATCAAAAAATATGAAGATGCGCCTATATATGTAACCTCGCCTATCACATCCTCCTCGACCTCCGCCGCATCTTCCTCTGTCGTGGACGAGCTGGTTTCGGCGGAGGTATCCTCCGTGTCGGAGTCAGCGTCCTCCGAACTGTCCGAGCATCCGCTCATTAAGCCCATGCACAAAACTGCCATTGCCAATACAAGAGCCAAAAAGCTTGTTTTCCGTTTCGTTGTCATTTTATTAACCTCCGATAATTTATTTCGAAACCACCGTTCCGATGGCTTTATTGTAGCCTCCGCGGCTAAAGCGGGACTAAAGTCGGAGTTAATAAACTGTAAAAGGCAAAAGAAGAAATTATGAACTGCAAAAGCGGAAACGCGGCGCAGAATGAGGATATACCGCTTCCCGCACCGTCTGCTCCGGCCGTTTATTTCAGCGTCACCCTGAAGCCTATGTGCCGCTCGTCCTTTTTATACGCATAAATGCTCCCCCGGTGGTTTTTTACTATGCCGCTCGCCACGGATAGCCCCACGCCGAAGCTGCCCGTAAACGTTCTTGCCTTGTCCGCCCTGTAAAACCTGTCAAAAAGCCTGTCAAGCTCCAGATCGTCCACGCCGCAGTATGTGTTTTCCACCGTTACAACCGTATTTCTGCCCTTTTTCCTGAGCACGACAGCGATATCGCCGCCCGCGTCACAATATTTTACCGCGTTGTCGAGGAGGATGTACACAAGACGGAGAAGCTGCCCCTCGTCCCCGCTTATATGTATCCCCGCCTCGATGTCCGCCGTTATGCTTTTACACCTTTCGGCCGCAAGCCCCTCAAACTCCGAAACTGCGTCAGCCGTCATCACGCTGAAGTCGAATTCTGAAGCGATAAAAGTTTCACTATTCTCATCCATACGCGACAGCGTTACGAGCTGGTTTATAAGCGAGGCCATCCGCTCCCCCTCGCTTCGGATATCATCGAGCCACTCGTTTTGACCTATCTCTGACTCCACGATATCGACGTTTGACAGTATCAGTGTGAGCGGAGTCTTCAGCTCGTGATTCGCATCGGTCACAAACTGCCTCTGCTTTTCGTAGCTCTCCGCGACTGGCTTTACGGCCTTTTTCGAGATGAGAACAATTAAAAGCAATATAACGGCAACACTGGCAGTCATGACTAGCAGCACTGTCAGCATCATGCGGACCGCCATGCCTTTGTTCATCTCCCCGTTTACAAATACCAGCAGCCACCCGTAGTCTGTAGCGCATATCTTATATCGATAGTCGCCCAGCCATCCCCTCTCGGCGTCATTTTCAAGCGCGTTCCGCGCATACTCCATAGCCTCATCGTAGGTAACAGACGATATCTGCTCTGTATTTATGCTGTAAAACTCTCCGTTTTCATCCGCGATCACCGTAAAAAAGCGCGTACTGAAACGCGTTTCCGGCGTGATAACACCCGCCTCGGGATACCAGTGCGAGTCCTGCGCACCGTCCGCCTCGTCGTATTCGGGAAAAATTCCGTCGTTAGTCGAGATTGCGTCAGTAAGCATGTCCATCGTGCGGTTGAGCTGCGCGGCACTTGCAAAGCATACTGCGCTGAAAATCAGCGCAAAGACGACACTTACCGTGGTTGCCGTGATCACGATAAACTTTTTCCGCAGCCTGTAGATCATCTCTTCTCCTCTAACATATACCCAGCGCCGCGTACAAACTGTATCTCCGCCAGTGCGCCGATCGCTGAAAGCTTCTTGCGCAGGTTTGAGATATGTACCCATATGACACTTGTATCAACGTCCGTATTCCAGCCCCATATATGGATAATGAATCTGTCGGCGGAAATTATCCCGTGCGGCTGCTGCATAAGCATCTCCGCTATCTGAAACTCTTTTCCGCTTAACATCCGCGACTCGCCGTCATAGCTCAACTCGTATGTAGCGCGGTTTAACGTCAGCCCGTTAAAAACAAGCAGATCGGGGATGTAGTTGTCCTTCCTGCGCAGCATAGCGCGAACGCGCGCGAGCAGTTCCGACACTGAAAACGGCTTTGGCAGATAGTCATCCGCACCGGCGTCAAGCCCCTCGACGCGCTGCGACACCTCGGTGCGGGCAGTCAGGAACAATGCCGGCGTCGTGACGCCCGCCCCGCGCAGCCGTCTTACGACCTCAAGCCCGTCGAGCGCGGGCATCATTATATCCAGCACAAGCCTGTCGTACTCGCCGGACAGCGCGTATTCAAAGGCGTCCTCGCCGTTTGAAACGCCGTCCGCCGCAAATTTATTCGCTTCAAATATATGTACAAGCGACTTCAGTAATTTCGGGTCGTCCTCCGCTATAAGCAAGCGCATAAGCTCATCTCCTTATCATGTATTTACGCGTCGCGTCTATTATACCAGCACGCACTAAAGCAGGACTAAAGCCATATGCCGATTATATTTCTTTTTTCGACCTAGTTATACAGTGATTTTGTAAACAAAAAAACGCGGCAGGGAGATATCCCCGCCGCCCTTAAGCGACAACGGCCATAGAAGCGCGAAAAATATCCACGCATTCGCTTAAAAAAGCGGCCGCATCTTTCCGGCCGCGCACGCAGAATCGCAGCACGCAAAAGGCGCGCGGCTGCCGCCCGCGCGCCTTTTGCTTTTATATAGTTTTCACGCCGTATGAGCGCCGTGCTTCTACCTTTTCGGTATACGCTTTTCGCACGGGACGCCGACCTGGCATTTGCCGCAGGAATTTCGCGGCTCGAATCCGGCGCACAGCTTATCCACAAACGGGGCGCATATCTCGTTTCTCTTCCCGCCATCAAGCGTTATAGCTCCCGCCGGGCATCTTTTAACACACGCGCCGCACATCGTGCAGTAGTCGTAAAGGCCGCTGTATCCGCGTATATCCGGCTCAAGCTCCAGATCCGTTATCACGCTCCCGAACCGTCCGGCGACGCCGCGCCGCGTTATAAGCCCGCGGGTGAGTGAAAACGTACCGAGGCCCGCAATATACGCCGCGTGGCGCTCCGACCACGCCGACATATAGTGCCTGTCGCCTCTCCGTTCCACATAGCGGTAGCCGCGGAATCGCTCGTCCAGGACCGGCATGACCGCGCTGTAGCCGAGCTCCTCTATGTAACCGCACAGCGCGCCGCCTA
>CALXCR010000028.1 GCA_944386855.1 uncultured Oscillospiraceae bacterium
GTTTGACATTGAATACAGCGGGTATCACAAGGTTGGAAACTTTGCTGTTGCCGCCGACGAGGAAAACGGCGCAGAAAAATATTACCGCTGTGAATTTACAATCGAAAAAACCGGCTGAGAAGCCGTATGATAACAAAGGCCGTGCCATAGGCTGCCATGGTACGGCCTTAAGCTTTTTTCTAAGCTGACAAAGTTTTCCGAGATTTATGCGTATATGATGACCATGCCGACGATTATGCCGATAAGAGCGGCAAACGCGGGCATTTTAGAGCGCCACATTAGTATGGCCTCAGGAAACAGCTCGCCCAATACGACGTACAGCATGGCACCGCTTGCAAAACTCAGTGCGAGTGCGAGCGCAACGGGGTTTAGAGTACCGAGATAATAGCCTAAAAGCGCGCCGATGATCGTCGGAGCACCGCTTAGCGCCGTTACGGATACCGCCCTGAGCTTTTTCATACCGCCGGCAATCAGAGGGACGGAGACCGCCATGCCCTCTGGTATGTTGTGCAGACCGATGACGACGGCGAGCGCAACAGAGCCGCTTATGTCAGATGTGCCCTGCCCGGCCGCGTAAGATGCGCCGATGACCATGCCCTCCGGCAGATTGTGCAGCGCGATTGCAAATGCCATGACAAGTCCGGCTACAAAAAGCTGATACGCGGAGTTTGTGGTCTTGTGATACTGGTAGTGGTCACTGTGTATAAGCTCGTCAAGCCCGTCGGCGGTGGCGGGGTGCTCCTCGTCGATATGTTCGACCTCGGGGTTTGTGTGTTTGTCGATTATGTAATTTAAGAAGTAGATTACAATATATCCGACAAGCGTTCCGCCAATGACGGTGGCAAGCGCGGACGCACCGCTTCCGACAGATTCCATCGCCTCTTGAATCAGATCAAGACAGACGATGCTTATCATCACGCCGCCGGCGAAGCTGAGCAGGAGACTGACGATCCTGCTTGAGTCTCGGCGTATCACGGCGGCGATAACACCGCCAAGCCCTGTACCGCCGACGCCGGCGATAAGGGTTACGATTATTACCCATAAAATAGGATTCATTCACGGCCCTCCAATATTTGATCGGTTAGGTATAACAGACAATATTATTATTGACTCAGAGCAGGTGATTGTCAACACGGAGACGGCAAAAAAGAGAAAATTTTATCGGGAACAGAGATGAATAATGCAAAAATGCGCGTTTTTCGCCGAAAAAACGAAGGAAACTTGTGCGCAATGCCGAAAATATCAAAAATTATAAATTGCTGTTGTGCTTTTGCCCGCTTAAATGGTAGTATTTAAAATATAAATAACAGGAAAAGAGGGAGAAGCTATGCTATATGAGAACACGACTGTAAAAAACGGACGTCTGCAATTTGCGGGACGCGACACCGTCAAACTCGCAGAGAAATACGGTACGCCCCTGTATCTTATGGATGAGGCGAAACTGCGCGCAAACTGCAGGACGTATGTAAATGCGATGGCGGAGCATTTTGAGAAAGCGATTCCGCTGTATGCGAGCAAAGCGCTCTCCTGCAAGCGGATATACGAGATAGTCGCCGAAGAGGGGATGGGCGCCGACGTTGTATCAGCCGGGGAGCTGTACATAGCAAAAAAGGCAAACTTCCCTATGGAGAAGATATTTTTCCACGGCAACAGCAAGCCGGAAAGCGAGATCGAATACGCGGTCGAGTGCGGTATCGGATATTTCGTCATAGATAACCCGGAAGAGCTCGACGCTGTGAATGACATTGCCGGGAGGCACAGTGTAAAGCAAAAGGCGATACTGCGCCTCACGCCGGGTATCGACCCGCATACCTTTGCCGCGGTGTCAACGGGCAAGGTCGACTCAAAATTCGGCGTTGCGATCGCCACGGGACAGGCGGAGGAATTCTTAAAGGCCGCCCTGTCGAAGGAGAATATCGAGGTATGCGGATACCACGCCCATGTAGGTTCGCAGGTGTTTGAGAGCACCGTGTTTTACGACGAAGCGGATATCATGATAGAGTTTGTGGCTCGGATGCGCGAAAAGCTCGGATATACTGCGGGAATTGTAAACCTCGGCGGCGGATACGGTGTCAGGTATACGGAATCCGATCCGCATGTCGATATAGCGGACGAGCTTAGAAAAGTGTCGGAGCATATTAAAAGTGCTTGCGAAAAATACGATGTGCCGATGCCGTGCGTTATAGTCGAGCCGGGCAGGAGCATAGTCGCAAACGCCGGCATGACGCTGTATACGGTGCAGGCCGTGAAAAATATCCCGGAGTATAAAAATTATGTTCTGATAGACGGGGGAATGACCGACAATCCCAGATATGCGCTGTACAGGTCGTCTTACACCGTTATGCTTGCAAATAAGGCCGACAAGGCCGGAGAGCTTGAGTATACGATAGGGGGCAGATGCTGCGAAAGCGGCGACATGATCCAGGAGAACGTAAAGCTCCCGACGCCCGAGAAGGGAGACACGCTCGCCGTGCTTACCACAGGGGCTTACAACTACTCGATGTCGTCAAATTATAACGCCGTGCCGCGGCCGCCGATAGTTATGGTCGACGGTGAAAACGACTATGTAGCCGTCCGCAGAGAGACGTTTGAGGATCTCGCCGCGAGAGATATGTAAAGGAAACGCGCTTACCGGAGTAAAATAGCAGCCCCCCTGCCCAACACGGGCAGGGGGGCTTTACAGTTAAATAATATGCGGCGCGACCAAAGCCGCGCTTTTTTACGGCTCTTTAGCCGCATCACGCCGATTCGCGCGATCGTCCCGCCTTTTGGGAAGGCGAAATCCCTGTATCAGGCCGATGATCTGTCCCGACAGCACAACGGTCAGCAGTGAGTATATGATACGCGTGAGTGGTATGTAGCTCAGCGACAGGAGCAGCACGATAAGGTCGGATGCAAGGTATATCCATCTGATGTCTGCCCTGAGTGCTGCGGAAAGTCCCATAGCCAGCGCGTCGTCTCCGCTCGGCGCTCCGCCGGAGCGCACGCACAGCCCCGCGCCGACACCGACGAACACCGCTCCGAGTATGGCGGCGAGCAGCGGAGTCTCTGCAAGCGACGGCCACAGCGGGTTAAACCGCTCGAACACATAGTAAAATGCAGAAAAACCTCCACCGGCGATGATCGAATACATCAAAAAGTTTCTGCCCAGTATTTTAAAACCGAGACAGTAGCAAGCGGCGTTTAAGACAAAGCCCGACACGGCTGGAGATATGTCGAAGAGATGCTTTAACAAAAGCGTTGCGCCGAGGACGCCGCCTTCCGTCACGCCTGAAAATGAGTGTACGTTATACAGTCCAAACGCCAAAATGGCGCTGCCAAGCAGCGTCATAAAAAGGTTTTTGAACTTTACGCCCGAAAACACAATATCAAATCCTTTCCAGTCCTGCAAAAGTCAGGCGTTTGACTCATGCGGGATCAAAATCTAATACCATTGTACACGAAAACGCAAGTGCAGTCAACCAAGGGCAAAAAACAAAGGCCGAACGCCGTAAACTCCGACGTTCGGCCGTATATCAGCCAAGTTCGCTTTTAAAATCGTATGTACGGTATTGTACGGCCTCGGCGATGTGTTGCGGCAGAATGGTATCACTGTGATCAAGATCGGCAATCGTCCGCGCGACACGCAGGATCTTATCATATGACCGCGCCGTAAGCCCCAGACGGTCAAAGGCTGTTTTCATAAGCTCCTGACACATATCGTCGAGCTGACAAAACTCGGCGATTTGATTTGTGTCCATATGCGAGTTGGAGACGATGCCGCTTCCTAAAAACCGCTCCGTCTGAACGCGCCGCGCGTCGTTTACACGCCGCTTTATATCGGCGGAGGATTCCGCGTTTGGGCGGCTTTTAAGCTCGTTAAACTCGAGCGGCGGGACTTCTATGAAAATATCGATCCTGTCGAGCAATGGACCTGATATCCTGCTGTGATAGCGTCTTATAGCTGCCTCGGAGCAGTGACATCTGCCTGACTTGTGTCCGTACCACCCGCATTTGCACGGATTCATCGCACATACAAGCATGATCTCACTGGGGTATGTCACCGTGCCCGAGACGCGCGATACCGTGACAAACCCATCTTCAAGCGGCTGGCGCAGTGTCTCCAAAACGGACGGCGCAAACTCCGGCAGCTCGTCGAGAAATAAAACGCCGTTATGCGCAAGCGATATCTCGCCCGGCTTTGGGATCGCCGATCCGCCGGACATTGCGACGGCCGATATTGTATGGTGCGGGGAGCGGAACGGGCGTTCAACTATAACGGGTGTTTTGCCCGTGGTAAGTCCCGCGACCGAATATACCTCGGTACACTCGAGCATCTCGTCTTTTGTCATGTCGGGAAGTATCCCGGGCAGACGCTTTGCCAGCATGCTTTTCCCCGATCCCGGAGGGCCGACAAGCAGTATATTATGTCCGCCGGCGGCTGCGATCTCAAGAGCTCTTTTTACGTTTTCCTGCCCCTTGACATCGGAAAAATCGGGTACGCTCCGCTGTGTTGCGGCGATCTCCGGCGTCTCATACGGCGCGATAGGCTCTTCGCCGGAAAAATGCCTTAAAAGGCTGTCTATATCGCGGACAGGGTAGACCTCAATCCCGTCGGCAAACGACGCCTCGCCGGCGTTTTCGGCGGGTACAAAAAGCTTTTTAAGGCCTGCTCTCTGAGCGCTTCTCGCCATCGGAAGCACGCCCTTGACGGCGCGAAGCTCGCCGGAAAGCGACAGCTCGCCTATAAATGCGGCGTCATTGGGCAGTTTATCGACCTGCCCGGAGGAGGCGAGTATACCCAAAAGCACCGGAAGGTCGTACACCGTACCCTGCTTTTTCGTGTCGGCGGGGGCGAGATTTATTATCGTGCGGCTTACGGGGAATTTGAGTCCGCAGTTTTTGAAAGCGGCGCGGACGCGCTCTCTGGCCTCTTTTACCGCCGTGTCCGGCAGGCCCACGATGTCAAACGCGGGCAGTCCGCCGGACAGACTGCACTCAACAAGCACTTCAAAGCCTTTTATACCGTTTAAGCCAAGCGACCGTACTGACGATACCATCCGACCCACTCCTTTTATACATTTTATCATTATTTTGTTAGACTATCAACGGTTGCCGTTTAAAATATTAAAGAAGGACGCGGCCGCCGTCCGGCGGCCGCGTCATGGCCTGTCAAAAGAACATATCAGTCTAATATGCCGAGTGCGGCGTCGGTGATCATCCACAGACGCTCGGACTGCGGTACGTCGCTCTCGCGGCACTCGCCCTGAAGGTGCATCATTTTGGGGTTTGCCTCGGTGTACGGCTCCCATTTGGCGAGTCCGTCGCCGTTGGGATCTCCGTATTTTATAAAATTAGTCCAGTAAGCATTTATCCTCTTTGCAAATTCAAAGTCTTCGCCAGTGTATTTTCTCCAGCTTCTTGTAAACGTCATATGCAGGTACATATGCTCCGCCGCGTGGAATGCGCCCATCCCGTCGTCTCCGGGAGGCACCTGCTCGAACATATACAGATATCCCGGGCGGCGGCCGAGCCTGTCAAGCAGTCTGACCCAGCCGAGATCCTGCGCGAACATGTTTTCAGGACCGAAATCGCGCGCGGCTTCCTCATATTTTTTGGGGTCGTCGGCGTGGACGATCTCAAGATACTTATCGGCGTGCTTTCCGAATTTCTTTGCTGCGTCGGCCTTTATCTGTTCGTAATCATACTTAAACGGATGGCGCATATCGTCGGCATTTGAGCCGATCATATAAGCCGCGTCGTTTATAAGGCCGCCGAGCATTGTCTCGCGGTAGCTCTTTGCGAGAAGATAGCCGTCGTTGTTGGGCGTGTATGCGCCCGGCCTTCCCGATTCCTTAAACATCGCGTCGGCTGCGTTCATAATATCGACGGCAGGTATTTTACGCGCGTCTTCTATGCTTTTTATGCCCATGCGCTCAAAAAGCTTTATGCCGACGGCTTCCGCGTCCTCAAGATCCCACTTGTCGTCGGTCAGCGCACCGCCGAGACCGCC
>CALXCR010000029.1 GCA_944386855.1 uncultured Oscillospiraceae bacterium
AGCTCCGCAAGGCTTTCCTCACCGTTGAACGCCTCGAGCATCTCGTTTGAAATATTATCGAGATCCTCTTCCGATATGCCCCATTTTTTCATTATATCGTCGACGGGCTTTATATTTAACTCTTTTGCGCATTTAAGGCAGAGCCCCTCGTTTGTCGAGACTCCGTTTTCTATTTTCGTTATAAAAATTACCGCAACATTCTTTTTGCACCTTGCACAAATTGTTGGCTGCATATACTACTCCTTATCATATGACCGATTTGCATTTATGTTTATGCGCCTGTTTTCTACTTATATGCCAACTCGTGAAGCTATAAAATTCCTCGTTACAAAAATTCCGAACAGGAAAGCCCCGGTGACCTTCTCTTCCGGTATCAGAAGTCCTGTATACCTCATCAGGCATCCCACAAACATAAGTATTATTATCCCTTTAACAATCCCTATTGCGACGCCGCCTATATTATTCACTTTTTCAAGTCCGGGCAGACCGAAGTTAATGTTTATTATATTGCCGATAACTACAAAAATTATCGCCACAAGTATAAATGCTATCGTGAATATTGCGACACGGCACAAGGCAAGGCTCAGTTCGCGCGTTACGGCATCGATAAATCTCTGTCCGACAGTGTTTACCTCGGCGCTTACGCGCTGCGCTATTTTCTCCGCAGCGCTGTCGGCCAAGCCGAGGCGCATGAGCGACGCGACGCAGACGGTATACGGATTCTGCTTATCCTCTTCGGTGAGCGTCATAACCGGATCTAAAAGTATGTTTATGCCGTCGGCTTCCGTCTCCGCTACAGATTCGCTGCTGTCAGAACCTGTTTCTTCGCCCGACGTTTCGCCGGAAGTATCTCCGCTGCTGTCGGAGCTTGCCGATTCGCCGCCGGTTTCATCTGTCGTCTCACCGGATGCTTCCCCGGATGTTTCGGCGCTCGTTTCGCCGGACGTATCCTCCGAGGTTTGCCCCGCGGCGGCATCATCTTCTTCACCCGTGCCGAAATAGTCCGTCTCGACGGTGTCTGTTATGGCCGTATCTACGAGGCCGCCCGCGAAAGGCTGGACAAGCCCCATAAACTCCTCCGAATATGTATTCGAAACCAGAAAAGCAATATAAACGCTGAGTATTACGGCGATAAGGCCTATAAAACTCGTCACTATGCCCCTTTTGTAGCCAACATACCCGGTATAGCCAAGAACGGCTATGACCAGTAAGTTTAAAATAAATTTCATTGCTACTCCTCCTTATTACGCCCGGGTGATCCCACTGTTTTAATTATTTCCTTTAATTTGTATTTATACCTTGTCCCGAGCATTGGGAATTTTTTATTTATATACCCTCATGGCGTCCTCAAACACTGCCACGGCCGCACCATCAGAGCGTATAACTACTGTTTTTACGCCTTCTTCTATATCAAACGCCGAAAGTTCGGACATATCCGCGCCGTAGAACACAAGCCTCCCATCAAAGCAAACAGCTATCCTGCCGTTTGACAGCGCGGCAGCGACGGCATTTTCCGTCACATCGCACGACGCGGTCTCGCCGCCCGTCCCGACAAAGACCAATCTTGCATCCTGTCCCGACGCATAACCGCTCTCCTCTATCAAAACGCTTCCGTTGTCGGAAAATGCGTACAGCGATATCCGTGCGTTTTCAGCGATATATTCATATTTGAGGTTTCCGGATGTGTCAACAGCCAAGACACGGTTTTGAGATATCCCGACAACTCCGCCGTCCGGCTGCATCGATATATCGAGTATGACCTCATCAGGGAGAGTATATTCCCCCTGAAGGTTCTCATCATCCAGCCGCAGCCTTGCAATGCTGCTGCCATCAGAGGCGACGGTAAGCGCCGCAAGCATTGAATTATCGTCGGACAGCACGGCCGCCATTACATACCCGTCGGCCGAATACCATCTGTAGGCCTCCGCACCGCTTGGACGGTACACGGTCACGATTCCCCTGTACTGTTCATCTTCGGTACATACTGAAAACCATCCGTTTTTATTTAACGAAACGTCGGATATCCTCTTTTGCGTATCAAGTTCAAACACCATTTTATCGGCCTTGAACAGCCTTACGGCATATCCGCCGATATCGTACGCGACAGCATATCCCCCCGCCGACTCTACAGCAGGCTGAGAAAAAGCTTCCTCCGCCGAGAAGATCTGCGTACCATATCGGTCATAAACCTCGATGCCATCGGAATTTACATACGCCATATTTGTGCCCAGGGCAGCGCAGCGCTCCTCATCCTCGTACGTTATGGTCATACCGGTTATCTCGCTTTTATTCGTCACGAAAGCCGATATGTCCCTTACAATGCCGTTGAGGCTCGACCCCTCACTTCTAACTATAACATACGCGGCAAGCAGGACAAGAGTAACGAGCAAAACGCCTGTCAGTATCAGGCGAAGCAGCGCGAGCTTCCTTCTTCTCTTAGCGTTCATTCATTTAACACCTTATTCTAACATTGTTTGACAAAAAATAACAGTAAATTTTATTTGAACAGCTTTTCCCCTGCCGTGCCGCCGTACCAGAGCCTCGTCATGTACAGTCCCTGCGGGGGCACTGTCGGCCCTGTGTGCCGCCGGTCACGCTTTTCAAGCAGGCCCGGAATATCCTCCGGCGCAAGCTTTCCCTCAGACGCGTAAATGAGTGTTCCGGCCATTGCCCGCGCCATATTGTACAAAAAACCGTCGGCGCAGACCCTAAGGCTGAAAATATCGCCCTTTTGCTCCACATCATAGTAGTACACCGTACGTACGGTCGTTTTAGTCTCAGTGCCTACCGAGCGCACCGCGGCAAAATCGTGCGTGCCGACAAACTCCCTCGCCGCCTCTCTCATGACCTCAAGCTTCAGCGGGGACGGGTAGAAATACGCCCTGTTGTGGTAAAACGGATCTTTTATCCTTGAGTTATATATATAATATGTATACTCCTTCCTGTCGCATGAGAGTATAGCATTGAAATCATCCTCAACTTCGGCGGCCGCGGTAACACTTATGTCGGGCGGCAGCAGGGCGTTGACCGCAAACGGTATCCTGTCACACGGTATCCTCGAATCGGTCTTGAAATTCGCGCAGTAGCATTTGGCGTGGACTCCGGCGTCCGTTCTGCCGCAGCCCACAGCCTTTACCGTATGGCCGCACATTTTAGACAGCGCTTTTTCAAGCGTTCCGGCTACCGTTACGTCGTTTTTTTGCACCTGCCACCCATGGTACGCCGTACCGTCATACATCATTTTCAAAGCTATGTTTCTCATCGACTCTCCCATTGGCTATTTATATTTTTACGTTAAAAACCAAAAACTGCGAGCGTTATCATAACAGCGGCCGTCACGGCAGTCAGCGCAAACGCTGCATAGTCACGTCCGGCGAACACAAGCTGCTTCATGCGCGTTCTGCCGTCGTCCCCGTGATAACAGCGGCTCTCCATAGCCATGGCGAGTTCCTCCGCCCTGCGCAGCGAGCTTATGAAAAGCGGAATAAGCAGCGGCATCATCGCTTTTGCCTTTTGGATCAGGTTTCCCGTCTCAAAATCGGCGCCGCGCGCTTTTTGCGCGCTCATTATCTTGTCGGTCTCCTCTATGAGGATCGGTATGAATTTAAGCGCGATGCTCATCATCATCGTAAGCTCATGCACCGGCACTTTTATCTTTTTGAGCGGGCGCATAAGCGCCTCCAGCCCGTCCGTCAGCGCGAGCGGCGATGTGGTGTACGTCAAAAGCAGTGTACCCGTTATGAGCATGACTATTCTTATAATGAGGTAAGCCGCCATCCTGAGCCCTTCGTAAGTTACCGAAATCCTCCAGAGTGTGAACACCGGCGTCCCGGGTGTGAAAAAGATATTAAGCACTGCGGTGAATATCAAAATTATAATTACCGGCTTTATACCGCGCAAAAGCATTTTGAGCTTTATGCCGGAGGCAGCGATGCACGCGGCGAGCAGCGCCCCCAGCACTATATATGATACAAAGCTGTTTCCTACAAAAAGCAGGACAATATACACAAACACTACCACGAGCTTTGTGCGCGGGTCAAGATTGTGTATGACGGAGCTACCCGGGAAATACTGCCCGAGCGTTATATCTCTCAGCATCGAATCCCGCCCCCTCTCAGCGCCGTGAGCTCCAACATGAGCTGGTCTATCGTATAAACCGAATCATCTATCGGAAGTCCCATTGCCTTCAGGCGTTCCGCGATCTTGGTTACCTGCGGAACGGAGAGCCCCATGCTCTCTATCTCTTTTTTCTTCGCAAAAACATCTCTCGGCGTACCGTCCATAGCTATATGTCCGTGATACATGACAACCATCCTGCCGACCGTCCTTGCTATCTCCTCCATGCTGTGGCTGACCATAATGACGGTCGCGCCGCGTTTTTCACGGTATTCTTTTATGTTGTCGATTATCTCGTCGCAGCCGCGCGGGTCGAGTCCGGCCGTCGGCTCGTCCAATATAAGCACCTCCGGCTGCATGGCGATAACTCCGGCAATCGCGGCACGGCGCTTCTGGCCGCCGGACAGCTCAAACGGCGATTTGTTCATAACGCTCTCGGGCAGTTTTACAAACCTCGCAGCCTCGCGGACGCGGTCGTCTATCTCGGCGTCCGATAATTTCATATTCTTCGGGCCAAACGCGATATCCTTATACACAGTCTCCTCAAAAAGCTGGTATTCGGGGTATTGGAAAACAAGGCCGACTTTAAACCTTACGTCTCTTGCGGTCTCTTTTGAGGCGTTTATGTCCTCGCCTTTAAAATATACTTTGCCGGCTGTTGGCTTTATGAGCCCGTTTAAATGCTGTATCATCGTAGATTTGCCGGAACCCGTATGGCCTATTATGCCGAGAAATTCGCCCTGTTCTATTTTCAGATTTACATCGCGGATACCGGCGAGCTCAAACGGCGTTCCCTCGCTGTAAACGTGCGACACTTTTTCAAGCTCTATTATTGGGGTCACCGTCTCACCTCCGCACTGAAAGCGCTGTATATGACGCTTGCGCACTCTTCTACCGAAAGCGCGTCCAGCGGAAGATCCATGCCAGTTTTATTGAGCTCGTAAAGAAGCTCCGTCGTCTCGGGAGCGGCGAGACCGATCTCTTTTAAACGCTCTACGTTTTTAAAAACGTCTTTCGGCGTGCCGTCCATTACGATCTGCCCGTCGTTCATAACTATTATACGGTCTGCGTCAATCGTTTCTCGCATATGATGTGTTATAAGGACAACCGTTACGTCCCCGTTGTCGCGAAGCCGCCTTATTATTTTTACGACGTCGTCTCTACCCTGCGGGTCGAGCATCGCCGTCGGCTCGTCAAAAACTATGCACTTCGGGCGCATGGCGAGCACTCCGGCTATCGCTACACGCTGCTTTTGGCCGCCGGACAGCAGATGCGGCGCGTGTTCCCTGAACTCGTACATGCCGACAAGCTTCAGTGCCTCGTCTACACGGCGGCGGATCTCATCGGGCGGGAAGCCGAGGTTTTCCGGCGCGAAAGCGACGTCCTCCTCGACGACGTTTGCGACTATCTGGTTGTCAGGGTTTTGAAAAACCATTCCTATCCTTCGGCGTATATCTATAACGAGGGCCTCGTTTCTGGTGTCCATACCATCGACAAGCACTCTGCCGCCCTCCGGCAAAAGTATCGCGTTAAAATGCTTTGCAAGCGTCGATTTGCCGCTGCCGTTATGGCCCAGTATCGCGGTAAACGTGCCCTGCTCTATCTCGAGGTCGACGCCGCGCAATACCGGCAGCGGCATCATGCGGTCGGCTTCATTATAGTAATATGTCAGATCTTCCGTTCTTATAAGTCCTTGGTTCATTGCATTCATCTACTCTATCTCTCCCACCGGCATGTGGCGCCGCACGGCAGCGCAAATCCGCTCTCCGTGACGGGAAGTCCAAGCTCCTGACTGTCCGTCCGGCCGCCGAACTTTTTCTCCAGCAGGACGCCCGCTATATACTTGAGCGTCGAGGCTGACAGACCGGTCGTATATGAATTTATTATCACGAAAAGAGGCTCGTCCGACAGCACGCGGCTGCACAGCTCTACAACCGGGTACAGGCTGTCCTCAAGCTTCCATATCTCGCCTGACGGTCCGCGCCCGTATGAGGGCGGGTCCATGATTATCGCGTCGTACTTTCTGCCTCGCCTTATCTCGCGCTCTACAAATTTTGTGCAGTCGTCAACTATCCAGCGTATCGGCCTGTCCTCCAGTCCCGACGACTTTGCGTTCTCCCTGGCCCACGAGACCATACCTCGTGCGGCGTCGACATGGCACACAGACGCGCCGGCCGAGGCCGCGGCCACAGTCGCCCCGCCCGTATATGCAAACAGGTTTAAAACGTTTATCTTCCTGCCGGCATTTGCGATCTTTTCGCGCATAAAGTCCCAGTTTACGGCCTGTTCCGGAAAAAGGCCCGTATGCTTGAAATTCATCGGCTTTACGTTAAATGTCAGCTTTCCATAGCGCACCTGCCAGTTCTCGGGCAGTTTGCCTTTTGTCCATTTCCCGCCGCCGGTTGACGATCGCTCATATTTCGCGGAGTGGTCGCGCCACGCCTTATTTATCCGCGGCGTATTCCAAATGGCCTGCGGATCCGGCCGCACGAGGGTATACTTCCCCCATCGTTCAAGCTTTTCGCCGCGGGAACAGTCTATAAGCTCAAAATCCTGCCATTTATCAGAAATCCACACATCAATCACCAGCGCAAACAAATAATCAGCATATTATACCATTTAATATTTTCCTAGTCAAACACAGCTTACACTCAAACAGCCGGAGGTGACGGTATGTCTTATATATCCTATAAATATCCTGATAACAGCGTCCGTTTTGAGCGTGAAAACTCCAGCGCAGGAAGCGATGTCCTCAGCATCGCGCTTTTAGGCAATCCAAACTGCGGCAAGACAACATTTTTTAACGCGCTGACCGGCTTAAACCAGCGTGTCGGAAACTGGTCCGGCGTTACGGTCGAAAAATATGAGGGCACAATCCGCTACGGCGGCCAAAACTGCTCTGTCGTCGATCTGCCCGGCACATATTCGCTCTCGCCTGTCTCGCCGGACGAGACGGTGACGTCCGAATTTATAAAATCTCGGCGCGCTGATGTTATAGTAAACGTCATATCGGCGTCCGCGCTCGAGCGCGGCCTTTTTCTCGCCATACAGACTCTCAAACTGAGACTTCCGACGGTGGTTGCGCTGACGTTTATGGATGAACTAAAAAAAAGCGAGGCTGCAATAAATACAAAAGCACTGTCAGAGCTTTTAGGTGTTCCGATCGTTCCGATACGCTACGGCGAGGATTTTAAACCTCTCCTGTTCAATGCTGTCTTTTCGGCGACACCGTCAACCCGGCATTTCCCCGAAACTGCGCCGTACAAGCTCATCGAGCAAATCGTGACGCGCGTCCTCTACCGCGGCAAGGCTTATACGGAAAAAAGCTTTTCCGCCGACAAAGCGCTTGCCGGCGGACGATATGCAGTGCCCCTTTTTATATGCGCGATGGCAATAATCTTTGCCGTGACTTTCGGGTCTTTCGGCTCGTATCTGTCGCAGTGCGTCTCGTTTTTCATATCGGATATATTGTCCCCGTATATCGTACAAGCGCTGACGGCCGCCGGAGCACCTTTCTTTATAATAAGTCTGTTTGCCGACGGGATCATCCCGGGTGTCGGGAGCGTTATATCTTTTATACCTCAGCTTGCCGTGTTTTTCTTTCTTATCTCACTGCTCGAAAGTTCCGGCTATATGGCGAGGACGGCGTTTATCGCCGACGGCATACTCGCGAGAGCCGGGCTTTCCGGTCAGTCGGTGATACCGATGATAATGGGTTTCGGCTGTACGATTCCCGCAGTTATGAGCACCAGGACTATCGGCAGTGAAAAACAGCGCAGGATGACGGTGCTCCTGCTTCCATTTATGTCGTGCTCGGCGAAGCTTCCCGTAATGCTCACATTAGCGTCGGCATTTTTCGGACGGTACGCGGCGCTTGTCATTATTTGCATGTATTTGCTGGGCATTGCCGGCGCGGCGGTATCGGCTGTCATATTTAAAGCCACTGTCTTCCGGCGCGAGGATTCCGCGTTCGTGCTGGAGCTTCCGCCATACAGGATACCGTCACTCAAAACGGCGGCGCTTTCCGTAAACGTGCGCATACGCTCGTTTTTATCTAAAGCGGGTACAACGCTCTTTGCGCTTAGCATGGTCTTATGGTTTTTGCAGAATTTCGACGCGTCTTTAAGCCCCTGTGCATCGCTTGCCGAGAGCCTGCTGTTTAAAATCGGAAGCGCCGTAGCGCCCGTTTTTGCGCCGCTCGGATTCGGCACATGGCAGGCGGCCGCCGCGCTTATCGCCGGACTCGCCGCGAAGGAGGGTGTTTTATCGACGCTTGCCGTGGTTTTCGGCTTTTCGCTTTCATCATCGCCCGACGACGTGGCTCTGGCTCTCTCCGTTTTCACGCCGGCATCCGCCGTGTCCTTCCTCGTATTTGTACTTCTGTACACACCGTGCATAGGCGCTGTCGCGACTATCAGAAAGGAGCTGCGCAGTACAAAATGGGCCGTATTTTCGGTTGTATGGCAATTTGTTTTCGCCTACTGCACATCGTTTACGGTTTACGGCATAGTGAGTCTTCTCGGATGGTGAATCAGTATTATTTCAACGCGATTATTTGTATATAATTACAAATTTTTAAAAAATATTTCATTTTATTTTACATATATTTTATTTTATGGTAAAATGTTGAGGATGAAGAAAATCGTAATTATGGGAATATCATCGGGCTGACAGGCATAAATTTTTGGAATTTTATCACTTCACACCTTTAAAAGAGAAAACGTACTTGACTGTGAACCTTGTTCACAGTTTATGATGTAAATATATCACGAAAGGGGGCGTTTCATATGAAAGTCTGATATAACAGACAAAACTAGTGTCAAAGTCATTTATAGTTTAAGAAAGGAGTATTCAAATGAAAAAAATATTTAAGACCCTGTCGTTTTGCTTAGCAATAATAATGTTGATTCAAGTATCTCCCCTTACCGCTTTTGCAACATCTAATTCATCAGCTCAGTCTACCATCATGAGTATGGAAATAGATGAATCTAATGGCATATCAAAGCTAATTGAATCATATAACGACTCTATTTTTTATACATATTTAGATAATGATATATCATATTGCGCTCAAATTACTTCTCAAGGTGATATTCAGTTTTCATACCTCACAAGAAACAATGGCAATATCTTTGAGAGCGACGTGAAAAATATCAATACAATTTACACTGAATATGGCATTAGTAAAGCTTCAGATACAAATTACGAATTACTCAATCAAACTATAATTAATAACCGAAATTCATTTAATGTCACACAGTGTGAAAATATGATTGCATCTGAACAGCCATTCGAACAGCCCTATAGTGGAACCTCATCTAATAATGTTTATTCAACTTTGGCCTCCGCTGTTACAGCAAATTTTGGAGCAAATTATGGTGGTAGTTTGAAAGGTGTTGCCGCTGAAAAATATAATGGCACAAGCTACACCGTATACTGCCACGAGAGTCAGACCTCAAATTCATATACTCTCCACTCAAGAACATTTGCGAAAGATGTTGCTATATCCGTTATTTCGACTTGGGTAATCAATGCTGTTGGAACTGTTACGGGAGGTGTTGGGTTTGTTCTTTCAGAAGTTATCGAAACAACTATTGAAGATGGCATCGAATATGTTGTAAATGAAGTCACCGCAAGGATTGGAGTAGGTGAACGCATACAAACGCGACTTGTTACAGTAGCCGGCTATTCCGGTACACAATATTGGGCAGGCTGGACCAGAAAAATGTTTTTCCTAGGCGGTAATAAAGGATGGAAAAATTGGGGCGGATATCCATATAATGAAAAGCACTATGACTATGATGATATTGTAGGACTCATGGATACGGGTTTTCAGAATTTTATTAATAATGTGCTAAGTTAAGATCACTTTATGCAAGGAGGCAACACATATGGCGCTTAAGAATTTCGACGCGTTCAGGCAAGCTTTTAGAATCGCGAACATTTTGCTTATTACCGAGTTTTTTGTCTATCCCGACGCACTCCCCAATTACCTTGGAAACGAGCACAACACCGCATCGGACAATATATTTATAACCGTATGCGGGTATCTCCTTATCCTTTTTGCGGCTTATTTTACCTCGGTACGCACCTCCAGGAAACCGGCGTCGCCAGAGCACCTTTCTTTTAAAGATCAGGCCGTCGCCTTTTTCTCGGAGGACGGCAAAATATCGCGGCAAAAGATAACGCGCACCGTGTTATTGGAGCTTTTCGTATATTTTATAGCCGTGGTCATCGCTTTTATCATAAAGGTACTGGGGCGCGGTATGTTTTGATGCCGATTTTAATTTAGCGGCCTATGGAGCAGATGCTGGCTTTGTTGATAACATGCTCCGCTGAGGAGCGATGGCGGAAGGAGGGATACATATGGAGCTGTTTTTAATCTACTGCCGCCGCGCTTTTCTGCTGTTTCTCGGTCTTACGGCTGCACAGATAACAACACCAAAAGTCAGAAAGGAGCTTGCCGCGTTTTGGGCGGATGAGAACAAGGCATTTTGGCGAAAAACGGCTTCTATAGCATGGAGGACTGTGCGGCAGTATCTGATATGTCTTATTGCGGTGCTTATCGTGGAAGTATTGACAAACCAGCTGTTTTGACGTAAATTTGAGGATAGTGCATTTTGCGTTATCCTCTTTTTAATTGACATTTTACGCGTGATTATATAGAATATTTAAGTTAAAACTACAATGAGGAGTGCATATTATGGCAGCCGACAAAAAAGTTCTTCAGATCACCGATATGGATACGGATTTTGCCCAATGGTTTACCGACGTAGTCGTTAAAGCAGGTCTCATCGACTATTCCGGCATAAAGGGTTTTTTCATCATGCGGCCGTACGGCTACGCTATCTGGGAGAACATCCAGTCTGTTTTAGATAAAAAGTTCAAGGAGCTTGGGCACGAAAACGTCTCGATGCCGCTGCTTATTCCTGAGAGCCTTCTCCAGAAAGAGAAAGACCACGTTGAGGGATTTGCGCCGGAGGTCGCGTGGGTGACACACGGCGGGAGCGAAGAGCTTGCCGAGCGTCTCTGCGTCCGTCCGACGTCTGAAACTCTCTTCTGCGATCACTGGAAGCACGTCGTCCAGTCATGGCGCGATCTGCCGAAGCTGTATAACCAGTGGTGCTCTGTCATCCGCTGGGAAAAGACGACGCGCCCGTTTTTGAGAGGTCGCGAATTTCTGTGGCAGGAGGGGCACACGCTCCACCGTACGGCGGCGGAAGCCGAAGCGGAGACGCAGCAGATGCTTGAGGTATATGCCGATTTCTGCGAAAACTGGCTTGCGATGCCCGTTATAAAGGGGCGAAAGACCGATAAGGAGAAGTTTGCGGGCGCCGAGGCGACGTACACCGTCGAGTGCATGATGCACGACAAAAAGGCGCTCCAGAGCGGTACGTCCCACTATTTCGGCGACGGGTTTGCAAGGGCGTTCGACATCACCTTTACAGACAAGGACAACACGCTTAAATACCCCTTCCAAACGTCGTGGGGGCTCTCCACCCGCCTTATCGGCGGCTTAATAATGACGCACGGCGACAACAACGGCCTCGTCCTGCCGCCCAAAATCGCGCCTACACAGGTCATGGTCATACCGATCAACATGAAAAAGCCCGGCGTGCTCGAAAAGGCTCAGGAGATCGCAGAAGCGCTCAAAAATGCCGGTATCCGCACCGGCTGCGACACATCGGATCAGAGCCCGGGATGGAAGTTCTCCGAGTATGAGATGCGCGGCATACCGCTTCGTATAGAGATCGGCCCGCGCGATATCGAAAACAATCAGTGCGTCGCCGTAAGCCGCGACAACAGAGAAAAAGCCACCGTCTCGCTTGACGCGCTCCTCTCCTCCGTAAACGAGCTTCTCGACGGCGTTCAGAAACGCCTTTACGAAAAGGCCAAGGCAAACTTTGTCGAAAACACCCGCCCCGTGACATCTGTTGAGGAGGCAAAACAAGTCATCGCGGAAAAGGGCGGCTTTATCAAAATGATGTGGTGCGGCGACCTCGACTGTGAACTGAAGATGAAAGAGGACGTCGGCGTATCGTCCCGCTGCATGCCGTTTGAGCAGGAGCATATAGGCGATATGTGCCCAGTTTGCGGGAAACCGGCAAAACACATGGTCGTCTGGGGCGTATCGTACTGATAAAGCCCGCTATTACAGCATTGGAGCTGATTTTATGACAAAACTTTCTGAATTTTGCTCTGTCCACGATTTTGACATCGGAATAATAACATTAAAAAGCAATGGCTTTGCCGTCACAGGTCTGTATTTTGGGGCGCATGAGCCGACTGTAACAGTACCCGACGTACATTACAGAGCAGTAGCGGAGCTTGAACAGTATTTCGCGGGGTCGTTGCGTGATTTTACAGTCCCGATAAAGCTTCACGGAACGCCGTTTCAATTAGCGGTATGGCAGGAGCTTTTGAAGATCCCGTATGGGGAAACACGGTCATACAAGGATATCGCACTCGCTATCGGTAAGCCTAAAGCGACACGCGCCGTAGGCGGTGCGAATCACAATAATCCGATATCTATAATCGTACCGTGTCACCGTGTTATCGCGTCCGACGGGTCGCTCGGCGGATATGGCGGCGGGCTTGACATCAAAAGGCGGCTGCTTGAGCTTGAAAAACACGGCGCGGCTGTATGATATGGCTTACAAATCCACTTTCCGGGCAAATCTGTAAAATCTTTTGAAGTGAACAAAAAGTTAGGCGGCTGCACAGCAAACAAATGTGCAGCCGCCTTTTCCTTTATCTTGTCATATTTTCGGCCTCATATTGCTAAATGCAATGACTATACTGTCTATGCCGAGCGACAGCAGATACAGGCTTATGATATAGCTTACCGAAAGCAGCGATATCCATGGCCTTATGAACATCATAATGCCTAGTACAAGACCCGCGATATTTGCGATAAGCATTAGATAATACGCAGCCTTTCCCGCCGTTATGCGAACCATATGCATATGTGACAGCCTTGAGATGCAGTGGGCGATGAACCATATCGGGAACAGTATCGAAATTATCAGGCTGCCGGCGTCGGGATATACGATGAGCATAACGCCTGACATCACGCTGAGTATACCGAATATAAGCGCGACCATGGGCCCGAATCCCGTATACCGCTCTACGCGCACATACAGCACAATGTCGGATACGCCCATCACTATGGCGACAACACCGTACATCATAACAAAGCCGGTAAGTGCAAAACCGGGATTTGCAAACGTAAAGACTCCCAGCAAAATGAGCAGTATGCCGATTATAAGTTCAAACCAATCAAAACCCGTCCGTCTTCCCATTAGTTTTCGCCTCCAGCAGTTAAAATCTCCATAAATTCTTCGCCTGTAATGGTCTCTTTCTCATACAGGAATTTTGCAAGCTCATCAAGCTTTGCACGGTTTTCCTGCAGTATCTGTTTTGCCTTTTCATGCTGCTTTCTGACCATCTCGACGACCTTCTTGTCTATGTCCTTCTGCGTATCCGCAGAGCAGACAAGCGAGGTGTCGCCGCCGAGATACTGGTTATTAACAGTCTCGAGCGCAACCATATCGAACTCTTCTGTCATGCCGTAGCGTGTTATCATAGCGCGGGCAAGTTTTGTAGCCTGCTCTATATCGTTTGACGCACCTGTCGTGACCTCTTTGAACACCACCTCTTCGGCGGCGCGTCCGCCGGTGAGCGTTGCTATCTTATTTTCAAGCTCCTGTCTGGTGAGCAGATATTTATCTCCCGTCTCCACCTGCATCGTATATCCAAGAGCACCGGATGTCCTTGGGATTATAGTTATTTTCTGCACGGGCGCTGAATGTGACTGCTTTGCGGCAACAAGTGCATGACCTATCTCATGATATGCCACAACCATCTTCTCCTTATCCGATAAAACGGCGTTCTTCTTCTGATATCCCGCGATTACGACCTCGATGCTCTCCTCAAGGTCTGACTGATTTACCACGGTACGTCCGTCACGCACGGCGCGCAGTGCCGCCTCATTTATAATATTGGCAAGCTCAGCGCCGGATGCACCTGAAGCCATACGCGCAATTGTGTGGAAATCGACATCATCGGTCACTTTGATCTTCTTAGCATGAACCTTCAAAATCGCCTCACGTCCCGCGAGATCCGGAAGCTCTACCGGTATTCTTCTGTCAAAGCGCCCCGGGCGCGTAAGTGCGGGGTCGAGCGACTCTGGTCTGTTTGTCGCCGCAAGGATTATGACGCCTGGATTTTCCTCGAAGCCGTCCATCTCCGTAAGGAGCTGGTTGAGCGTCTGTTCCCGCTCGTCGTTTCCGCCGAGCCCGCCGGAGCTCCTCTTCTGCCCTATCGCATCTATCTCGTCGATAAACACAATACACGGCGCTTTTTCTTTCGCCTGCTTAAACAGGTCGCGCACTTTTGACGCGCCCATACCGACAAACATCTCTACAAACTCCGAGCCGGAAATTGAGAAAAACGGTACATTTGCCTCGCCTGCAACGGCTTTTGCAAGCATAGTCTTACCCGTTCCCGGAGGGCCTACAAGCAGCAGACCCTTTGGCATAGCAGCACCTGCGTCGATATACTTCTGCGGGTTATGCAAATAGTCCACAACTTCGGCCAGGCTCTCTTTCGCCTCGTCCTCGCCCGCGACGTCGCTAAAACGTATCCCCTGTGTGGACTGGACATAGATTTTGGCGTTGCTCTTTCCGAATGACAAGGAGTTTTTGCCGCCTGCCTGCTCCATCAGCTTTTTGCTCATATACTGGCCTATTGCAACAAAAATGACTATCGGCAACACAGTCGTAAGCAAAATGCTGAGAAGCGGCGACATTGTTTCCTCATACACTCTCGCAAACGTCGCGCCCGCGTCATGCAGCCGCTCTGTAAGTGTCGGATCTTCCATAGGACCTGTCGCATAGACCTTTGTCTGCTCCTTATCGGTAAAAAGTATCTGCGTGTCCTCCACCTGAACAAGGCCGATGTTTCGTTCGTCGATCATATCCATAAACGTGCCGTAATCGACTTCTTCGACCTGACTTTGATTTAGAAGCGGTGTAACTATCAGGTTGAACAGGAAAATAATCAGCAAAACTATAGCGTAATAGTAGATAAGCGGTTTTCTCGGTGATTTTACTTCTTTCATCTTAATGATTTTCCCCCTTCTCACAATTTTCCTTTTGCGTCTCCACGGCCTGTAGCGCTAAGATCAGCGCTCTGTCGGCAGCCTGAATCGCAAAATCAAGTGCATATTCGGCAAGAAGTATCTGCTCCTCCGCCGATATATCCGCATCGCCGCTCTCGCCCGCGCGCAATTTAAGCTCCTCTCTCGTACAGGACGCTATGCTCTCCATATCCTGATACGCCTTTGAAAGAGCCGCTACGCATCCGTTCTTTGAAAATTTCAGTTTTTGCCGCAGTGCAATCTCCGCTTCCTCAAACTCATTTTCAAGCCGTTCGATCTCATGTTTCAGGTTTTTTCTGTCAAATGACTGACTGAGGATAATCCTGCCATGCAGTCTGCCGAGTTTTTCGTCGAGTTCGCACAGTTTTACGGCGAGAATTTCATTTGCCACTTGTGACCGCCTCCTGTCTCATGCCTTTATTTTATCCCTTTTTTTGAGTTTTGCAATTATCACAAAATCCGGCGTGTATAGACAAAAACACCGAAGTGTAAAGGATCTTTACACTTCGGTGCATCTTATAAACAGTTTTATTTATCCACGCAAGTCATCAATACGGGCCGGTACTCTAATCGAGCGGCGATATGCCCTCTGTCATCAGGCGGTACACAAGCTTCACTATTTCATCGAGATTTTCCGTATCATCATCTGTCCACTCTCTCAAAATGCCCATAATAGCCTGACTGTGATACCGCAGTATCAGCTTTACTTCCGAACGTGTTCGCCCGCGGTATAAGTTTTGGCTCTCTATTACCTGCTCAAAAAAATGATAGGCATACTGTGTAAGTATCTGCTCAAGCTCATCCCGGTAATTGCTCTGCATACCGCGCCTTATATACGGCGACGCTTTTATCGCCATTAGGAAGAATTTGCGCAGTCCCTGTTGAGGATCTTCCGGCGACGCTTCACGCAGCAATTTCTCCATCTGCTTTTCCATGACCCAGCGGAAAAGCTCCGGAATATCTTCAAAATGATAGTAGAACGCCTGTCTCGTTATGCTGCATTCCTCAACAATATCTTTTACTGTAAGTTTTTTTACGTTCTTCTCTGTTAAAAGCCTTGCAGCGGCCTCCGCGATGGCTTCTTTCGTATCGAGCGTCATATATCTCCTCCTTCTGCGGCGGATAGTTGTTCACGCTGTGTTATTAGATCTCATTATACATTCCGGAACAGCCTTTTTCAATATTTTATAAGTGATATCATGATATTTGACGTATTTTCGGGCGTTTTTTGTAAAAATCTTTTGCCATATGCCATCTGATTTCAGCTTAAAATTATACAAATTGCACTGTACGGTAAATTTTTCTTTCAAAAAATGTAGTAAATATGTTGTATCAGAAAAAATTGTGTGTTATAATCAAGTTTATGTTGGTAAAATGAGTATATTTTTAGTAAGGAGTGTTATCTATGTCTGATTCTTTGAACGAGAGCCGATCTATACGCCATAGAAAAATGACGGAAGATCCGCTCGGTAAAGTTATCCCGGCGATAGCTGTACCAATGATTATTTCCATGCTGGTTGAGGCCGTATATAATCTGGCCGATACATATTTCGTAAGCGGTCTCGGCATGGCGGCGACCGCTGCCGTCGGTGTAAACGACTCGCTGATGCACCTCATGATGTCCCTGTCTATGGGCTTCGGTATGGGCGCTTCGAGCTATATATCACGTCTGTTGGGCGCTAAAGATCACGAAACCGCATCACGCGCCGGTACTACAACGCTTTTTACCGGTATGCTTTTCGGCCTTGGCTTTGCGATCATATGCTACATATTCATGGAGCCGCTCGTAATGCTGCTGGGCTCCACGGAGACCTCAAAGCACTACTCGATCGATTATGCCACGTATATACTTGCCGCGGCGCCTATAACCGCTGCAAATACAATATTTTCACAGCTTCTCAGGTCTGACGGCAGCACGAAATACGCCGCAGTCGGCCAGGGTGTCGGCTGCGTCATAAACTGCGTACTCGACCCGATCTTCATCAATAATTTTGGCCTTGAGGTCGCGGGCGCTGCTATTGCGACGTCTATCTCAAAAGTATTCAGCTTTATCATACTCGCCATCCCGTTTATCCGGAAGCAGAGCATGATCGAAATAAAGCTGAGCTATTTCACACCGAAATGGTACATTTACAAGGAAGTTGCGAGAATGGGTATTCCCTCGTTCCTGCGTTCTTCACTGATGAGTATTTCGACTATTCTGATGAACAACATCGCAGGCGGATACGGCGACCATGCGCTTGCCGCAATCTCCGTTGGCGGCAAGTGCATGAGATTTGTCGCTTCCGCCGTTATGGGCTTCGGCATGGGCTTCCAGCCGGTCGCCGGATACTGTTGGGGCGCCAGAAAATACGACCGTGTTCTGCAGGCTTTCTGGTTTGCGCTTAAGATAGGTATCGTATGCTCTGTCATCGTTGGCAGCATAATGGCCATCTTTGCCGAACAGCTTGTCGAATTATTTGCCGAGGATTCACCCGAGGTTATCGCGCTCGGCGCATACATGGTGCGTATGCAAATATATGTCCTGCCGCTTCATCTGTTTGTTATGCTTGCCGGCGGAATCTATCAGGCTCTCGGACACGCCACGGGCTCTACGATACTCAATCTGTCACGACAGCTTATTTTCCTGCTTCCGAGTATCGTTATCTGCTCATGGCTCGGCGGCGAGTACGGCCTTGCAGCATCCCAGGCGGTCGCCGACGTCGCCGGTATGATAATCGGTGTCCCGATGTTCATGCACATACGCAAGATCATACTTAATGCGAAGGCGCAGTATGAGGCACAGCTTGCCTCGGGCGAAATATCGGAGCTGTCTCCAGATGAGATTGAAGAACCCGATATGGATACGGACGCCTCGTTCTGATCATTGCTTCTATGTGTTCCGAAGGGTTAAAACGGTATGCGCTATGATATTTTTGTTGACAGGTGCGCCGACAAATGATATTCTTTACAGTAGTTACGGTTTAAGGAGGCACTGCCATTATGCTGCATTTTAAAATTGATATGCGAATGATGCGTCTGTCCGCCTTAAGCTATGTTTCTTAACCGCGGCTTTCTCGTCATGCGGTAAAAGCGTTAGTTAGGGCGGCTTGAAATTATTCAAGCCGCCTTTTATTTTACAGGAGGATTAAAACATGGCAAATCAGAAGATCGAAACATTATGCGTACAGGCGGGGTACACGCCGAAAAACGGAGAGGCACGCGTTCTGCCCATATATCAGAGCACGACGTTTAAATACAGCTCGAGCGACGCCATGGGCAGATTGTTTGACCTTGAAGACAGCGGCTATTTCTATACGCGTCTTCAAAATCCGACAAACGACGCCGTTGCGGCAAAAATATGCGCGCTTGAAGGCGGCGTCGCGGCAATGCTGACCTCTTCAGGACAGGCTGCGAATTTCTACGCCGTCATGAACATAGCACAGGCCGGCGACCATATCGTATGCGCATCGGCGCTTTACGGCGGTACATACAATCTCTATGCGCACACAATACGCAAAATGGGCGTTGAGGCAACGTTTGTTGATCCCGACTGCACAGAGGAGGAACTCAGTGCCGCTTTCCGCGACAACACCAAGGCCGTATTCGGCGAGTCCATTTCAAACCCGTCTTTAGTCGTTCTTGATTTTGAGAAGTTTGCAAAAGCTGCGCATGAACACGGAGTTCCGTTCATTGTCGACAACACGTTCGCGACGCCGATAAACTGCCGCCCGTTTGAGTGGGGCGCGGATATCGTAACGCATTCAACCACAAAATATATGGACGGGCATGCGACCTCCGTCGGCGGCGCTATTGTCGACAGCGGCAACTTTGACTGGGACGCGCACGCTGACAAGTTCCCCGGACTTACCACGCCGGACGAGACGTATCACGGCATTATTTATACGAAAAAATTCGGCAAGGGTGCGTATATCACAAAAGCCACTGCGCAGCTAATGCGCGATCTCGGCTCTATTCAGTCGCCGCAGAACGCGTTTTTGCTCAACATAGGTCTTGAGACGCTGCATCTGCGCGTGCCGCGCCACTGCGAAAATGCACTTGCTGCTGCGAAATATCTGAAAAGCCATGATAAGGTTGCTTGGGTAAATTATCCCGGACTTGAGGGAGACAAATACTATGAGGCGGCGCAGAAATATATGCCGAACGGCACTTGCGGCGTCATCACGTTCGGCCTTAAAGGCGGCCGAGACGCGAGTATCAAGATGATGGACAGCCTGCAGCTTATCGCTATAGTGACTCACGTCGCCGACGCGCGGAGCTGTGTGCTTCATCCGGCAAGCCATACCCACCGGCAGATGAACGATCAGGAGCTTATCGAGGCGGGTGTCCAGCCGGATCTGATCCGCTTCAGCGTAGGTATCGAAAATATCGACGACATCATCGCCGACCTCGACCAGGCTATAAACAAGGCTTTTAACTGAGTTTTGGGCTTTTTTTGGGGGGGTGCACGAAATGCCTATTAAAATACCTAATCAGCTGCCCGCAACACAGACGCTTCTAAACGAAAATATATTTGTTATGACCGAAACACGCGCTATCACGCAGGATATCCGGCCGCTTCACGTCCTTATTTTAAACCTTATGCCCACCAAGATCGTCACGGAGACGCAGATCGCCCGCGTTATAGGCAACACTCCGCTTCAGGTGGAGCTTGAGCTTATGTACACGAAGTCCTATGACTCTAAAAACACGTCTAAAGAGCATCTCATATCATTTTACAAGACGTTTGACGAGGTTAAAGATAAAAAATACGACGGCCTTATAATAACAGGAGCGCCCGTGGAGCATCTTGAGTTTGAGCAGGTGGAATACTGGGATGAGCTCTGCGAAATCATGGAGTGGAGCAAGACAAATGTGTACAGTACATTCCATATATGCTGGGGCGCGCAGGCGGCGCTTTATTACCATTATGGAATCAAAAAATACCCGCTTGAGAAGAAACTGTTCGGTGTTTTCCCGCATCACATAGACCATGCACACTCCATGCTGCTGCGCGGCTTTGACGATGTGTTTATGGTGCCGCACTCGCGTCACACAACCGTTCGCCGTGAGGATATAGAGGTTGTGCCGGAGCTTAAAATACTCGCTTCCTCCGATGAGGCCGGCGTCTATGCAATTAAAACAGATGGTGGCAGGCAGTTTTTCATTACAGGCCACTCCGAATATGACGCTGATACGCTTGAAAAGGAGTATCTGCGTGATAAGGCACAGGGTCTTCCCATCGAGATACCGAAAAACTATTATCCGAACGACGATGATACAAAGCGTCCTGTCGTCACATGGAGAAGCCACGCAAACCTTCTCTATTTCAACTGGCTCAACTACTATGTCTATCAGTCGACGCCGTACAACATAATGGATATTAAGTAAAATCAAACCCGGTTCAAAGGCTTCTGTCCTTTGAACCGGGTTCTTGTTCTGTTTATTTACATCTTATTCGCGCTTCTGTCAGCCGTTGTCAGTCCCGAGTTTACAAACGCAAAGCAGACGGCTGTATGCACCCAAAAAATTGTGTTATCAACTATTCCGCCGACTGCTATCTGGACCAGCATAAGCAGATTTAGTAATTTGACTACCCGAGAGTGTCCTGTATCGTTTTTTATCAGGCTCGCTCGTACCATTTTCCACACGAGGATTCCTATAAGTGCCGTGCCGATAATCCCGAAATTTACTAGGCTGTCTATATATATGCTGTGAGCGTGATCGGCCATAGGCCCTCCGACGCTCCTCCACTGTGCATAATACGCCATCGGCCCTTTACCGATCAGGACGGAGGAAAGATCCGAGAGATACAGGCGGAGAGCGCCCATCCATATATCATACCGCTGTTCTACTACAAACTGAAATGAGTTTCTCCACACGAACGAGTCGTCGTTGCCCCAGCACCATGAAAGCACCCCTACGCCGCAGAGCAGAACTGCACCGGCTATCTTGTACTTTTTATTAACAATCAGATAAACTATGAAGCATGCCGCAGCGCCGGCAAGCGCCGACCTGCTCTCGCTCAAGAATATCCCAAAAGTATTCATTATAATAGTTATGATATATATGCGTTTTGAGCCTCCGCGTCTCATCCTTGAAAAGGCAATAAGTATGCTGAACATGGCAAGCATCCCATAATAATTGGGGTGCAACGCAAACGCCATCGGCCGGTATGAGACTTTTTCGCCGTTAATCACAAACGTCTGTATGACCGCTATCGCCGCTGCGACATTGCTGCCTATGCACATGAGGTCACAGCTTTTTTCAAATCTCGACCGCGTCATGAGCGCATATGTGTACAGCCCTGCTGCAAAAATAAGAAATATGCCGACCGATATTAATATGCCAAGCAGATTTTCATTTATAACTGAACTTAAAAGCGAGACAGCCGGTATTCCCCAGATGAATCTGCCGAAGGGGCCTCCGTCTATTACAAATGCCCTCCTGTCGGGCGACGTCAGCGCGTACACTGTCAGTCCGGCAAGTACGAGCGCACTCAAATAATACGGAAGCCACACGGACAGGATAAGAAATGATATATAGATGCCGCCGCTGGCGCTTCTAGTATAGTCAAGCTCCTTTATCCTGTACGCCTTTGCCGGTATATAGTAATTGACTGTGGCGGACATATATGTCCCCTCAGACGGTCTTGTAGGTCTCATTTCGCTTGTTTTCTCCTTGATTTCCATGAAATTATCTGACAGTCCACTGTAATCACTGCCGATTTTTAGAAAACACCTATATCTTTCTACCATGCTTTTGTGAAGAATGTGTAAACTTTCAAATATATTTTCTTTAATTTTTTCTTAAGACGATAATTTTATATTTATTGTTCCCTTTTTTCGCTATTATCTGACAAAAGTCTTGTTTTGCACTGTGCGGCCGGGTGCGCTGTATATAAAAGATTGTTTGGTTTGTATATAAAAACATAACTTTACTTATATAGGAATATGTGACATAATATGTAAGGTTTAGGCAACGTATTCGCAAAATTCGACTATTAATATATCGGAGGAGTTTTTATGAGAACTGTTGGCACTGTTGTACGCGGCATCCGCGCTCCCATAATACGCGAAAACGACGATCTCGTCGGTATCGTTACAAACAGCGTTGTTTCGGCGGCAAAAGCAGAGGGCTTTAACTTTAACGACCGCGACATAGTATGCGTCACGGAGTCTGTTGTGGCCCGCGCGAACGGGAATTATGCCACTACCGATGACATTGCTGCTGACGTATCGGCAAAATTCGGAACTGACACTATAGGCGTGATATTCCCTATTCTTTCACGAAACCGCTTTGCTGTCTGCCTGCGCGGTATTGCGCGCGGCATGAAGAAAATATATCTCATGCTCAGCTATCCGTCGGACGAAGTCGGAAACCATCTGTTTGACGATGATCTGCTCGACGAGTACGGCGTGAACCCGTGGAGCGACGTTTTGACTGAGGAAAAATACCGCGAGGTGTTTGGCTATCAGCTCCATCCGTTTACCGGCGTCGACTACGTCTCATACTATTCAGATCTGATACGTGAGTGCGGATGCGAGGTTGAGGTGATATTTGCAAATCAGCCGACGGCCATACTGGATTATACAAAAAACATCCTCACATGTGATATACACACGCGCGCAAGGACCGTGCGCCGCCTCAAGGCCGCGGGAGCGCAGACGGTCCTTACACTGACTGATATAATGAACGCGCCAGTAAACGGCAGCGGATACAACGAGGCATACGGCCTTTTGGGCTCGAACAAGGCGACCGAAGAATCTGTCAAGCTGTTTCCGAGAGACTGCCAGAAGTTTGTAGACGCGCTTCAACAAAGCCTGATAAAAGAAACGGGCAAAAATATCGAGGTCATGATATACGGCGACGGCGCGTTTAAAGACCCCGTCGGAAAGATATGGGAGCTTGCCGATCCTGTCGTCTCCCCTGCACATACACCCGGGCTTGACGGAACTCCAAATGAACTGAAGATAAAATATCTCGCCGACAATGACTTTTCCTCTTTGAGCGGCGATGAACTCACCGACGCTGTCAAGGCGTCCATCAAGGGCAAGGCCGACGATCTCAAGGGAAACATGGCGTCTCAGGGCACGACCCCGCGTCAGCTCACTGATCTTATCGGATCGCTGTGTGATCTCACATCCGGCAGCGGCGATAAAGGTACGCCGATTGTATTTATTCAGGGCTATTTTGACAACTATTCAAAAGAAGACTGATATTTTGAACCTGCTTTTGCTCTATATATTTTCAAATGTCTTTCTATTTGAAGCTTTGAACATAAGACAGTTTTGCATCCGCATCATTTTATTGATGCGGATGCTTTCTTTTTTAAAAGCATATATAAAAAGGATGCCGCCCTTCACCCATGTGTATACGCGGACAGGCTGCTCGCCGATAGCATCGTTTTAGATTCAAAACGCCACATTTACCTTTATCTCCATAAAGTGGGGGATTTCACATATTAATGAGCGCGTTTTTTATGATATATACATATGAAATGGGAAAAATCTTTGTTTTATGTAGAAATACGGAGAAAAGTGTATTATAATGAGCTTGCAAAATAAAAAAACTTGGAGGTTGCTGTGAGAAAGACTTCTTCGGTCAGGCGGCGCGAAAAAAGACGCAGACGCCTGAAAATCATTACTTCCTGCTGCGCTTTCGCGCTGCTTATAGCCGCGGTCTTCTACATTGCTTTCGGCGATCGGCTGCCGTTCGGTTCTTCCTCATCGGATAGTATGATACTCGATCCCAACACTTCCTCATCATCTTCCGAAGCTGAGGACGCATGGCGACGCGGATTTATCTCCTCAGACGGCAGGACTGTAGATATAATAGACGCCGAAAACGAGCAGATCGGCTCGCTTGTACGCGGTACCAGGATCTCCTATGACCCCGATGACGAGACATTTTTAAATTATTATGAGATCATGTTAAACGACGGCACTGTCGGGTATGTGCTGTCGGAGTTTGTGACCGCAAATTACGAGAATGTTGTCAAAGAAAGATCGGTTTACGTCAGGACTGCTCAGAATCTGTACAATGAGGACGGTATAACACTCGGTACTCTTGTTAACAAGGGTGAAGCGCTTGACGTCGTAGGATTTGACACGGTGGATGAAAACGGCGATGTCAACAAGTACATGGTCGAATATAACGGTGAAACAGGGTATATAAGATCCGAATACGTCACATCAACGCTAGAGGACGCGACGGCGAATTACGACGAGGACGGATCGTATCAGATCCACGCCGAGCGCGGCAATCCGTACGGCGGCGGCGACGCGGGAAGCCTTGACTTTTTCCCTCGGGAAAAGCCGTCTTTTGAGGATAACGTCATGCCTGAGGAATGCCGTACGCTGTATCTGTGCGGCGAGGCCGTAAAAAGTGTTGATGATTATATTGAGCTTGCCGACTCTACGGGGATAAACGCCTTCGTCGTTGATATTGTCGACGGAACGGCCGTATCGTATCCCTCCCCTGTTATGGAGGAGTACAGCCCGACGGCGTTTGCACGCGCCATATTCACGGTAGAAGAATACCAGAAGGCGATCCAAAAAATCAAGGATGCCGGATATTACGTCATCGGCAGGATAACCGCGTTCAACGACTCGAACCTTGTCGCCGACTATCCCGAGTGCGCTATCACCGACAATAACGGCGAGCCGCTCTCTCTTTCACGCGGCTACTGGCCGAGCGCGTATGATCGTTCTGTCTGGCAGTACAAGGTAGAGCTTGCGGTCGACGCCGTTGAGACGATGGGCTTTAACGAGATACAGTTTGACTATGTCCGCTTCCCCGATGGCACACGTTCACTTGAAAGCGCGGGTACTATAGATTATAACAACACATACGGCGAGACGAAGGCTCAGGCCATACAGCGTTTTCTCATGTACGCGTGCGACGTGCTCCATGAGTACGGAGTCTATGTCTCTGCCGACGTTTTCGGCGAGGCCGCATATACATATGTTACAGCTTACGGGCAGTACTGGGCCGCAATAAGCAACGTAGTCGACGTCATAAGCGGTATGCCGTATCCCGACCATTTCGCCGCAAACGGAGATTATCTGCCTTGGACGCATCCATACGAAACTCTCAACAGCTGGGCTGAAAGCGTTGTTATCCGTCAGACGGAGACGGCGTCTCCCGCGATCGTCCGGACGTGGATTCAGGCTTATAACGCAATCAGGTCGCCATATAATGCTTACGGCGTTCACGAGGTTACTGAGGAGATACGCGGTCTGCGCGACGCAGGGCTTACAGGCGGGTATATGACGTGGAACGGATCTTCCGACATAGCAAAATACCGCGAACTTGCGGAAGCGTTCAATTATTAAGCTTTTTATGTCCGGCGGCTGAAAACGCCGCCTGATATATCAATATATCGCAATACGAAAGGAGAAAAACATGTTAGAGGATATCATTTCAAAACACAGCGCCTCTTTCGCGTCCGGAGTACACACCGAGCTGCGCGCTCAGGTCAATAAATCAAGGCGGGTAACTCTGCTTGCGGGGAATCTGACCGCGAATTCGCGGTCAGACGTTTCGGGCGTATCGGCGCGCGTATACAAAAACGGGGTCTATGGATTCTCCTCAGTCGCGGAGATGTCTGACGACGCCGTGAGGACCGTATTAAAAGAGGCGACGTCGAACGCCGACTTTATGGACAGGCACATTGCAAAGGGAAAGGCTCTGTTCCCCGCCGTATCTACCGAATATATAGCGCCGGGCTTTGACGACGCCGATGTCCCGCAGAAGGATTATATCGACTTTATCCGCATGATCGACGACTACATCGCGGGCAAATACAAGGGACTTACGAGCCGCGCCGTCGTATCGACGTCCGATTCGATGGAAAAGCTATTGTGCACGTCGGACGGAGTCTCCGGCCACACAGCGATTCCGCGCAGCTATATCTACGTTTTCCTGAATGCGGAGACTCCATCAGGCGTACCGGTCGAGTTATTTAAGGCTTTCGGCGGGTCTGGGTCATTTTATAAACATTTTTCATCGCCTGACACGCTTTACGCCGGCATCGACGCACTTTATGAAAAGCTGATGCAAAAACGCGAGGGTATTTATCCAGAAGCAGGACTTAAAACGTGCGTCCTCGGCGGCGAACTCGCCGGGATGCTGGCGCATGAGGCGGTCGGTCACACGGTGGAAGCGGACCTGGTATTGGGCGGCAGCGTCGCCGCGTCGTCGCTCGGCAAACAGGTCGCGTCGGAGCTTGTGTCGCTCACTGATTTTGCAAACACCGCTTTCGCCAAAGAAGCTCCCCTGCCCGTCTACGTCGACGACGAGGGTATAGCCGCCGTCGACTCCGAAATCATCAAAGACGGCATACTCGTCGGATATATGAACAACCGCGAGACGGCGGAGCACTTCGGCATGAAGCCGCAGGGCAACGCCAGAGCGTATCTTTTCTCCGACGAGCCGCTTATAAGAATGAGAAACACCGCGATCCATCCGGGTACGTCGAAGCTTGAAGATATCATCGCCTCTGTTGACGACGGATATTATCTCGTAGACACCCAAAACGGTCAGGCAGACACGACCGGTGAGTTTATGTTCGGCATATCGATGGGATATGAGATCAAAAACGGCAAACTCGGCCGCGCGATACTCGACACGACTATCTCCGGCGTCGCTTTCGAAATGCTCAAAACGGTCGATATGGTTTCTGATAACGTATCGTGGTCAAGCTCCGGCTTCTGCGGGAAAAAGCAGCCGATGCCGGTGGGACTCGGCGGGCCGGAGGTTCGCTGCAAGGTTATGATCGGAGGTCGGTAATATGGAAAATCTTAAACTTACTGCACAGAAGGTTCTCAATCTTTTAAAAGACGGCGGCGCTGATATGGCGCAGTGCGTCGCGACATATAAGGAAAAACGCGAATTTAACGTTGACGGCGGGGAGTTTAGCCTTTTCCGTACGACGTTTGACAATTCGCTCGTCTTAACCGCTTTCAAGGGCGGCAAAAAAGGCACGATCTCTATAAACCGTCTCGACGACGAGGCGATAAAAGCCGCCGTTTCCGACTGCATCGCCTCATGCGATTCCGCCGTTGCGGACGATGCCTGGGAGATCGCGTCAACGCCCGACAGCAGACGTTTTGAAGAAGGCTGTGTTACGCCTGATCTTGACAAGTTTTTTGACAGGCTGCGCGAGCTTATGGAGAATATAAAGGATCGCCATCCGCTTATACTCATGGAGCAGCTCATTGCGTCCCACGTTAAAACGGATTCGCTTTATCTCAACTCCTTCGGAGTTGAATACGAGACCGTCGGAGGGGCGTATTCAGTCGACCTTATGTACTCCGCACATGACGGCGAGCGCGGATCTTCGTTTTTCGGTTCCGGCGTCGTATTTGACAGCCTTGAAAAGCCGATTATCGAGCTTGCGTCTATCGAACGCGATTTGAGCGATGTGGAAAAGCAGGTAGACACACGTCCTCTTGAGGGCAAATTTGAGGGCACTTTGATAGCTCCCCCGTCAAGTCTTGCCTCATTCCTGTACTACGCACTGTCAAATTTTGCCGGCGACTCCACGCTGCTTGACGGAACGAGCATATGGAAGGACGCGCTCGGCACGGCTGTTGCCGACGAACGCCTAACCATATCGATGAATCCGCTTGACGAGCGCATCGTCTGCGGTGACAGATACACAGGTGAAGGCTATATCGCCGAAAATTACGACGTTATCAAAAACGGTGTGCTTAATTCATTTATGCTGTCGCAGTACATCGCGAACAAGACCGGTCTCAAGCGTGCGCCGAACGATACCTTCAGCATGGTTATCGAAGGCGGCGATGTTTCGCTTGATGAGATCATCAAAAATACTAAAAAAGGCATAATCGTCGGCCGTTTCTCCGGCGGCCAGCCCGGCACAAACGGCGAGTTCTCCGGCGTTGCGAAAAACAGCTTCCTCGTCGAGGACGGAAAAATAACTAGCGCGGTCAGCGAGACGATGATAAACGGTAATCTCGCCGATATCCTTAAAAATATCAGTGCTATTTCGTCGGAGACTGTTTGCGACGGCACTTCGGTGCTCCCGTACATCGCTTTTGAGGGTGTTACGGTCAGCGGAAAATAATTCACAGTCTAAGAATAATAATTTATATAAAATCGGCGCGAAAAATCGCGCCGATTTTATATCATCCTACAATATGTTGTTTTTATGTTGACAGCGACGGAAAATCAGGCTAAAATTTATTCAAGTTGATACATATCAAAATGTATGCTAATGAATAAAAATTCATTTTTGCGGTTTTACACATAATTTGCAGGCCGCCGCGCCTGCCGCTTTGAAAGGTTTGGTGCAAATGCCCAGAAAATTTAACAGGAAGCTCATCCTAGAGACCGGCGAAGAGTATTACGGGTACGCGTTTGGCAGCGGATCGGACCGCGTGGGCGAGCTCGTATTTAACACGTCTATGGTCGGACAGCAGGAGATAGTATCAGATCCGTCCTACACTTATCAGGCAGTCGTTAT
>CALXCR010000030.1 GCA_944386855.1 uncultured Oscillospiraceae bacterium
TCTGTACCGACGTTTCGGAGCTGAACGTGACGCACTCAAGCTCCGCCTCGTATTCAAAGCCAAATTCATCCGTGACTTCAACCACAAGGGAATAGACGTCGCCGGCTTCCGGTTCAAACGCGTCGAACTCAAATTCGGTATGGAATATGGTACTGCCGTTTGACTTTCCGATCGTAAGCGTCCTGTTGTCATACGGATAATAGGGGCATGTATATGTGAGCGAGTTAGACCACTTATCGTCCGATATGTCGAGCGGCATCGTACTGAGCAGTTCTCCGTTTAAATAGAGTGAAACCGATATCTCCGTGATATCCGGCCTGATGACATCATAGCTGTCATGGCAGTTTAAAATTATCGTCCCGCGCGGCCGGTAAAGCATCGGCGGTGACTCGACAGGATTGGCATAGTCGTTGGAATTTGAAAACCAGTACAGACCGATATTTGCCGCAAACTGCTCTTTTTTCGTAGAAAAACCGGAGAGTTCCTCGCTTCGGAGAGTGCCGTTGTCCGTGACTGACGCCATTACTGTAAAATCGCGGTCAACGGGCAGAGAGACATCGGCCGAAAACGACGCAAGCTCCCCGCGCTCCGCTGTAAACCGCAGCTGTTCGCCTGTTTGCGTGTCGGTAAAGACAAATTCAAGCGCCGCGCTGTCCGACAGTTCCTTGACGGTCGCGAAAAGAGTGACATTACATATGTCTCCGCCGTCGTCAAGTCCCGCGATCTCATATTCTATGTCGTAAAACAGGCTGTTCTGTTGCCTTAAAAGATCCGTGATGCTGTTCTCCATGCCGTTTAGACGCAGATTGAGGTCGTTGTTGCCGGCGACGATGTCAGACGACAGAGACGAGAGCCTGTTGTTTAACCGCGAGATATTTGCGGCGGCAAAAACAAAAACCACGACAAGCATGACGCCGAGAACCGCCGCCACTGCTAAACTGCGCCTGTTCAGCGCACGGTACTCATCATCGCGGCGCGAGGCCTCGTCCTGGTAAGCGTCGAAATAGCTTTTATAAAGTCTGTTGCGCTCGTCCTGCTCCTTGGCGTATCTGTTTATGATCTCTTCAAGCTCCTCGCGCCGGTATCCGACGCTTTCGGCGGCTGACGGCCCGTTCGCTTCGTCGTCAAGTCCGAGAAGCTCCGACAGCGTGACGCCGAACAGCTTCGACAGCGCGAGCACTTTATCAAGCTCCGGCACGGCCGAGCCGTTTTCCCATTTCCCGACGGCCTGCCGTGACACACCGAGCCTGCCGGCAAGTTCTTCCTGAGAAAGACCTGCCCCGCGGCGAAGTGTATAGATTTTCTCGTTAAGTTTCATGCAGATCGCCTCCATACAGCAAGTGTACAGTACATACTGCGGTTGCCGCAACCAATTTAAGCTTGCAAAACGGCAACCTGAGATTACATTTCATGTAAATCGGTGAAAAAGAGCGCGCTGCCGTGCGGCAGAGCGCCCACAATTTAAATTTTAGCTTCTGCGGCCGGCCAAACGTCACCTTCTGTCTCCGGCACGCGATTTTTCCTCCGCCGCGATCCGCCGGCGTCTCCGCCTGCGCAGGAGATACACCGCGGCCGCCGCCGCGCACACGATGACAAGAACTATTACGGCGACAGTCGTATACTTATCGATATACGGCAAAGCCGTTTTCCACGATTCGCCGAGAAACGCGCCGATGCTGACAAGCACGGAGTTCCATACGGTGCTGCCGATCGCCGTGTATATAAGAAACCGCGCCATATTCATTTTTGCAAATCCTGCGGGAATGGAGATCAGGCTGCGCACTATCGGTATGCAGCGGCATATCAGTACGGCCTTCCCCTCGTAACGGGAAAACCACCTTTCGGCTTTGTCGATATGGCTTTGATGGAGATGAAGCGCGCGGCCGATTTTGCTGCCGATAATCTTTTTTATGCGTTCCGACTGGAATATATAACCGAACGCGTACAGCAAAACGGCGCCCGCAAGAGAGCCGAGCGTGGCGGCGATTATTACACCAACGGGGTGCATGGAGGACGATGCGCACAGCGCGCCGCCAAATAGGAGTACTACCTCCGACGGTATCGGCGGAAATACGTTTTCTATGAATATAAGAAGGAAAATACCGATATATCCATAATCGTTTGCAACTGAAAGCAGGAAATCGTTCACAAAATCAACCTCATTTTGTTATATTAGAGCGCTGCAAAACGATCTGCCGCTCTATGCGGAAAAGACGGACGCCGCGCTGCGGTGACAAAGGTCGCGGCTTTTTGTAGTTCCGCTTCACTATATTAAGCTATACAGCGCTTTTTTTCAAGAGGGTTTATGCGCACATTTATGCAAAAGCAGAGAATCGCATTAAAAAGGCGCGCTACCGCACGGCAGCGCGCCTTTAAGCTTAAAACAGATTATTTTTCGCCCTTGAGATCTTTTTTAAGTGCGATCATCTCGGGAGTCTCCGGGATCTTGATCATCCTGCGGTTTGCGGCGATCTCATATGCCATGGGTGAGTCGGCTGTAAACGGCGTCCACTCAAGGTAATGCTTATCCGCGGGATTGGGGTTGCCGGTCTTCATAAACGAGGCCCATCTGTCGGCGAGCTCGTTTGACAGATCCCAGTCAAAGCCGGTATACGGCCTGTGGGAACGGAGCAGCGTCTGGAAGACGTAATGATGCTCAACAGAGTGGTGAGCGTTTGCAGCTCCCGGCGGAACATATGTAAAATACATGAGATAGCTCGGCTTGCGTCCAAGCTTTATCTCGTTCTCGGCGAACGCGAGGTTCTGAACGGTCGTCATGATGCCCTCACCGGACGTCGAGGTGAGCATATAGTCGCGCTCCTTGTGATTGCCGTGCAGGCATATGTCGATCGGATTTTCCGGGAATATGTATCCGTCGGCGAGCAGCGGGGCAAAGCGCATGTATTTGCCGCCGAGACCGGGCTCTTCATCGTCGCGAATCTTGATCTGGTTGAATCTTGAATAGCCGTCAAGTATCTCTTCTGCGGAAGCGGCTCTCGCCTCGGCGAGGTTCTTGAAGCCCATGAACTCAAAGAACTTGACACCGGCTTCTTCAGCATTTTCAAGAGACGCCGCCCACATGCTGTACGGCTTTCTAAGGCCGCCGCCAGACTGCATGATAGCCCTATGAATAAGGTCGTTCGTAAGCGGGGAGGTGCACATTGCCTGAACGGACGATGCGCCGCCGGACTGACCGAATACGGTGACGTTTTCAGGGTCGCCGCCGAATGCCGCGATGTTTCTGTGAATCCACTCAAACGCCGCGACCTGATCGCGCAGGCCGTAGTTGCTCGAATAGCCGTTGCCCTCGGCCGTGAGCTCGGGATGGGCGAGGTTTCCGAAAACATTGAGGCGGTACGGGATCGTGACCATAACAATGCCGCGCTTTGCAAAGCCTTCGCCGTCGTAGCAGTTTAAGTAGCTGTAGCCCGTCTGATGGCCGCCGCCGTGGATATATACGGCAACAGGGAGCTTCTCGTCGGGATCGTTTGCGGGAGTCCACACGTTAAGGTAGAGACAGTCCTCGCTCTTCTGGTAATTGCCGACGTAAAATTCGGTGCCGATGATGTCTCCGCCCTCGGAAACATAGCCCTCCTGCATAGCCATCGGAGCCCATTCAAGGCACGGACGGACGCCGTCCCACGGCTCACACGGCTGCGGGGCTTTCCAGCGCAGATCGCCGACAGGGGGCGCTGCAAAAGGAACGCCCTTAAAGATGGTTATCGCCTGATTCCAGCCCGGTGTGCCTCTGATAAGGCCGCTTTCAATTTTGGTTTCAAGTAATGCCATTTAGATGTCCTCTCTTTCTTAGGTGATGTATGCGGCTTTTCGCCGCTGTCGTTTATAAATCAAGTATACTATAATCGCCCGCCGCGGTCAATTACACAATTTCGGCAGTGTAACAAAAATCTTTTACAAGAATTATTGAAAATGACGAAGCGCGGTCATGCGTGAAGGCTCAAAAAGACGGGGACACATGATATAAGGGCAAAAAAATACCTTTGATCGGCAGATCAAAGGTATCTATCGGTATCTGGTATACAACTTAGCAGTAAACGCATTTACATAGCACGGGTAACCTTGCCGCTGCGGAGGCATCTTGTACATACATAAACGTGGCGGGGAGTACCGTCCACAATAGCCTTAACACGCTTTACATTTGGTTTCCATGTACGATTGCTGCGTCTGTGCGAGTGGCTGACCTTGATCCCGAACGCAACGCCCTTATTGCAAAATTCACACTTTGCCATTTGCCGCACCTCCTTACTTGCGCTCATAATATCGCCGTAAATCATCAATTTAATGATAAATCCCTAAACAGCGAATACCATAATAACAGAATAAACCGGAAAAAGCAAGAAAAATTTTTACAATACGGGATAAAATTTGTATCGGGCGGCAAACATTCGGACTAGACGTATTCGGATCGGAAAGCGGCGAAACAGCGTGGCGGGGACTTGCCGGATATTCTATGAAAAAAGCTAAAAACACAGCAAATTTGTTGCAAAGACGGAAGAAGTCAGTTAAAATTTAGGTATATAAATACTATAAGAAAGGGCGGCGGAGGACATGGCGCTAAAATACAGCATAAAGCTCAGCCAGCTTATGGATATGGCGAGGAGCAAGATAGAGATAGAGGATGTAAGGCGTTCAAGCGATTATGACAGCGTCCTGATTGACGACTCGAACTTAAACCGCCCCGGCATCCAGCTTGCGGGATTTTACGATTTTTTCAATTCAAAGCGGATACAGCTTATCGGCAAAATGGAGACGGCGTACCTCGCGACCCTACCTCCGGAGGAGCGCCGCGCGAGCCTCGGAAAGCTGTTTGCGTATAAATCGCCGGCGATAATCGTCTGCCACGGTATGGAGCCGTACCCGGAGTGCGTGGAGATGGCGGCGGCTTACGACGTTTCGCTTTTTAAATGCGATATGGACACGTCGGAGGTCTTGGCGTTTATGATGACACTCCTCAAGGAGGAGATTGCGCCGCGCATAACGAGGCACGGCGTGTTCGTCGAGGTGTACGGCGAGGGCATACTGATCCTGGGCGAGAGCGGCATAGGAAAGAGCGAGACGGCCGTGGAGCTTATAAAGCGCGGACACCGTCTCATTGCGGACGACGCCGTCGAGATAAAGAAAATAGGTCCGAATACACTGATCGGCAGCGCTCCGGAGCTCATAAGGTATTATATCGAGCTCCGCGGCATAGGCATAGTCGATATACGGAGCATATTCGGAAGCGGCGCTGTAAAGCTGAGCGAGCAGATAGATATGGTCATAAGCATGGAACACTGGAACGAGAACCAGAATTATGACAGAATGGGCACGGACGAGAAGCTTATAGATATCCTGGGTGTAAAGCTGCCGCATATAACAATACCCGTGACGCCGGGGCGTAATCTCGCCGTTATTTTCGAGGTCGCCGCGATGAACAACAGGCAAAAGAAGATGGGGTACAACTCGGCCGTCGAGTTTACAAAGCAGCTTGACAAGCATTTTGAGCTCGACCCGGGCATATAGACCGCCGCGATGCCGCTTATGCGGCCCGAACGGCTGAATGGAGAGACATATGGATAAATTTGAATCTTACTCGGAGCTCGTAAAGAAAAATTGCAGAATGGCAAAGGTCATGTTAGACGAGCCGATGAGTGCGCACACGTCATTTCAGATAGGAGGCCCTGCAAGGGTCATGGTCGTGCCGGAGACGGTGCAGGATGTATCCTTTGTGGTTAGTACGGCGAAGGAGATGGAGCTCGATACGCTTGTTATCGGCAAGGGCACGAATCTGCTTGTGACGGACAGTCCGCTTGATAAGGTCGTAATAAAGCTGTACGGCGGACTCGACGACATAGGGAGCGTCGACGACGAGACTATATACGCGCAAAGCGGCGCGCCGTTATCGCGGATCGCCGTATTTGCGATGAACAGCGCGCTTACGGGGTTTGAGTTTGCGCACGGCATACCCGGTACGCTCGGCGGCGCCGTCGCGATGAACGCCGGAGCTTACGGCGGGGAGATGAAAGACGTCGTCGTAAAGACGACGTATCTGGGTGCTGACGGACAGGTGCGTACGATAGAGGGCGCGCGCCATAATTTCGGCTACAGGCGAAGCTGCTTTTCGGGAACGGACGATATAATACTGTCGTCGGAGATGAAACTGTCTAAAGGGAATATGCTCGCCATAATGCTGAAAATGAAGGAACTTGCCGCTAAACGGAGATCGAGTCAGCCGCTCGACATGCCAAGTGCCGGAAGTACATTCAAAAGGCCCGCGACGGGTTATGCCGCCGCGCTTATAGAGGAAGCGGGTCTCAAGGGGCAGGGCTTTGGCGGCGCGTGCGTGTCGGAAAAGCACGCCGGCTTTGTCATAAACCGCGGCGGCGCAACGTTTGACGACGTACTGAAAACGATGGAGCTCATACAGAAGACCGTTTACGAAAAATTCGGGGTCGAGCTTGAGCCGGAGGTAAAAATAATCAGATAATGCCGCGGTTTTTTCATACGCAAAACAGAGGGGGCAGGATATGGAACTTTTAGTGATTTCAGGGCTTTCCGGGGCGGGCAAATCGAATGCCGCCGCGATACTGGAGGATTATGACTATTACTGTGTAGACAATATGCCGATAGAGCTGATGCCCAAGTTTGTCGAACTGTGCTTAAAAGCCGACGGGAAATACGAAAAGGTCGCGCTCGTCATGGATGTGCGCATGCAGGAGCCGTTTGACAAGCTGTTCAATACGCTCGACCAACTTAAAGAGATGGGATGCCGGTACAGCGTGCTGTATATGACGGCGTCGGTCACGACGATAGTTAACAGATATAAGGAGACGCGCCGCCCGCATCCGCTTATGACAAATGGGCTCAGCCTGGAGCTTGCGATAGAGCGGGAGAGAAATCTCCTGAGGAGCGTGCGCTCGAGGGCGTCGTATATACTTGATACCACGGGGTTTACGCTTGCGATGCTGCGCAGCAAGCTGCGTGATATGTTTATATCGGACAGCGCCGGCGCTAAAATGAGCGTCAATATAATTTCGTTCGGATTTAAAAACGGGCTGCCGCTCGACGCAGACCTCGTGTTTGACGTTCGGTTTTTGCCGAACCCGTATTATGAGACGGAGCTCAGAGAGCTGACGGGCTGTGATCAGGCAGTAAAAGACTATGTTTTCAGCCATCCCGATTCGCTTAAATTTATGGAGATTTTTGAAAACGCCGTGAGCTTCCTGCTGCCGAAATACGCGGAGGAGGGCAAATCCGCGCTCACAATGTGCTTTGGGTGCACGGGCGGGCATCACAGATCCGTCGCTATAGCGGAAAGGGCAGGGGAGTTTGTCGGCAATATGGGTTATCCGGTCAGCATACGCCACCGCGATATCGAATCTTAACGGTGATGAGCCATGAGTGATGAAATTGAAAGATCATACCCGAAAACGGTATGCATAGGCGGGGGAACGGGGCTTTCTACCATGCTTCGCGGACTGAAGCTGTACACGCCGGATATAACGGCGATAGTGACGATGGCCGACGACGGCGGAGGATCGGGAGTGCTGCGGGAGGAGCTCGGTATGCTGCCGCCCGGAGATGTGCGCAACTGCATAACCGCGCTTGCAAATATCGAACCTGCCATGGCAAAGCTGATGACGTACCGTTTCGACAAAGGCCACTTAAAGGGGCAGAGTTTCGGAAACCTGTTTCTCGCAGCGATGTACGGGATATGCGGTTCGTTTGAAGAGGCCGTTACCCGTATGGGCGACGTTTTGGCGATAACCGGAAAAGTACTACCCGTGACGACAGAGGATGTGCGCCTTTACGCGGAGTTTGAAAACGGGGCGGCCGTACTGGGAGAGTCGAAGATACTCGCCGTAAAAAAGCTCAGCAATTGCCGTATAAGGCGTGTAAAGCTCGTCCCTGAGCATCCTAAGGCCCTGCCGCAGAGCATAGAGGCAATAAACGAGGCGGATCTCATTCTGATCGGTCCGGGGAGTTTGTATACGAGCATCATCCCGGCGCTTTTGGCCGACAGTATAGCCGATGCGGTGAAAAATTCGCCGGCTGTTAAGCTCTACATAGCGAATGTGATGACTCAGGACGGCGAGACCGAGGGGTATACCGTGTCGGACCATGTGAAGTCGCTTTTCGACCACTGCGGCGGACGGATATTTGACAAGTGCCTTACAAACAATAAGGTCTTGCCGGAGGAAGCACTTGAAAAATACAAGGAAGAGGACGCAGAGCAGATATTTGCCGATATGGATGAGCTCAAGAGGCTCGGAATGACAGTGTACGAGAGGCCGGTTGCAGGTATATACGACGGCTACATAAGGCACAACCCGCGCCTGCTGGCTAAAGAGATAATGGGGATATACGCGGACATATCAAAAGAGAAAGGAGCGGAGATGCCGTAATGTCTTTTTCATACGATACGAAAGAAGAACTTTGCAGGGACGCCATAACCTCAAAGTGCTGCGCGCTTGCCGAGGCATACGGCATACTCCTGTACTGCAATACATTTTCTGCCCGCGGGATAAAAATAATCACGGAGTCGCGTCCGTTCGTCAAAAGGCTGCCCAAGCTGTTTAAAAAGGCGTTCGGCGTCACGTTCGACATTCTGCCGGAGGATGACGGCAAAATGTCAAAGCTGTCGCTCGAGATAACAAACCGCGAAAAACTAATTAAAATTTTTGACTCCTGCGGATACGATATCGACAGGACTATAGCGCAGCATATAAACCTCGCCGTTCTGGAGGAGGACTGCTGCCGTCAGAGCTTTATAAAGGGCACGTTCCTCGCCGGAGGGAGCATAACCGATCCGCAGAAGAGGTATCATCTCGAGCTTGTTACGGCGCATTACAATGTCAGCCGCGAGACATACGCGATGCTGCTCGACATGGGATTTAATCCGAAAAGCGCCCCGAGAAAGGGCAACTATATAACATATTTTAAAAGCAGTACGGAGATAGAGGATTTTCTGACGACAATCGGAGCGCCCGTTGCCGCCATGGAGATAATGTCGACAAAAATAGAAAAGGACATGAAAAACAGCGTAAACCGCAAGGTGAACTGCGATACGGCAAACGCGACAAAGATTGTAGAGGCTGCGCAGGAGCAGGTAGAAGCTATACAGCGGCTGGAGGAGCGGGGAGAACTTAAAAATCTCTCCGAAAAGCTCCGGCAAACGGCGGCGCTCCGCATGGAGAACCCGGAACTGAGCCTCGCGGAGCTTGCCGCAATTGCCGAGCCGCCCGTAACGAAATCGTGCTTAAATCACAGACTTAGAAGGCTTATAGAGATATCAAGAGAAAACTGAGGTGGAAAATGGGATTTGTACATCTGCACGTCCATAGTGAATACAGCCTTTTGGACGGCGCCTGCCGCATAAAAGGGCTTGCGGCGCGTGCGGCTGAGCTCGGACAGAACGCTGTCGCGATAACCGATCACGGCGTCATGTACGGCGTCATAAACTTTTATAAAGAGTGCAAAAGCCGCGGGATAAAGCCGATAATCGGCTGCGAGGTGTATGTTGCTGCAAATTCCCGCTTTGACAGGGAATACGGCAAAGACTCGTCGGGATATCACCTCATCCTGCTGTGTAAAGACAATACGGGGTATAAAAACCTGTGCAAGCTCGTGAGTCTTGCGTTTATCGAGGGGTTTTATGTAAAGCCGAGAATAGATATGGATCTTCTGCGCGAAAACTCCGAAGGGCTGATAGCGCTTTCCGCGTGCCTCGCCGGCAAAATACCGAGTCTGCTGCTCGAGGGGAGATATGACGACGCAAAACGCGAGGCGCTCGAGATGCGCGAGATATTCGGAGAGGACTCATATTATCTGGAGCTTCAGGATCACGGCATAGACGAGCAAAAAGCCGTAAACCGCGACCTTATGCGCCTGTCGAGAGAGACGGGAATACCGCTTGCCGTTACAAATGACGCGCATTATCTGACGCGCGCCGACGCGTACGCGCAGGACGTTCTGCTGTGTATGCAGACAGGGAAAAAGGTAGACGACAACGACCGGATGAAATTCGAGACGGACGAGTTTTATATAAAGTCGGAGGACGAGATGCGCGCTCTGTTCCCGGAGTATCCCGAGGCCGCCGACAACACGGTAAAAATTGCCGACATGTGCAACGTCGAGATAGAGTTCGGCCATTACCACCTGCCGGAGTTCAAACTTCCGAAGGGGGTCGACGCTTATGACTATCTGCGCGAGCAGTGCTATAACGGGTTTAAAACGCGCTATGAGCCCGACAGGGACGACGTGAAAAAACAGCTCGAGTACGAGCTTGAAATGATAAAGCGCATGGGATTTGTCGACTATTTCCTGATCGTAGCCGATTTTGTAAACTACGCAAAAAACGAGGGCATACCGGTAGGGCCCGGCAGAGGTTCCGCCGCCGGAAGCGTCGTGTCATACTGCCTTGGCATAACCGATGTCGATCCGATAAAATATTCCCTGTATTTTGAGCGGTTTTTGAACCCGGAGCGTGTCAGCATGCCCGATATAGACATGGATTTCTGCGAGAGACGGCGCGGAGAGGTCATCGACTATGTAAAACGCAAATACGGCGAAGACCGCGTCGCGCAGATAGTGACGTTCAACACGCTCAAGGCGAAAAACGCGCTGAGAAACGTGTCAAAGACAATGGGCCTCACGTTTGCGGAGGAAAACGAACTTGTAAAAACAGTGCCGCGTGCGCTTAACATGACGATAGATCAGGCGCTCGAGGTGTCAAAGCAGTTCAAGGCGATGTATGATTCAGACGAGCGTATAAAAAAAGTCGTCGATACGGCGAAGGCACTCGAGGATATGCCAAAGGACTCGGGCACGCACGCGGCGGGCGTCGTTATAACTAAAGACCCCGTGTACACATATGTGCCGCTCACACTATCGAAAAAGGATAACTCGATATCGACGCAGTACGTTATGACGACACTCGAGGAGCTGGGACTGCTCAAAATGGACTTTTTGGGGCTTCGCAACCTTACGGTAATCGATGACGCCGTAAAAAGCATAAAAAAGACGGATTCGTCCTTTTCCCTGAAGGATATTTCCGACGATGACGCCGCGACATACGAGATGCTGTCGGCAGGAAAGACCTCAGGCGTATTTCAGATGGAGTCCGCCGGCATAACAAACGTGTGTACGTCGCTCGGCCCGCAGAGCATAGAGGACATAACGGCTATTATAGCGCTCTACCGCCCGGGCCCGATGGACTCCATACCGAAATTTATAGCCAGCAAGAAAAACCCGGGCAAGATCCGGTACAAGCACCCGCTTTTAGAGCCTATATTAAACGTCACATACGGATGTATTGTGTATCAGGAGCAGGTTATTGAGATATGCCGCCGCCTCGGCGGATACTCGCTCGGACAGGCCGATAATATCCGCCGCGCAATGTCGAAGAAAAAGCACGACGAGATCGCGCGCAACAGGGACATATTCATAAACGGAGATCCGGAAAACGGCATTTGCGGTGCCGTGAAAAACGGCGTGCCAAAAGACGTAGCCGGCGAAATATATGATGAGATACTCGACTTTGCAAATTATGCGTTTAACAAAGCGCACGCTGTGGCCTATGCCATAATATCGTATCAGACGGCGTATTTAAAATGCCACTACCCGCGCGAGTACATGGCGGCGCTGATGAGTTCTGTGCTGGACAGCCCCGAAAAAGTCGCGGAGTACACGGCGCAGTGCAAGGAGATGGGCATCGCGGTATTACCGCCCGACGTAAACGAATCGGATGACAATTTTACCGTGTCCGGCGACCATATAAGATATGGGCTTGTGGCCGTGAAAAACATAGGGCGCGGCTTTATCAAGGCGCTCATGGCGGAGCGCGAACAAAACGGCAAATTTAAGACGTTTGAGGAGTTCTGCGACAGGATGTACGGACAGGAGCTGAACCGCCGTGCTATTGAGAGCCTCATAAAATGCGGCGGGTTTGACAGTATGGGCTACAGAAGAAGCCAGCTTATGGCCGTATGTCAGATAGTCCTCGACAGCGTCGCCGACAGCCGGCGGAAAAACGTCGAGGGACAGCTTGATTTGTTCGGCGGGTTTTCTCAGCAGGACGAGGAAAAACAGAAGATGAAAATGCCGGACATACCCGAATACTCCCCGCGAGAGATGCTCAATATGGAGCACGAGATAACGGGGCTGTATCTGTCCGGCCACCCGATGGAAGAGTACCGTGACGCGGCAAGGCGTGCAGGTGCTGTCACATTGCGCAGCATATTTGACGATTTCCAGAGCGATGACGGTAATGGAATATATAGCGACGGACAGAGAATAACAGTCGCCGGTATTATAACGGCCGTAAAGACCAAAGCAACGAAAAACAACACACTGATGGCGTATATAACGCTTGAGGACGGGACGGCAAATATGGAGGTCCTCGCCTTCCAGAGAACACTTGACAACTGCGGCGCATATATAAAAGAGGATATGCCCGTTGCAATAACGGGCAAGATATCGGCGCGCGATGAAAACGAGCCGCAGATAGTGGCCGATACCGTCTCGCCTCTCGACGCCGTAAAAAGCAGGCAGAGCGGCGGCGCTTCGCCGGCCCGTGTTGAAAACATAGATTTTTCACGCGATCAGAAGCTGTATGTACGCCTGAAATCCGAAAATGACAGCGCTTATGAAAGAATAAGGTCAATTTTATTCATGTTTCCCGGAAAACAGCAGATGGTGATATACTTTGAAGATACCGGAAAAAGGGTAGGCGCACACTGCGTTATTCACAAGGCGCTTGTAAAAGAGTTGCAGAAAATGCTTGGAGATGGCAATGTAGTGACAAAATAGACTGTATTTTTGCAAGATTGAGTTTATATTTATTCAAAATGACATATTGCACGACGAAAACTCCTGTGCTATAATTATTGCAAGTTCGCAAGATCAAATATGCAAATTTTAATCATAGGAGGAAGAAGTTTTGTCACAACAATACAATCCGTTCGACAACGTAGTGGCCGCAATCAAAAAGGCGGCAGCCATTTTGGAGTATTCAGAAAACGATTATACCCGCCTGCTCCACCCGGAAAAAGAGCTTAAAGTTTCGCTTCCGATAAAGATGGACAATGGTGAAGTAAAGGTTTTTGACGGATACAGAGTCCAGTATTCCTGCACGAGAGGCCCCGCAAAGGGCGGCATCAGATACCATCAGAACGTAAATATCGATGAAGTAAAGGCTCTCGCAGCATGGATGGCGTTTAAAAACGCTATAGCCGACATTCCGTTCGGCGGCGGTAAGGGCGGCATCACCGTCAACCCGAAGGAACTCTCTGCAGGTGAGCTTGAAAGGCTTACGAGACGTTATACATCATCCATGTCCTACATGATCGGCCCTGATAAGGACATCCCTGCGCCGGACGTCGGAACGACTCCGCAGGTCATGGGTTGGATAGTTGATACATACAGCATGATAAACAGGATCTATTCCCCCGCTGTTGTAACAGGCAAGCCCCTTCCGCTCGGCGGTTCTCAGGGAAGAGTAGAGGCGACCGGCCTCGGTGTTTTCAGAACTGTTCTTAATATCCTCAAAAAACTCGACATGGATCCGAAGCGCGTCACCGTCGCAGTACAAGGTATGGGTAATGTCGGCAGTTACTCGGCGAAGTTCATGTATGAAGAAGGTGCGGAAGTCGTCGCGGTAAGCAACTCCTCCGGTGCTGTATACCTGAAGACAGGCCTTAATATCCCCGAAATCATCGAGCATATTGAGAGCGGGAAAAAACTTTGCGACTACAATGCAGAGGGCGTAGAACATATCACGAACGAAGAACTTCTGACTCTCGACGTAGATGTCCTCATCCCGGCTGCACTTGAAAATGCAATCAATGAGGACAATGTAAACGACGTAAAGGCAAAAGTCATCGTAGAGGGCGCTAACGGTCCTGTTACTGTCGCTGCAGACGATATTCTTTCAGCCCGCGGCACATACATCGTACCTGATATCCTTGCTAACTCAGGCGGTGTTATCGTATCGTATTTTGAGTGGATTCAGAACCAGCAAAACTACTACTGGACGCTTGAAGAGGTCAACACAAAGCTCCTCGAAAAGATGGACAAAAATTTCGAGGATCTCTGGACTCTCAGCAAAGAGAAAAATATTACGCTCAGAGAAGCCGCGTATGTTATCGCGCTGGAGCGTATTGCCGAGGCCGCAAAGCCGAGAGGAATCTGGCCGTAAAAAAAGCAAAAGTGTCAAAAAAACTCCTGTTAAAACGAAAAAGCCGGGTTGTAACCCGGCTTTTTCGTGCCTATACAGGCAAATAGCTAAATTATGTCCGTGCTGAATAGAAGGATATGTGTTGAAAGTGACGAAATAAACGGTGTCAATAGAGTTTTGGATAAATAGAATATAGCCACGGGTTATTTGACATAAGAATTATAGCTCTGATATAATTTCTTCAATACACAAAGCTATTTATTGATAATAGCAGGCAATTGGAGGAAGAAAAATGGCAAAACAACACAATCCGTACGATACCGTACTGGCGGCGGTAGAAGACGCCGCAAAAATTCTGGGATACTCAGAAGGAGAATATGAAAGGGCCAAATATCCTGAGCGTGAAACAGTCGTACATTTTCCCGTGGAGATGGACGACGGAAGTGTCAGAATATTTACCGGCTTCCGAGTACAGCACTCCACTGCCCGAGGCCCGGCAAAAGGCGGTATCAGATATCATCAGAACGTAAATATCGACGAGGTAAAAGCCCTCGCCGCGTGGATGGCATTTAAGGTAGCTATTGCGAATATCCCATACGGCGGCGGCAAGGGAGGAATAATTGTCGACCCGTTTACGCTCTCCGATAAAGAGCTTGAAAGGATGACGAGGGCGTACACGATGATGATCGCACCCGTTATTGGACCTGATAAAGACATTCCTGCGCCCGATGTCGGCACAACGCCGGAGACAATGGCGTGGATGGCCGACGAATACGCTAAGATAAACGGATACTACAACCCCGCTATTGTCACAGGCAAACCGATTGAAATAGGCGGCTCTGAAGGCAGGGTCGAGGCAACCGGCCGCGGCGTAGCGCGCGCCCTTATGAATGTCCTTAAAAAACGTGACATGCATCCTGAAGACATAACGGTTGCCATACAGGGAATGGGAAACGTTGGCAGCATCACTGCTCTGACTCTTAGCGAGCTTGGCGTCAAAGTCGTAGCGGTAAGCGATGTATCCGGCGGCATATATAAAGAGTCCGGCCTGAACATCAAGGACATCACGGAATATCTCTCGCAGAACAGGAAAAACCTCCTCTCAGGATATGAAGCGAGCGGTATAAAGAGAATAACGAACGAGGAAATACTTCTTCTTGACGTCGATGTCATTGTGCCTGCCGCGCTTGAGAATCAGATCGACGAGACGAACGCCGGCGACATAAAGGCAAGGATTGTGCTTGAGGCCGCGAACGGGCCGACGACCCCGGAGGCCGACGCGATACTGAAAGACCGCGGCGTTATCATTGTTCCGGATATATTTGCAAATTCCGGCGGCGTCATCGTATCATATTTCGAGTGGGTTCAGAACAGACAGGGCTATTACTGGAGCGAAAAAGAGGTCAATGAACGCCTCATGTATAAAATGGATAAAAACTTTGAGGATCTCTGGGCGCTTAGCAAGGAGAAAAACATCACCCTCAGGGAGGCAGCTTATTGCATCGCGCTCGACCGCATTGTAAAAGCCGCAAATAAAAAGGGAAGACTCGCCTAAATTTGTCCCTTATAAGCAAAACCGAAGAAGCATTGCTTCTTCGGTTTTTCATTTAATGAGACTATGCGGTGAGCTTAGAGCAAAACAGCGCTTATATCATCGGCTGAGTCTGCTATATATGTCGCGCCTGCGGCCTCGAGCTCCTCGCGGTTGCCGTAGCCAAAGAGTACGCCGATAGAATCCATGCCGAGCTTTTTCGCGCCGATTATATCGTATTCGCGGTCGCCGATCATGATCGCGCTGTCCGCAGATGGAACAGCGGCCGATTCGAGCGCGTAAGCGATTACCTGATCCTTGTAGGCACGCGTGCCGTCCATTTGCGATCCGGCTATGTATGTGAAATACTGCGCGATGCCGAAATGCTCCAGTATCGCCACTGCAAATTCCTCCGGCTTGGATGTAGCCAAAATAAGCTTTTTGCCGGCGCTGTGGAGCTTTTTGAGCAGTTCTTCGATACCGGGATACACTCTGTTTTCAAAAATCCCGGCTACGGCGAAATACTCACGGTAAAATTCCGTCGCCTCGACCGCCTGCGTGCGCGGAAACCCGAAGTATTTCATAAAAGAATCTATGAGCGGCGGACCGATAAATTTGTAAAGCGTTGTTTTGTCGCCGACGACGATGCCGTATTTCTTCAGTGCGTAGGCAACGGAATTTGTGATGCCCTCGCCGGGATCTGTAAGCGTCCCGTCGAGGTCAAATAAAATAAAATCATAATTTTTCATACTAATATACCTATTTCATAAGGCCGCCCGCGCCGCTTTATTATGCGCCGTGCCGCATAGGCGCTCTGTCTGAACAGATACACAGTGCGGCATAGCCGTCAAAGTCTTTGCCGGGCGGCCGGTTTGTTATCAAAACGCAAAATTTCCGTCTGTAAACACGGGGATCTCTTTTCCGTCATGAGTGATGCCGGTGATAGAGAGGTCTTTTGTGCCGACCATAAAATCCTCGTGCGTTATAGACGCGTTGATACCGAATTTGTCGAGTTCCTCGCGCGTCATGTCGTTGCCGCCCTTAACACACGGATATGCGTCGCCGAATGCGAGATGGCAGGACGCATTTTCATCAAACAGCGTGTTGTAGAACAGTATGCCGGAATTTGATATCGGAGAGTCGTACGGCACGAGCGCAACCTCGCCGAGGAACGACGCACCCTCGTCGACAGTGGTTGCCGTCTCGAGAAGCTCCTGTCCTTTTTCGGCGTGGATATTTACGATCTTACCGTCTTTAAACTTAAAACAGAAATTCTCCGCAATATCGCCGTTTACAACGAGTGGTTTGCTTGCGTAGACGATGCCGTTTACGCCGTCACGCTTGGGGGAGGTGAAGACCTCCTCTGTCGGCATGTTTGCGTTAAACATATGGCCGGCGGCGCATTTTTCCTCGCCGCCGACCCAGATATGGGACTCCGGCAGTTCGATCGTGAGATCAGTGCCGAGCGAGTTTTTGTATTTGAGATATTTGAAGTTGTACGCGTTTAGCGTATCGGCGCGCTTCCTGAGGTTTGCGTTGTGTTTTTTCCACTCTTCGACCGGATCGGTATCATCGTATACGCGTACGGCGTCGAGTATCTTCTCCCAGAGCGCCGCGACGGCGTCTTCCGCCGACAGTTCCGGGAAGACCTTTTTCGCCCATGCCTTTGTCGGTATTGAGGCGACGCACCACGGGAAGAAGTTTGACATCTGCCTGTCACGAAACGGCTTTAAGGCTTTGCCGCCGGCCGCGTCATCGCGCGTGATCCTGTCGGGATCGACGCCGGAGAGCGCCTCCGGATCTGACGCGGCTATCGAAAGCCACGCGACGCCGCCTGCCGACAGGTCGTTATGCATATCGGAGACCCAGCGCGGCACTTCGTCAAATACGGAGTCGTCCGCATGAAGATATTTTTCTCGTGTAAGCTCGTCATCCGTCCATCTGACGATGACTTCGCGGCAGCCGGCCGCGTACGCCTTTTTGGCGCAGAGACGTGCAAAAGGCGCACAGTCGACAGGGCAGGAGATAACGACATTTTGCCCCTTTTGGACGTTGAGGCCGGATCTGATAAGCAGATCGGCGTATTTTTCAATCCTGTTTTCCATTATTATCCTCCTCCTTTTTGTTCAGTTCTTCTTCTATCTCAGCGAGCAGTTTTTTATCCTGCTTCGTCGTAAATTCAAGTTTTTCATACATATCCGGACGGCGCAGCCTTGTGCGTATGATCGCCTGTTTCCGCCGCCATTTTGCAATGTTTGCGTGATGGCCCGACAGCAGTATTTCCGGCACTTTCCGACCATTCCACACCTCCGGCCGCGAATACTGCGGATATTCCAAAAGTCCGCTCCAATGGCTCTCGTCGGTGTAACACTCCTCGTCCGACAAAACGCCCGGGACAAGGCGGCACACGGCGTCGGCCAGAGCCATTGCAGGTATCTCGCCGCCGGTCAGGACAAAATCGCCTATCGATATCTCCTCGTCGACACATTCATCGATAAATCTCTCGTCGATGCCCTCATAGTGGCCGCAGACAAGTATTAAATTTGTGTAATTATCCTTCAAGCGCACGGCGTCGGCCTGAGTGAACACGCGGCCGCACGGCGACAGATATATCGTGTGTGCACGAAACCCTATCTCGCCGCATATATGCTCCCAGCACGCGTGCAGCGGCTGGGCCTGCATAATGCAGCCGTGACCGCCGCCGTACGGGTAATCGTCAACCTGATTTTGCTTGTTCGTCGTGTAATTGCGTATCTGATGGCAGTGTATTTTGATTATACCTTTTTTCTGCGCCCTGCCGATAATGCTCTCGTTCATCATCGCATAAACGGCGTCGGGAAACAGCGTCATTATATCGATGCGCATATTCACAGCCCCTCGATAAGGCGGACTCTGACAAATCCGCCGTCAATGTTTTTCTCAAGTATAAATTCGCCGACGGCAGGCAGCAGCAGCTCGCTGCCGTCATCTTTTTTCACGACGTATACGTCGTTTGCGGGAAGAGTGAGAACGTCCGCAAGAACGCCGAGCCTTCCTCCGTCGGTGTTGTTTATAACGTTAAGGCCGATCAGATCCTGGATGAAAACGCTCCCGTCCTCAAGCTCTACGTCGTCCCTGTCGATAAATACGATCTTGTTTTTGAGGGCTATCGCGCCGTCGAGCGTATCGATACCCTCTATTGCGGCGATGACCGACGTTTTCTGTACACGCGACCGCAGTATTTTAAACGGCTTGCCGTCTATATAAACGGTGTGAAATTCCGTAAAATCATCTGCGCTGTCGCACCACGGCTGGATCTTCACCTCGCCGCGCACGCCGTGCGTGTTTACGATTTTTCCTGCCTCCAAATATTTCTTCTTCATAGGACCTCCAACGTATATCAAACCGCAGGCGGCCGTATATAACGATACGCCGCGCGGATATAAACGGCCGACAGACTTTCGGCGCATCCAAAAATGGATGCGCCGTAAACGATTAATCCATGATGTCTACGCTGACGCGTTTTCCCTGCTTCTGCGCGACCGAGCGCATGAGTATGCGTATCTGTTTTGCTATCTTGCCGTGATGGCCGATGACTTTCCCCATATCCGATGGGGCGACACGCAGCTCAAACACTGTCTCGCCGCCGTCTTCGCGCTCAACAACCGAGACCTCGTCCGGATTATCAACGAGGTTCTGCGCGATGTAAATTAAAAGATCTTTCATTAAACATGGCCCTCCTTAGAGTGCGCCGGCAATTTTAAGCAGTTTCTTTACCGTATCGGTCGGCTGAGCGCCGTTCTTTACCCAGTATTGGGCGCGCTCGGCGTCAACGGTAATTACGGACGGCTCTGCAAGCGGATTGTATGTGCCGATCTCCTCGATGAACTTACCGTCGCGCGGGGCGCGTGAATCAGCAACTACTATTCTGTAAAAAGGAGCTTTCTTAGCGCCCATTCTGCGAAGTCTGATTTTAACCATTACAAGTCACCTCCATGTGTATTTGTGTTATATGTCAAATATCCGGTTAGATATATGATCACCTAAAAACCGAAGAACCCACGTCCGCGACCGCGGCCGCGTCCTCCTCCGCCCCCGAACAGGCCGGAGAGTTTGCCCTTTGACATCTGCTTTGTCATCTTCTGCATAAGCTCATACTGCTTTAAAAGCCTGTTTATATCGACGACCTGCGTGCCGCTGCCTGCGGCGATCCTCTTTTTACGGCTGTTGTTCAGGATAGAGGGATTATCACGCTCTTTCTGCGTCATAGAGAGGATGATGGCCTCTGTATGCGCAAGGGCCTTTTCGTCGATCTGAGCACCCTGAAGCGCTTTTGCGTTCATTCCGGGTATCATTCCTGCGATCTCCGAAAAATCGCCCATGGATTTTAGCTGTATGAGCTGATCGTAATAATCGCTCAGCGTAAATCTATTCTTTTTAAGCTTCTCGGCGAGCTCGGCCGCTTTTTTCTCGTCAAAATTCTGCTGAGCTTTCTCGATAAGCGTCATCACGTCGCCCATGCCGAGGATACGGGAGGCCATGCGGTCCGGGTGGAACGGCTCTATATTGTCGAGCTTTTCTCCCGTGCCGACAAATTTTATCGGCTTGCCCGTAACGGCGCGTACCGAGAGCGCTGCGCCGCCTCGCGCGTCGCCGTCGATCTTTGTAAGCATAACGCCGGTGATGTCGAGCGCCTCGTCAAACGCCGATGCGGCGTTTACGGCGTCCTGACCGGTCATCGCGTCAAGCACGAGAAGTATCTCGGCCGGATCGGTTGCCGCCTTTATGGCTTTGAGTTCATCCATCAGCTCTTCGTCTATGTGAAGCCGGCCGGCGGTATCAAGGAATACCATATCGTTGCCGTGGCGTTTTGCGTGTTCGATGCCGGCTTTTGCAATCTCGACGGGGTCTGACTGCCCCATTTCAAATACGGGTATATCGAGCTGTGCGCCGACAGTCTGGAGCTGCTTTATCGCGGCGGGACGGTATACGTCACACGCGACGAGCAGAGGACGCTTGCCGTTTTGACGGCGCATGAGAGCTGCGACCTTAGCGCCGTTCGTCGTCTTGCCGGCGCCCTGAAGGCCGACGAGCATAACGACGCTCGGAGATTTTGAAGATATATTTATCTTCGCGTTTTCACCGCCCATCAGAGCGGTCAACTCCTCGTTTACGATCTTTATGACCATCTGCGCCGGAGTAAGGCTCTCAAGCACATCCTGGCCGACGGCGCGCTCGCTCACGGTTTTCACGAAATCGCGGACGACCTTGTAGCTGACGTCGGCTTCAAGCAGAGCCATGCGGACTTCGCGCATTGCTTCTTTTATATCGCTCTCGGTAAGTCTCCCTTTTCCGCGCAGTTTTTTAAACGCGGCGGAAAGCTTTTCGGACAGACCTTCAAATGCCATAATACCTAACCTTTCAAACTCTTAAGCTTCAGCTTCATGTCCTCGGCCGTGCGGCACAGAACACTGTTACCGTCCGATGCGTCTATGATAAGCTGTACGTCTTTTTCAAGCTCGCTTATTAGCTTGTTCATACTTTCAAAACGTTCGACAATACCCGTCTTTTCCTCGAGCTCGCACAGCGCAGCCTCCGCACGGACGATATTGTCGCGCACGGCCTGACGCGATATGCCTCGATACTCCGCGATCTCGGAAAGGGAGAGATCGTCGTTGTAGTACAGGTCGAAACAGTCGCGCTGCTTGTCGGTCAAAAGCTCACCGAAAAAGTCGAAAAGCATTGCCATCGTAACCACTTTTTCATCCATAATATTCTCCAAAGGTGTAAAGTGTTTTCCCTTTACACCGCGGTATTTTACTTCATATTTTACCGGTTGTCAAGAGCGGCGGGCGAATATTTACGCTATTTCATGGAAAAAATGTAAAACACTAACCCAAAGAGGAGGCATTTGAAAATAATGTCGGAAACGCATTCGGGAGAATATATAAAACTGGAAAAACTGGGAGATTATGCTCTGGACGTATCCAAAAGCATCAGGATGAGCGGCTATGAAAAAGGACTCCGCTCAGCGGAGGAGGTACTGCATGAGCTGAGTAAAATAAAGAAGGATATAACGCGGATATCAAAACGCGAAAATACGGAAAACGATACGCCGAAAGCGGCGGAATGGCTGCTGGACAACTGGTATATAGCCGAGCGCGAGGGTAAAGAGGCGGCTCTTGAGCTCAGAAAGATCAAGAGAATCCGCAAAAGCGGCAGTGAAAGCATAATAGGGCAGCTAGCCTCGTCGCTTGTACGCGCCGGAAACGGCAGTGTCGACGATAAACGCATAGGCAAATTCCTCGACGCATGTCAGGAGAATATCGTTTTGAACGAATATGAACTCGCCGCGTTCGTACCGATGCTTAAAGCAAAGCTTATCGGCCTGCTCGGAGAAGCATCGGGAGATATAACGGCCGACGGCGCGGAAGAGCTCTTCGAAAACATATTCACGTCGCTTCGCTTTTTAAGCGGCTTTGATATGGGTAAAACACTCGAAAACGTAAACCGCGTGGAACGGGAGCTGTATCTCGACCCGGCGGGCGTCTACCCGCGCATGGACGAGACGACGCGCCGCGAGTACAGAAACGAAATAGCGAAACTTGCGCGGAAAAAGCGCTGCACGGAGTATAAGGCCGCAACATATATACGCAAAGCGGCGGAACTCGACGGACGGCACATAGGTTACTATATTTTCAAAAAACCGTTCGGACATGAGAAGAAAGAAAAAGACGGCAGCATTTATATCGCCTCGATCGTTCTGGCAAGCCTGTTTTTTACGATATTGACAGGCTATGTGCTGGAGGCGCCTATAGCATGCGCACTTTTGCTGTTCCCGATATCGGAAATAGTAAAAAACATCGTTGACTTTACAATTATAAAGACAGTGCGCCCAAAACACATACCCAGAATGGGAATGAAAAAGGGCGTACCGGCGGAGGGGCGGACCGTATGCGTCATATCTGCACTCTTAAACTCAAAGGAAACTGTTCCGATATATGCCGCACAGCTGGAGGAATACTACCTCGCCAATCGGAGTGCCGGAGGAAACCTGATTTTCGGTGTACTCTGCGACCTCCCCGAGAGCAGGACGGAGCAAAACAAAGACGACGATGAGATCATCGAAAAAATGAGGGCCGAGATCGACGGGCTGAACGAAAAATACGGCGGAAAGTTCTATTTCTTCTGCAGGCCTAGAAAGTATAACGAGTCGTGCGCGCGCTATATGGGATGGGAGAGAAAGCGCGGCGCGATTTTGGAGCTTGTAAGGCTCATAAAAGGCCGCGACAGCGGGATAGACGTCATATGCGGCGAAAAACGAGACCTTTGCAGCGTAAAATATATAATAACGCTCGACAGCGACACAACGCTTGAGCCCGACACGGCGATGGAGCTTATAGGCGCAATGCTGCACCCGTTAAACCGGGCCGTCGTAGACAAAAGGCGAAAAATTGTAAAAGAGGGCAGCGGGATAATACAGCCGCGCGTGTCGGTAAGCCTTGAGGCAGCCAACAAGTCCGACTTTACGAGGATATTTGCCGGCAGAGGCGGTACAGACCCGTACGGAGGAACGGTGTCCGACGTATATCAGGATATATTCGGCCGGGGCAGTTTCAACGGCAAGGGTATAATCGACGTAGAAGCGTATTACGAGTGCCTGGACGACAGATTTCCTGAAAACGCGATACTGTCGCACGATCTGCTGGAGGGAGCGTATCTGCACTGCTCATATATGGGGGAGTGCGAGCTGACAGACGGATACCCGTATAAGGTGACGTCGTATTACGACCGTATGCATCGATGGGTTAGGGGCGACTGGCAGACGATACCATGGCTCGGCAGGAAAGTGAAAAACGCAAACGGCGAGACGATAGAAAACCCAATATCGGAGATAGACAAGTGGAAGATAGCAGACAATCTCAGGCGCAGCCTTACGCCTGTTTTCACATTTGCGGCGATAGTAACGGGGATGTTCACCTCGGGACAGGATTTTGCATGGGCGTGCTTTATCGCCATACTTTCGGCCGTAAGTGCACTTTTGATATCGTCGGCGGATCTGGCCCTGAGGCATGACGACGAGCTGAAGCTGCGCTATCAGTCGACCGTTGTATCGGGCTTTGCCGGATGCTTCTTGCAGACTGTAATAAGGCTGATATTCCTCCCGTACGAGGCATGGACGGCCTTTTCCGCGATCGTCACGGCATTGTACCGGATGACGGTGTCGCATAAAAATATGCTCAGCTGGGTGACGGCGGCCGAAACCGAGAAAAAGACAAAGGGCAAATGGAGCGCGGCATATGCCAAAATGTGGCAGTGTATAGCCATAAGCGCGGTGATATGGATATTTTCTCCGTATCCGGCAGCGTATGCCGTCGGCATAATATGGTTTTTCGCCCCGCTGTACGCCGCGATCATAAGCGGCGAGACAAAACAGCCGATAAAACTCACGCCGTCGGAGCGAAATTATGTTTTAAACGCCGCGGCAGATATATGGCGGTATTTCACCGACTTTGTAACGCCCTCTGAAAATTATCTCCCGCCGGATAACTGGCAGGAGCAGCCGGCGGCCGGAGTTGCGCACAGGACGTCTCCGACGAATATAGGGCTTGCGATGATGTCGGCGCTTGCGGCGTTCGATATGGGTATCGCGAACCGCCAGACCGCGCTGGGCATTATAGAGAATATGCTTGCGACGGTAAAGCGCCTGCCGAAATGGAACGGGCATCTGTACAACTGGTACGATACGCGCACGCTTAACATACTCCGCCCGAACTACGTCTCGACGGTCGACAGCGGAAACTTTGCCGCGTCCCTTATTGTCGTGCGCGAGGCTATGTACGAGCTGGGCGCGGACAAACTCGCGGAGGATATAACGCGGCTTCTCGACGGCATGGATTTCGGCGTGCTGTACGATAAGACAAGGCGGCTGTTTTATATCGGATGGGATGACGAGAAAAATGCGCCGACCGAAGGCTGGTATGACCTGATGGAGAGCGAGGCAAGACAGACAAGCTACGTCGCGATAGCGCGCGGAGACGTACCGCGGAAGCATTGGCGTCAATTAAGCCGCGTGATCGTGGCGCAGGACGACTACAGCGGGATGGCATCGTGGACAGGCACGATGTTTGAATACCTCATGCCGAATCTGATACTGCCGTGCTATAAAAATTCGATGATATACGAAAGCTCGAAATTCTGCGTGTACGCGCAGAAGAGGGCGGCGCGGGATATACCGTGGGGTATGTCCGAAAGCGCGTTTTACGCGTTTGACCAGTCGCTAAGCTACAGATATAAGGCGCACGGCGCTCAGAAGCTCGCGCTCAAAAGGGGGATGGATGCCGACCGCGTAATATCCCCGTACTCGTCATTTCTCGCGATGACGGTAGAACCGAAACAGGCCATAAAAAACCTGCGACGCATGGACGAAATGGGGCTCTGTTCGCGGTATGGGTTTTACGAGGCGGCCGATTTTACGCCGGACAGGACGGAAGGCAAACGATTCCGCCCGGTAAAGACGTTTATGGCGCACCATTTGGGCATGAGCATAATAGCCGCGGACAACGTTGTAAACGACAATATAATGCAGGCGCGCTTTATGAGGAACAGGGAGATGTCGGCGTATAAGAGCCTGCTGCAGGAAAAAGTAGTGGCGAGCGGCATAATGATAAAACGTGTTGTGGACATTCCCGAAAAACCGGGCAGAAACGAGATAGCCGGCTGGTCGTATGTAAGCGACAAGCCGAACGCGTTTGATCCTATGTGCTGCCTTCTTTCAAACGGCTCGTATACGGTCATGGTCACAGAGAGCGGGCTCACGCGCTCTAAATGGCGCGATACCGATATGTTGTCATTTGACACAAGCCAAATATCGCCGCACAGCGGCATGCTGTACACTTTTAGAACCGAAAAGGACGAATTTCCTCTGACATTTGCGCCGTATTTTGACCGCGAGTCGAGCTACTCGGCGGAATTTTCGGGCGCGATAGCGAGACTCACAAGCCGACGCGGCGCGCTCACGTCAAGCCTTGAGATTAAAGTGCCGCGCGACGATATGGGAGAAAAACGCGAGGTCGAGCTGCTCTTGGGAGCGGGCGGCGATATACGCGGGAAGCTCGTGTGCGATTTTGAAGCGGTACTCGCAAAGCTCCGCGATTTCTACGCTCATCCGGCGTATTCAAGACTGTCGCTGGAGATAAAAGCGTATGAAAATGCGCTCGTGATAAAGCGGAGAAGCTCATCCGGCGAGATTGAAAAATATATGTGCATCGCCGTATCGGCACCGTCGGAGTTTTACTGCGGCGGTGAGAGAGGGCGCGTCCGTCCTCTCATGCCGGGCAAAAAATACTGTGCCCCTGAGCCGCCCGTGACAATAGAGACCCCCGTATGCGTCGGAAGAAGCGCGGTGAAGATCAAATATGCCGTCGCCGCGGCGTATTCGGAGAAAGATGCTGTAGACTCGGCCGTCAGGATACTGATTGGCGAGGACGAAAAAAACTCATATATTGATAAAACGGCGTCGCGGATGAAGCTCACGGCCGGCGACATACAGCGTGCGCTTAAAAAGGTGAGCGCACTCACTTTCATTACCGACGCACGAAAGGCGGCGGCCGAGGATATACGCACCTATTGCAGAGGGCAGCGCGGGCTTTGGAAGTTCGGCATATCGGGAGACGTGCCGATAGTTACGGCGGAGATCGACGGAGAAAACGGCATAAAAACGGCTAAAGCGCTTGTTTCCGAGCATCTGCTGCTCAAGTCATGCGGCTTGGAGTACGATCTCGTACTTTTCAGCGGTGATATGGGCGATTACAGAGCGCCTGTTAAGAGTGCCGTGTCAGAACAGCTCCATCGACTGGGCTGTGAAAACGCGCTCGGAGGGCGCGGAGGCGTGCATATAATAGACGCTGCCGCGGAAGACGGCCGCTGCGTGAAGGCTATGGCATCACTGCATGTCGGAGCGGAAAGCGCCGCGCCGAGGCTGGCCTCGCCGCTGCCTGTACAGCCCATAAAAAGGGATATTGAGAGCGGAGTGACATGGCAGATCGATGAACGCGGATATTTTGTGTTCGACACCCAAGGCACACTGCCGGAGTATGTGTGGAGTCTACCGCTTGCAAACTCAGATTACGGATATATAGCGACGGATACGGGCAGCGGCCATATGTGGCATCTCAACTCACGCGAAAATAAAATAAACCGCTGGACCAACAGACCGGCATCACCGGACGCAACCGAAGAGCTTAGTTTTGAGCGCGGCGGCAGGCGGTACTCGCTGTTTGCGGCAAACGACGGCATAAACTGTCATGTGACGTTCGGATTTGGCTTTGCCTCATGGCAAAAGGATATCGACGGGGTCAAAACCAAGGTCACGTCGTTCGTATTGCCGGACGAGCCTGCGCGCATTATGCTTGTAGAGCTTGAAAACGCCGACGCCGACGATAAGATCAGGTATTTTACGGAGCTTGTCATGGGAGACGGCGTGTCAAAAAGCGCAAGTGTCGTCACGGAGGAGAAAAACGGAGTTATTTCGGCCGAAAACCCTGGAAATACAGAGTTTGCGGATACGGTGTTCAGAGTGGCCGCGTCCCAAATGCCGGAGGGATTTACCTGTGACAGGCTTTCCTGGGCCGCGGGAGAGCTTGATGCCGCCGCGGGCGGCGGGCATACGCCGTGTATCGCGGCGGTTTACCGCGCAGAGCCGAGATTCGTGCTGGCGGCGGGCTGCCTGAGCGAAGAAAAAATGCGGGAGCTCACCATATATGAAACGGCTTGTAAAGAGTTTGAACGCACTAAAGCATACTGGGATGATATAATAGGGAGAGTGCGTATTAAGACGCCGTCGAAGGTACTTGACGACTATATAAACGGTTGGGCTCTCTATCAAAATATCGCCTGCCGCATGCTGTCAAGGACTTCCGCCTATCAGTGCGGCGGCGCATACGGCTTCCGCGACCAGCTGCAGGATGTATGTGCGCTCACGGACATCTTCCCGGAGCTTACAAAAAAACAGATCCTTATGTCGGCGGCACATCAGTTTACGGAGGGCGATGTGCAGCACTGGTGGCATAAATCGGAGGACGGACAAAGCGCCGACAAAGGCGTCAGAACGAGATGCACGGACGACCTCATATGGCTTGTTTACGCTGTGTGCGAATATACAAACCGCAGCGGGGACTACTCAATATGCGGCATAGAAGTGCCGTATATATCGTCCGAGCCGCTGAAAAACGGAGAACACGAGCGCTATGAGCATCCGCGTGTTTCAGAGCTCTCCGAAAATGTGTTTATGCACTGCATAAGGGCTGTGGAACTTGTTATTGCGCGCGGCACGGGAGAGCATGGCTTATGCTATATCGGCACAGGTGACTGGAACGACGGCATGAATATGGTCGGCGTCGAGGGCCGCGGCGAGAGCTTGTGGCTTCAGTGGTTCTTCTCAATAGTCTTGAGGCGCTTTGCATCACTGTGCGAAACGCTCGGCTACAAAGAGAGAGCGCAGCGTTACGGCGAGACAGCGGAGTCGCTTGTCCGCGCGGCAGAAAAATCATGGGACGGCGGCTGGTATCGCCGCGGATACTACGACGACGGCAAACCCCTCGGAAGCGCCGAAAACGATGAATGCCGCATAGATTCAATAGCACAGAGCTTTTCCGTTTTTGCAGACGCTGACAGTTCTCGCCGCCGTACGGCGCTCGAAAATACCGACAAATACCTCTTTGACAGAGAGCACAAGGTGATAAAGCTGTTTACCCCGCCGTTTTCAGACGGAGACACTACCCCCGGATATATAAAGGGGTACTGCCCGGGGTATCGTGAAAACGGCGGACAGTATACCCATGCCGCAATATGGCTCGCCATGGCATTTATCGAAAACGGCGGTGCTGACCGCGGATGGGAGATGCTGTATTCGATACTGCCTCAGTCGCACGATATATCGGAGTATAAAAAAGAGCCGTTTGTAATACCAGCCGACGTCTGTTCAGACCCGGAACGTGTTGGGATGGGCGGCTGGACGTGGTATACAGGTTCTGCCGGCTGGTACTACAGGGCGGCCGTCGAAACGCTGCTCGGCATAAAGCTCAAAGACGGAAACCTCACCGTTAATCCGAATCTGCCGTCACACTGGGACAGCTACGAGGCGGAGATAAAGCTCTCCGATACCGTGTATAAGATAAAAGTTAAAAAAGGGTTAACAGGAGAGTACACTGTTGAAATAGACGGTAAAAAGTGAGATAATCATATCTATAAAGACTAGCGCTCGCAGAAGGCTGCGGCGTCCGCTTGTACGACGGCGGACGCCGCACGGAGAGCGAAAAATGTTGGGGGAGGATAGACGGAAATGAAAGAGATCCTGCGAAAAGAGATCATGCCAAATGTCCGGCTGACGCATCTTCAAACAGACAAGTTCAAAACCGGTGTGTTTTCGGCTACCATCCTTACGGGACTTGACAGGGAAAACGCGTCTAAAAACGCGCTTCTGCCGTATGTCCTGCGCAGAGGGACGGTTCTCCATAACGATATGGACAGCATCGCCGCACTTTTAGACGACGCATACGGCGCCGTGATAGAGCCTGTCGTGCGTAAAAAGGGAGAGACGCATTGTATCGGCTTTTATGCCGACTTTGCGGACGACTTTTTCCTCAACGGCAAAGAATCGGTGCTGGAAAAAGTCATAGGCCTTACGGCTGAAATCATGACAGCGCCGGCGACGAAGAGCGGGACTCTCCTGCACGAGTATGTAGACGGGGAGAAAAACCGCCTGCTCGACGAACTGGAAGCGCAGGTAAACGACAAGCGCTCCTATGTGCTGTCACGCAGCTTAGAGCTTATGTGCGCAAAGGAAAATTACGGCATAAACAGGCTGGGCAGAGAAAGTCAGATAAAAAAGGTCACGGCTGCAGGCCTTACAAAGCATTACCGCAAGCTTATTGCGGGCGCGCCGATAGAGCTGTTTTACTGCGGAAGCGCCGGTTATGACAGGGTGGAAAACGCGGTATTGGAGGCTTTTGCAGCTCTGCCGAGGACAGGCTTTATACCGATACCGCAGACAGAGATATTGACACGGCCTGTAAAAAGCGAGCCGCGCGTATTTATAGACAGGATGGATGTAGGTCAGGGAAAGCTTGTTATCGGTTTCCGCATGGGAGAGGCGGCACTCCATCCGAACCATCCCGCGCTTCTCGTGTTCAACGCGCTGTACGGCGGCGCGCCGACATCGAAGCTATTTGTGAACGTGCGCGAACGCATGTCACTATGCTATTACGCAAGCTCACAGATCGACAGGCACAAGGGAGTTATGCTCGTGTCGTCCGGCATAGAGTTTAACAAGTACGAGGTCGCAAAAAACGAGATACTCGCGCAGCTCGAAGCGATAAAAGGCGGCGATATAAGCGAAGCGGAGCTTGAAAGCGCAAAAAAAACAGTGATGAACGCGTATAAAGCATCGATGGACAGCCAATCTTCACTCGAGGGGATATACCTTGACAACTGCCTGTCCGATATAAGATATTCACCTGATGTCATGGCGGCGCTTGTCTACGATGTGACGAAGAAAGACGTTATGGACGTCGCGGCCGGAGTTTGTGCGGACGCGGTATATTTCCTGACGGGAAACGGAGGAGATACGGATGAAAGTTAAAGACTATACCTCCATAGGCGAGAGAGTTTTCCATGAAAAGCTTTTAAACGGGCTGCCCGTGTATGTCGTATCAAAGCCGGGCTATTCAAAAGGGCGCGCTTTTTTCGCTGTCAATTACGGCGGCGCAGACAGAAGATTTAAGGCAAACGGCAAATGGCTCAACACACCTGCCGGCATCGCCCATTATCTGGAGCACAAAATGTTCGATATGGAGGACGGGAACGCGCTCGGTGTCCTTTTTGCAAACGGCGCATCGGCAAACGCGTTTACATCGTCCGATATGACGGCATATCATTTCGAGTGTACGGAAAACTTTGAACAGAATCTGAGGACACTGCTGAAATTTGTGTCAACACCGTATTTCACCGAGGAGAGCGTCGAAAAAGAGCGCGGCATAATTGGGCAGGAGATCAGGATGACGGAGGACAGCCCGGAAACAGCAGGGTATTTCGGGCTTCTGAAACTCATGTACAAAAAACATCCGATGCGCGACTCGATCGTCGGTACGGTAGATGATATAGCGCAGATAACGCCGCAGATGCTTTACGACTGCCACGGGACGTTTTATACTAATACAAACATGGTTTTATGCGTCGTCGGCGATGTCGACCCCGATATGGTCGCACGCGCCGCAGAGGAGATACTGCCTAAAGCGCGCGGCGAAGCGCCAATAAAAGACTACGGACGCGACGACGCGCCCTCAGGGAAAAAGCGCAGTGTGAAAGCGCAGATGGCCGTTGGGATGCCGCTTCTTTTTGCTGGAGCAAGACTTGAAAAAGTGCCGAATGAGCGTATCCTACAGCAGGAGATAACGGCGCAGGCGGCGCTAAGGCTACTTATAGGCAGATCGTCGCCGCTTTATATGGACCTTTACTCGAGAGGGCTTATCGGGCGTGATTTTCTGGGCCAGTATGACCGTATTGCAGGGCAGGCTATGCTGATTTTCTCAGGAGAGAGCCGCGATCCGGAAGCCGTCGCTGAGGCGATATCGGAGAGAGCGGAGAGTATTTTGAACGAGGATTTTTCGGAGGCGTTCGAGCGGCAGAAAAAGGCGCTTATCGGAGCGAGATTAAGGGAATTGAATTCCTTCTCCGATGTGTGCTATAATGTCGCAAAGGGATGCTTTGACGGGTATGACCCGTTTGAGGCTATATCCGCACTGCAGGGCATCACGGCCAAATCGGTGAGAGACATGATATCGGAGAGCTTGTCGCCTGAAAAGCTCATGGTGTCGGCCGTTGTGCCTAAATAATAAAACAGATCGAGGGGATTCCCATGGGAAACGCGGTGATCGGGTTTAATCTGTTCGGACATGAGATACAGATAGACCCGCAGGGGTATTTTACGGTGTTTGGATTAACCATACACTGGTACGGCGTGATAATAACGCTAGGAATGCTCGTCGCGATAATATACGCAATGCGCAGAAGCAGGGCGTTTGGCCTGACAGAGGATAATATAATCGATATGATCCTTGTGATAGTGCCGCTCGGCGCGATAGGGGCAAGGGCGCAGTATGTAATATTCAACTGGGCGTCGTTTAAAGACGATCCGGCGGCTATTTTCAGGATATGGGAAGGCGGCATGGCGATATACGGCGGAATTGCGCTCGCCATAGGCGGCATGTATATTTATACCCGCCGCAAAAAGATGCCGCTCGCCCCGTTTCTCGACATAGCGGGACTGGCTCTGCTCATAGCGCAGTCGATAGGGCGATGGGGCAACTTCATAAACAGGGAGGTCTACGGAACGCCGACGGATCTGCCTTGGGCCATGTATTTTACGCAAAACGGCGAAACGATAAGCGCGCATCCGCTGTTCCTGTATGAATCGCTTTGGAATGGTGTCGGATTTGTGATACTTCATATCTACTCTAAAAAGAGGAAATATGACGGGCAGATTTTTGCACTGTATGTGTTGTGGTACGGACTTGCACGCTATATGCTCGAGCCGCTGCGCGTAGACTCGGTGCTGTACTTATTCAATACCGACATACGTGTGTCACAGCTCATAGGGATATTGTCCGTAGCCTGCGCATTTGCATATATGGTGAAAAAAGCGATGCAAAAGCCGCGGCCGCTCTACGTTGATACTGTAGGTGCGGATAACGGCGGGGAAGACGGCACGAAACCGACAGAAAGCAATACATAGCGAAAGTCCGCCAAAAGAGCGGCGGACGTATAATCGTACAAACTCATTTCAAAAAAAAGACCGAAGAAAATATAAATGGAGGTAAATAAGATGAAAGATTTCAACACTATCAGAGACACAGTTATACAGAAGGCGGTAGGCGTAGTAGATAAGACAAAAGAATTTGCAAAGGTTGCCACAGACAAGACTAAGACACTTGCAAGGATTACAAGACTTACTGCGGAAAACGCCACGGACAGAGATCTCATCAAGCAGAACATGACTGAGCTTGGCAGACAGTATTATGAGAGATACAAAGACGGCGAGACAGTTGAGTTTGCACAGCTCGTCGAGGAAATCAAAGCGGCAGAAGAGCGTATAACCGCGAGAAAAGCCGAGGTGGAGGCCCTCAAGGCGGAAAACAACGACGATGATATAGAAGTGGAGTTCGTTGAAGAGTCGGAAGGCATGGAGCCGGAGATAATAAGTTATGCAGAAGCAGAAATCGAGGCTGAGGAGCAGACAACGACAGACACTGCCGCGCAGGCAGAGGAAGATGCCTCTGAAGATGAAGAGGTAAAATAATAGGAAACAGGGCAAAATAACCGGCGCTGAGAGTTAAGTGCCGGTTATTTTTTTGAAAAACGTACAAAAAAGATAAAATTATAGTAAAAAATTTTTAGGAAAATAGTTGACAAGACTGAATAAATGCTGGTAATATTAAGGTGTATGCTGTTATTTTTACGCATATATGGATATAATTGTGTCAAATATATAAAATCGTGTTTAAGGTGGGATAAATTTGAAGAAAAAGGAACATATCAGCTCATTTGAAATAATGAGAAGAACAAATCTTGAGAAGGTGTATCTGACTATATTGGCGCATCATCCGATATCGAGGATAGATATCTCGACAAAAACGGGACTTAATAAGATGACCGTAACAAACTGCGTCCGCACTCTGCTCGAGGCAAAGCTTATATTTGAATGGGAAGTGGCGGAGACGTCGACCGGCAGACCGCCGATCTATCTCGAACTCAATTATAATTATGGTATATTTATAGGTATAGAGATAAACTACTTATCTACGAAAATACTCGTCACCGATATCGTAGGGCGCGTGCTTGAGCAGCGCGTCGATCCCGATGTCGCCCAAAGGCCGAGAAACTTCATCATCGAGGTGTCCGAGTTTGTTAAAAAATACCAGCATGGATATCCGCAGTTTGAAAACGGCGTTGTCGCCGTAAGTATTGCCCTGCCCGGAAATTACGATGAAGAGACCGGGATGGTAGAATTTATTGCCAATATGCCGCAGTGGAACGGTTTTAATATACGCGAAGAACTGAAAAAAGAGATCCCGAAAATACCGCTTTTCTTCCAAAATACGGGACGTGCCGGCGCAAAGGGAGAGGTGTTCTCCAGAAAGGTTGCGGCGGAGACGAATCTTGCGTACATTCAGGGATCTAAAGGACTTGGACTTTCAATTTACAGCAGAGGAAGCGAAATAATCAGTTCTACGGGGTATCAGGGCAGGTTCGGCCATATGATAATAGATGTCGACGGCAGGGAGTGTTCCTGCGGCAACCGCGGCTGCCTTGAGCGCTATGCCTCGATAGACGCACTCGGAGATATGCTGTACCCGGGTGAGCCGATGGATAACGAGCTTTGCGCAGAGATAATCAGGCGGGCCAAAAATCCCGATAAAGAGATGACGGCGGCGCTTGAGACGGTGATAAAATACCTGTCCGTCGGCCTTGCCAATATCATAAACTGCTTCAATCCGCAGAAGATATGTATAGGGAATTATCTCGGAATGGCGCTGAAGGGCAAGGAGAAGGATATAAACGAAGCGGTAAACAGGCTTCTTGTCCCGTTTATACGCGATCCGCATAAGGTATATATATCGGATCTCGACGAATGGGGCGCGTCTTACGGCTGTATTGCACTTGTCAGGGGAGAGATGCTGTACAAGGCGCTCTGATCGATCGTCACAAAAGCAAAAGGTGGTTTAATGGAATTAAAAAGCGACCACAAGGATATATTTGACCGCATTATGGATCTCGCGCCGTTTCGGAGGTTTGCTCCGATGTACAAAAAGCATAAAAGAGTACTGCTGTATCTGTTTTTCGGCGCGCTTGCCTATGCGGTCAGTATGACGTCGTACTGGGCGTTGAATATACGTCTTGGCATCGATGCGCTCATCGCAAACGTACTCTCATGGGTTATAACGGTGTCGTTTGCATTTGTAACGAACAAGACATGGGTATTTTCCGCACATGCAGACGGTGCAAATTCACTTTTAAGACAGCTGACGTCATTTTTCGGCGGGAGAGTTGTCACGCTCCTGATAGAAGAGGCTATACTCGCCGTGTTCATAACGTGGCTGGGATTGAACAGTATGCTTGTAAAAGCGGCGGCACAGTTTATAGTGATAGTTCTAAACTATATTATAAGCAAGGTGTTCGTATTCAGACACCGGAAAAGCAAAATTTAAAAGGAGATGCAATTTTTGCATCTCCTTTTTGCGGCCAGACGCCTGACTTTCGGCGGAAACTGCGGTTGCTCGTGCATGAGTTCCGCCGGTGATGCAGGCTCAAAATACGCCGATCTGTTGTTACACCATGCCGCCTCCTTACAGCAGGTCATGATATACCGCCGCTGTGAGGCAAGCCGTATTTACCGCAGCGCCTGTCTGCCTTGCCTCGTGGCGGTGGAATATAAAAGCTCCGAAAGCATATCGCTTTCGGAGCTTTCGCGTTTTATCTCGTTATCTCATAAGCATCGAACTGTTGAGCATCGACGCGGAATAGAGGAAAAGCACATCCTGATCCGCAAAGGTGACATAGTCCTCGATGAATGAAGAGTTGATGTAGCGCAGATCGATGAGCGTTATCTTCGAGTAAGCACCGGTAAACAGCGGGGCGATACTTGAGCCGAACGAATCGCGGAATATAATAAGCTCTCTGTCGGACCTCGCGTCGGGGCACTCAAGCGTCAGCACGGACTGCGCACCGGACAGAAAGAGATCGTATCCGTCAAGTCCGTAAAACCTGTCTACGGGGTACACAAGCTCCGACGATGTGCCCTCAATGCCGGTGACGGTCGTGGCATCGGTAAAATCGCTGACACAGTATACGAGGGTGTCCGCATCCGAGCTCAGCGCCGCCTGACCGTAGTATACGCCGTAAAACGGGGAGAGTTCATGCTTTTCGTAATCGCCCTCCGGCGTCATAAGTTCCGCGATACCCATACCGTCAGCCAAAGCCATCGCAGTGTCAAAAATCTTGTCCTGAGACCAGTGCGAGTCGGTTCGGTAGTAGTCGTCGAGTGACAGAGTATTAAAAATGTCAATATACTCAACGTCTATGAGGTTTTCGTTCATAATATCGACAAGACGGTTGTAATCGAATTCGGAGTCGTTGTTACCCAGGAAATAATTCTTATCGGGCACGACTGAAAAATAGACGTCGGCGTCGATTAGGAGCGTCTCGCAGAGCCAGTTTATGAGGTTTGCACCGTATAGGAGCTGCGTCTCGTCGAGCGGTGATTCTTGTTTAAAAATATGACCGTTTTCGATCCAGTAGCCGTTTACATCCTGCTGACGGAAAATGTCAAGGCGCACAAAAGAGTGGAAACGCCGGAACAGCTCGCGCAGCGGAAATTGATCGAGCGCGTACTCCTCAAGTTCGGACGACAGTTCGCCGGACAACAGAGCATCGGCCGTAAGATCGGGCATCTGCGCAAGCTTTCTCCGCTCCGACAGCGAAAGAGAACCGTCCGGCATGAGGATATGTGCGGCAAACAGGCCGAAAATGATTGAGCAGATCAGTATTATAGTAAAGTAGTCTTTAAATTTTCTCATCGTCAAAACCTAAAATACAAAAATGGGTTGAACGAGCCGTTTATTATAAACGCCGTCGACGCTATCAAAATACACGCTGAGCCGACCGGCGACAAAACGGCGTCCACCGCTTTCGGAACAAACCTGTGCCAAAGCGTGACTGCGACGGGCGTCGCACCAACAGCCGCTATGATAATTGGCACGGCATAGCTTTTGAGATAATACAGCGTCGTGCCGGTGCAAAACGGGAGTGACCCCGCTCCGAAAAGGCCGGAGAAATCGGATACGACACCGCCAAGGCCGTCTGCATTGAACACCACAAAGCTCAAAAGTACGACGAGACATGTGTAGATGTGCGAAAATCCGGCTGGCAGCTTTTCAAAAAGTTTTGCGAGCCAAAGCTTTTCCAAGATCAGAAAAACCGCGAATATACCTCCCCAGAGAACGAAGTTCCATGCCGCGCCATGCCAGAAGCCTGTTATGAACCAGACGATAACGATGTTTCTAATCCATTTCGCCCTTGTAGTGCGGTTTCCGCCGAGCGGGATGTACAGATAGTCGCGAAACCAGCTGCTCAGCGTCATGTGCCAGCGCCGCCAGAATTCCGTGACGGAGCGCGATATGAACGGGTAGTTGAAGTTTTCCGGAAAGTTGAAACCGAATATATGGCCGAGACCGATCGCCATATCGCTGTAGCCCGAAAAATCGAAATATATCTGCAGAGAAAACGCAAGCGCGTATATCCAGTAAAACAGCACGCTCTTTTCGTCGGCCGCGCGGAACGCGGCACAGAGTTCACCCATTACGTTGGCGATAAGGACCTTTTTGCCGAGTCCGATGCAAAACCGCGATATCCCACAGGAGATGTCCGGTATAGTGTTTTTGCGGCTGTCAAGCTCCGCCGCAACATCAGTATACCGCACGATAGGCCCTGCTATAAGCTGCGGGAACAGCGCGACAAACGTCGTGAGGGTAGCAAAGTTTTTCTGCGCCGGGCAGTCATTTCTGTATACGTCAATCGTGTAACTCATCGTCTGGAAAGTGAAAAAGCTTATGCCGATAGGCAGCGCGATGCCGGTGAGCGGTATGTCCGTCCGGAATACGGCGTTTACGGTGTTTATGAAAAAGTCTGCGTATTTAAAAAATCCCAGAAGTGCGATGTTGATAACGACCGAAGATATAAGCGCGCGCTTTGCAGAGAGTTCGCCGCGGTGACGCTCGATATAAAGCGAGTGCAGCCAGCCGGAAAACGCGGTAAAAAGCAGCAGAAGTGTGTAGACCGGCTCGCCGAAGAAGTAGAAAAACAGGCTCGCTGCCAGCAGCAGGTGATTTCTCCATCTGTCAGGTATCAGGAAATATACGCCGAGCAGCGGCAGGAAAAAATAGATAAATATAGCGCTTGAAAATAACATAATCCTATCCTTCCGCGCAGCATTCCGCGCTGTAACTTATTTGAGCGCGAGGAAATTTTCGGTGATGGCGTCGGTCGTGGCCTCGCTCGACATAACAAGGAGGACAAGGCGTCCGTTCGTGCTGACGGACACTTTTTCCGCCTCGACGCAGAGCCATTTGCGCGGGTCGGCATTTGCCTCGATATCGTCTGCGATCTCCTGGACATCAGTTCCCTCCGGTACGCGGAGCAAGACGACGGAATGCGCTATAGCGTTTATGGCCGCGTCGCTCGAGACAGCTTCCATGCCGTCGATGTAATCGGTAAACGCGACATACGGGAATGACTGTTTCATTTCATCGGTCGTGAGGTCGGTGTCGAGAAGCGGATCGGGCAGATCGGCGACGCCGTCGAGTATCTCTGCCATAAGATCCGTGAGCGGGGTGGAATCAAGTCTTGAATCCTCTGAGGACGAAGAACTGCCTCCGCAGGCCCAAACCGATGAGGACGAAGAACTGCCTCCGCAGGCCGAAACCGATATGAGCATCATTACTGAAAGTAGAAGTGCGGTAATTTTTTTCATTTGAAATAAAACTCCTTCATGTCTTTTGATATAGCAGAAGATATCCCTGCCACTAGTATTAGAGTCAAAAAAGCCTGTTTTGTTCCAAAGAGTTTAAAAAAATTCCCACAATAAAATTGCGGGAATTTTAAGTGATATAAGCTAAATCTGCGCATCTGCTGTGTTGAAAGACACCGAGAGGTTATTTAAGCAGGGATATTGCGTCGGAGATAGTCTTTTCATATGCCTCACGGCCATATTTATCAACCTCAGCTTTGTTCTTTTCACCGTGGGTAAGACATCCTGCGCCGCCTATGCAGCCGCCGACGCAGGCCATGCCCTCAATAAAATTAGCGTCGAGGACATTTTTGCTTTTTTTCGTGAGGGCAAGCTTGCACGCCTCGATACCGTCGCATGCGACAGGCTTGAAGTCAAAGTCGATGCCGTGTTCTTTAAGGCCCTGTGCCACGGCGTCTGTCAGACCTCCGCTACGGGCGAATATCCTGCCGAAATACGACGCGTTGTCAAGCACGTCCTCCTCAAGCGTCGTAATATCTATATCGCGGCTGTCAAAGAGAGCCTGAAGCTCTTCAAAAGTAAGCACCGCATCGATATAAGGTTTTACGCTCTCTTTCTGGATCTCCATTTTTTTAGCGGTACAAGGACCGATAAATATAATTTTAGCATTTTCGGTTGTGTCCTTTATATATTTCGCAATGGTCGCCATCGGAGAGAGATTGTGCGATATGTACTGCTCAAGCTCCGGGAAAGATTTTGATATGTAATCGACAAAAGCGGGACAGCATGAGCTTGTAAGGAAGCCCTTTTCCGCGAGTTCCTTCGACTCAGCGCTTGCGACCATGTCGGCGCCCAAAGCCGCCTCAACGACCGTGTGGAAGCCAAGTTCTTTAAGGCCGGTTATTACCTGACCGAGCTTTGCGTACCTGAACTGGCTTGCTATAGACGGCGCGACAATCGCGTAGAGCTTGTAATTTTTGCCCTGACTGCTCTTCTTTAACAGGTCGATCACGTTCAAGATGAACGATTTATCCATTATCGCACCGAACGGGCACTGATAAACACACGCCCCGCAGGCGATACACTTGTTGTTGTCGATGGCGGCGGCCTTGTTGTCGTTCATTGATATCGCCTTGATTTTGCAGGCGTTCTGGCACGGACGCTTTCTGCTTACGATCGCCGTATATGGGCAGACCTTGGAACATGCGCCGCACTCTTTGCACTTTGATTTGTCTATATGGGCAACGTGCCGGTGGTCAAATGAGATAGCGCCAAAGCGGCATACATCCTCACAGCGGTGCGCAAGACAGCCGCGGCAGGCGTTTGTGACCTCATACCCGCCGACGGGGCACTCGTCACAGGCTATTTCGATGACCTCAATAACGTTCGGATTGTTCTTATTACCGCCCATAGCCAGCTTGACGCGCTCGCCTAATATAGCGCGTTCTTTATAAACACAGCAGCGCATCGTCGGCGTCGTACCCGGCACGATAGTCATGGGGATATCGAGGAGATTTTCAAGCAGCGTGTCGTCCCACGCCTGCTTTGCCACCTCGCGCAGGACTTTATATTTTAAGTACTGTACTTTGGTATCGAATTTTCTAATGCACATATTTTATCCACTCCGCTTAAAAATAACTTACCTTGATGCGTTTTCCCATCTGCTTCAGACATTTGGACAATTCTTCGACGAGATTCATTTTTATACTGAAATTGATGGGCAGATCCGGATTCTGATGGGCCGGGTTTATCGCCCGCCCAACGTAAAAGTTTATATCGGTGGCCTCTTCAAAAAGCATACGGCAAATGAGTGAAGCTCCGTCGTGCTTATATCCCCACTGCTCATAGCTCTCGTTTCCGGCAAGGTAATCCTTAGCGTAGGTCAGGACCTTATTGATGGTTATGACGCCCTCGGTAACGAGGTCGACGCCTTCTATCTCTCCGATAGGCGGGACATCGCTGCGCTCAAAGCTTAGCGTAGCTTTCAGTGGTTTGCCGAGATATTTAGCGGCAATAGACGACGTGGTTCCACCGCAGACTATATGTTTGCCCTCTTTCGAGAAGAAAAGCGACATCATCCTGTCACAGTCATCGCGGTTAGACGGAGGGCCAAACAGCAGGTTCATCGGCACACGCTTTCTTATGCGCACGACACACGCCGTAGCGTCGTCGCCCGGCTTATCGCCGTAAAGCTTATTGCACTCGTCCACAAGTATGGTGGAGAGTGTTTTCGCCGTATATCCGACGTTCGACAGCGGCTCCATGAACGATATGATATCCTCGCGCTTCCAGCCAAAGTTATACGCAAGCCCTATCCCGGCGTGGGGGCAGCCGTCGCTCATAGCGATAAAAACGTCGTTTTCGCACAGCTTTATCGTCGAACGGTATATCTTTTTGCCGTCGATGTTGAGCTCGGTTTTCGGATAATCATAGTTTTTGCCGTCGCGGAAGAGTATGACATGCGGATTGTCGTACTGCATAAGCTCCGCGACCTCGTTGTTGATCAGCTGTATGATCGTAAACGTGGAATAGGCGACGCCGCGCACAGAACATATGGGCAGTGTGGCGGCGATAGTCTCAACGCAGTCCTCAAGGGACAGCCCCTCGGACATCATGGTCGAGATGATCTTGGATGTGAGCGTAGACAGTATACTGGCCTTAACGCCGCTCCCAAGACCGTCGGCGAGGACGACGACAACAGAGCCGTCGTCCTGCTCGATGATATCAACGTGATCGCCGCAAAGCTGCTCGCCGTAATGGTTTATGCTTTTGTACCCGATATCAGAACATAGATCATTCATCCGTAATACTCTCCTTCAGCTTGGAAAGGGCGATCTTCGTCTCTGCAGCCGTCTCACCGAGTAGCGAGGCGATCTCCTGAACGATACGCATCTGCTTATCGACGACCTTATCTGCGATCTCAACGGTCTGGCGGCTGATGCTCTCCTTCTTTTCGCGTTCCGTCTCCTCGTCGGTAACATCGCGCATGATGCAGATGAGAAGATGATATTCCGCATCGTGTATAACGGTCTGCTCGACATATTTTTTATACTCGGCGAGATACAGCCGCTTGTCGCGGACGTTTCTGCCTGTCTGAAGGACGTCCATAAATATTTTCGGATCGAGGATACGGATTACCTGTTCTCCGAGGACGTCGGACGCGTAGCGTATATTCATGATTTTCAAGGCGGCGCTGTTTATCTGCTGCACCTCGAGATTTTCGTTTAAAACTATAAGGCCGTTCGGCGTGTTGTTTACGATGTTGTCGGAGAAGCTCTCTGCTCTGTCCTTGAGATACGGCAGGCACATTGATATCTCCGCCTTGCCCTGATAAATGGCGACAGCCTTGTCGCGGCATGTGTTGTAGCCGCACGATCCGCAGTTTAACTCGTCCGAGGGTTTAAATTTGCCCATCTGGCGCAGTATCGTCTGTATTTCGGTATCGGTCGGCATTTGGAGCTTCCGATCGATCATCTCAAACGACTTCCTGAGGGACAGCGCCTCCGGCTGAGCAATATTAAAGTCACGCTTGCCGGCATACTGCGCAACAGCCGCGTAATCACGCACGGGGGAGCGGTGGTGCTTCTCCATGACAGGGCCGCCGACACAGCTTCCTACACAGGCGGACATCTCAATAAAGCAGTGGTGTATATTGCCGTTTTTGATCTCTTCAAGCGCGTCGATGCAGTTTTCAACGCCGTCGAGCGCGAGATATGTATATCCGGGGGCGTCCTGAACCATCGTTTTGAGTATGCCTCCCGTTGTCGGGAAAAATCTGGCGCGGCTCTCTTCGTCATGATCCGTCTCATTTTCTATTTCGACATTTTCATTCTCAAGCCATGCCGTCAGCTCTTCAAATGTCAAAACGGCGTCGACAAAGCCCTCGTAGTGATCCGCCTCGTCTTTTTTTGAGACGCACGGTCCTATAAAGACGGTCTTGGCATTGGGATATCTGCGTTTTATGTCCTGACAGTGGGCCTGCATAGGTGAGAGGACATCGGCAAGATACTCAAGCAAACTTGGAAAATATTTCTGAATAAGCAGATTGATAGAGTGGCAGCAGGAGGAGATGATTATATCGCGATTATCCTCACGGAGCATACGTTCGTATTCTGTCTTGACGACGGATGCACCGCGTGCCGTCTCCTCGACATCGAAAAAGCCGAGCTTTTTAAGAGCGCTGCGCATCGCGCCTATACCAATACCGCCGTAATTTGCTACGAACGACGGCGCGGGGCTTACAAAGACAGGGTCACCCGTCTGGAGAAGCACCTTGACGTTTTTCGTCCCGTCGACGATCTGTTTTGCGTTTTGCGGGCAGACGACAAAGCACTGACCGCAGAGAATGCACTCGTCCCCGATGATATGGGCCTGATTGCCCGAAAAACGTATCGATTTAACGGGGCAGTGGCGTATACATTTATAGCAGTTTTTGCAGTTTGATTTTTTCAGAGTCAAATATTCAGCCATAGTCAGCATTCACCTGCTTCCCTGAGAACTTTTAAGATTTTATCTTCAAAAAATTCTTTAAAATTTTCCGGTGTGATGCCGGTATAGACATCATCGTTCACAGTAATAGTAACACCCTCGCGGTTGCACCGGCCGGAGCAGAAGCTCCCGGCAAGAGTAACGCAGTTCATAAGTTTATACTCCTCTACAGCTTTTTGAAACAGTTCAATAACTGCCTGAGAACCCTTTAAGTAGCAGGAACTGCCGATACATATTTGAACGATAAGCATGGCTTACACCTTCTGAAGAATCTCGTTTTGGAAAAAATCGCCGACAGTGTCAGGGGAGACGGAGAAAAAATCGTCGTCAACCGTCACGCAGACGCCGTGCTGGCATTTCCCCATGCAGAACGTCCCGCCAAGCTCGACCTTGTCGTCGAGGTTGTTCTGCGAGATCAGATACTGGAGCTGTTCAACAACCTGCCTTGAGCCCTTTATATGGCAGGAACTGCCTATACATACTACGACTTTCATTATAGATTCCTCCTTAAACGTAGTCAACAACTGTAGCCCAGGAGAGCAAAAATTCGCGCTCTTTTTCATTCCCGGCGACAGACTGTGCAGCTGCGACTATCGGCATCCATTTTTGCACATAGCGTTTTTCAGTGTTAGATTTTTCACAGAAGAGGTCAAGATATCTCTGCGCGCCCTCTATATCGCCGTCAAGCCAGAAGAGAAGATATGTGCGAGCGGCATCGGCGGAGGCGTTGCCCTGGGTGGCGTGCGACCAGTCGAGGATATACGGTGTACCGTCGTCGGTAATGATGATATTCGACGGGTTGAAATCACCGTGGCACAGCTTAGTGTGCTTCGGCATACTCTCAAGGCGCGTCCTGAGATCATATCTCGTCGTGGCGTCAAGCTCCGCAATCCCGATCTTCATATCCATCTTATCCTTGAGCTTGTTGAGCAGCGGGCAGCTCTGCTTTGTCACCGTGAGCTGCAGATCGACGAACCTGTCGAGATACTCTTCCTTTTTGTCCGGATTTTCACTCATAAGCTGAGCAAGCGTTTTGCCCTTGATATACTCGGAAACTATCGCCCATTTCCCGTCGATCGTTGTAACTTCGATGATCTTCGGTATATGAAGCGGGGTCTCCTCGACCCTTGCGGTGTTAAGAGCCTCGTTCAAAACGTCCGCCTTGGAATAATGGCTGTCAAAGACCTTTATACAGAGATCTCCGTCACGGTACACCGTTTTAGAGTTACGCACAGCAATAACCCTATCAAGCTTCATTGCTCATTCCTCCTTACAGTTTTAGAGTTTTTTGTAAACGCCGTTTTTTGCAAAACGATACGCCTGTTTAACTTCATCTGTATCAGAGCTTTTCAAAACGGTATTGCTTGTCGGCATATCCTTTTCGACAAAATGCTTCCCGTAATAGGCGTTGAGATACATCTGCTTGATTTCACTCATAAGAGGATACCGCGGATTTGCGCCCGTACACTGATCGTCAAACGCCTGCTCGACCATCTCGTCAAGAGTGTTCAAAAAGTCGTTTTCGTCAATGTTGTAATCTCTGATCGTTTTCTTGATACCGACCTTTTCCTTCAGGTCGTTTATAGCTTTAATAAGGCCTTCGAGCTTTTCTGAGTCTGTCTTGCCTTTTATGCCCAGTGCGTCCGCGATCTCCGCGTATCTTGAAAGAGTATGCGGATGGTCGTACTGCGAAAATGTGCCCATTTTTTCCGGCGCTTCGCTCGCATTAAAGCGCAGCACCTCTTCGATCATAAGGGCGTTGGCAACGCCGTGCGGGAGGTGATGGAAAGCGCCGAGCTTATGCGCCATGGAGTGGCACACGCCGAGGAACGCATTTGCAAATGCCATACCGGCCATCGTGGCGGCATTTGCCATCTTTTCACGCGCCTCGACGTCCGTCTGGCCGTTTTCATAAGCGCGCGGCAGATATTTAAAGATTATCTTAAGCGCCTGAAGCGCAAGCCCGTCGGTATAATCCGTCGCGAGCATCGCGGCATAAGCCTCGACCGCGTGCGTAACGGCGTCGATACCTGACGCTGCCGTAAGGCCTTTGGGCGCCGTCATATGGAAATCGGTGTCGATGATCGCCATGTTCGGCATGAGCTCGTAGTCGGCGAGCGGATATTTGATCCCCGTGTTCTCATCGGTGATGACAGCAAACGGGGTAACCTCAGAGCCTGTGCCGGCCGATGTTGGGATAGCGATGAAGTACGCCTTTTCGCCCATCTTCGGGAACGTGTAAACACGCTTGCGTATATCTATAAAGCGCATCGCCATATCCATAAAGTCGGCCTCGGGATGCTCATACAATACCCACATGATCTTTGCGGCGTCCATTGCGGAGCCGCCGCCGAGGGCGATGATGCAGTCGGGCTTAAACGAGAGCATCTGTGATGCACCTGCCTTAGCGGAGGCGAGCGTCGGGTCGGGTTCTACGTCGAAGAACGTCGTGTGAACGATTCCCAGCTCGTCGAGCTTATCGGTTATCGGTTTTGTGTAACCGCTTGTGTAAAGGAAACTGTCCGTTACGATAAACGCCCTCTTTTTGTTCATAACGGTTTTAAGCTCGTTTAATGCGACGGGCAGGCAGCCCTTTTTCATATATACTTTCTCAGGTGCTCTGAACCAAAGCATGTTCTCTCTCCTTTCGGCGACTGTCTTGATGTTTAAAAGGTGCTTTATACCGACGTTTTCGGAAACGGAATTTCCGCCCCATGATCCGCATCCGAGCGTCAGCGAGGGGGCCAGTTTAAAGTTGTAGAGGTCGCCGATGCCGCCTTGTGACGACGGAGTGTTTACGAGAATACGGCAGGTTTTCATCCTTGCCGCGAATTCATCGAGCTTTTCCTTCTCCGTAACGGCGTTGAGGTAGATAGAGGATGTGTGTCCGTATCCGCCGTCGGCAATAAGGTGCTCCGCCTTGTCAAAGGCATCCTGGATATCGTGAGCCCTGTACATGGCGAGAACGGGGGAGAGTTTTTCATGTGCAAATTCTTCGGAGAGATCTACGCTTTCGACCTCGCCGATCAGGATCTTCGTCCCCTCGGGGACGTCTACGCCGGCAAGCGTCGCGATAGTGTGCGCAGACTGGCCGACTATCTTAGCGTTCAGCCCGCCGTTGATGATTATCGTCTTGCGAACTTTTTCGGTCTCAAACGGATCGAGGAAATAGCATCCTCTTGCCGCAAATTCGCTCTTTACGGCGTCGTATATGCCGTCGAGAACGATAACCGACTGCTCGGAAGCGCAGATCATACCGTTGTCGAAAGTTTTGGAGTGTATGATCGAGCTGACCGCCATGACTATGTCGGCGGTATCGTCGATTATGGCCGGGGTATTGCCCGCACCGACGCCGAGCGCCGGCTTGCCGCTCGAATATGCCGCCGTAACCATACCCGGACCGCCCGTGGCGAGGATGATATCGGCCTCGTGCATGAGCAGATTCGTCATCTCAAGCGTGGGGATGTTGATCCATGCGATTATGTCCTCCGGCGCTCCGGCGGCAACTGCCGCCTCAAGCACGACCTTGGCGGCGGCTATTGTGGACTCCTTAGCACGCGGATGCGGGCTTATGATAATGCCGTTGCGCGTTTTAAGGGAGATCAGTGTTTTAAAAATAGCGGTAGAAGTGGGGTTTGTCGTCGGAATGACGGCCGCTATAACGCCTATCGGTTCCGCAATCTTTTTGATGCCGTACGCCGTGTCCTCTTCGATAACGCCGCAGGTTTTAGCATCCTTATAGGCGTTGTAAATATATTCGGCGGCGTAGTGGTTTTTTATCACCTTGTCCTCGACGATGCCCATGCCGGTCTCCTCAACGGCGAGCTTCGCGAGCGCGATCCTCTGCGTATTCGCGGCGGATGCGGCGGCAAGGAAGATCTTGTCTACCTGCTCCTGAGAGTAGGTGGCAAAGGTCTTTTGCGCCTTTCTCACACGCTCAAGAGTGGCTTCGAGCTTTTCTACGCTGTCAACGATTTCATAATTCTTTACGTCCATGATTTGCCTCCTGTGTCCATAGTCGCTTTTATTTACATTATTTTTTTTACTGATTTAGATACGCCAGCGATAACGCCAAATTCTCCTGCTGGACAACTACGTTATCCGGGACATGCAGAATCTCAGGCGCAAAATTCCATATGGCGGAAATATTGTTTTTCACCATGAGATCGCATATCTCCTGCGCGGCGCTTTTGGGAACCGTTATAACACCGATCTTAATGTCGCACTTGTAACAGAACCCCTCAAATTCTCTCATCGGATAGATTGGTTTGCCAGACTCCGAAAACGTCACGTCGTCGACTGCCAAGTCAAACGCGGCGACTATCTCAAGGCCGTAGTCTGAAAAGCCCTGATAATCAAGAAGCGCGCGCCCGAGCTTACCGGCCCCGACGATTACCACCTGACAAAGATTGTTGCGCCCGAGACAATACTCAAGCCGCTCGATAAGCTCGCTCGTGACATAGCCGATCTTAGGTTTGCCCTTGCCGCTTACGGCACCAAGATCCTTGCGAACCTGCACTTCTCCGAATCCAAGGTATTTTGCTATGACCGTAGCGGAGATAGTTTGATGCTCTTTCTCGATCGATTTTAAAAGCCGAAGATACTCCGGAAGCCTTCCGAGCGTAGCTTTGGATATACTGTGATCACTCATGACCTTTCACCTCCCAGCTAATAAAATATTAGCATCAGAAAGCGATTTTGAGAATTGTGACTTTGATATATCGGTAATGTATTTATCGATATATCACCGCGCTATTTAATGCGGCCTGTAATATAGTGTAAATAAAAAGCGTGGAACATATACGGAAGGCTATAAATATTTTCGTTTTTTTCCGCAAAGCTCCGTGATAAAAAGATTGTCAAGCTCTGTTAAACGATACCCCTTTCTGTATATAAGCATATCTTTAAACTGCCCGGCCTTGCCGGAGCAGTTTTTTTGAAGCAGATCATATTTTTCAAGTATTTCGGCCGGCATCGGCTCTGTCACGGCAAATGTGCCGTGATTTAAAAGAAGTATAGCGGCAAGACTTGCCCGGTCAGACACAAGGATAAGCTTAGATGTGTCATGTCCGGCTTTTTTTCCATTTTTTTTCGACGGGGTTTCCGTCTGCGCGAATGCGTCGGAATATGCGACTTCGATCATATTTTTTAAATCTTTTTCTGCAATCTCTGCCATGCCGGCGAGCGGATTTGACGCGCTCATCGTGACCTGAGCGTCAAATTCTGCGGCGATCTCATACGAGAGCCCCTTTTCGTCGAGCAGATTTTTGAAAAACCTGCTGTTTGCGGCGGAAAAGCGTATGATCCCAAGCTTACACTCCGAATCCGTGACGAGCTGTATCGTAGAAAGTGCACCGTCCTCCCTGTATGAGAGCTCAATCGGCAGCGTCTCGTCGAGCTGTTTTGAAAAGCAGGCGAACGCTTCCGCGATGTAGCGGGAGTGCGGCACGGATATTGTAAAGCGCTGATTTACCGGTGCGCCGTCTCTGTAGATTGCCTCTACCGCCTCTATTTTCTCGAGGATTTGTTTTGCATATTGCAAAAATTGTTCGCCCTCGGGAGTTACGACCATGCCCTTTGCCGAGCGGTCGAATATCGTGATACCCAAGGAAGCTTCAAGCTCCTTTATTGCCCGGCTCAGATTCGGCTGGCCCATATACAGATTTTCTGCCGCTTTGTTAAGCGAGCCTGTCTGCGCTATTTCCAATGCGTATTTAAGATGTGTGATATTCAAAAAATCCCTCCACAATAGACAGCGGACGAGACAGCGCATATGAAAAGCGCTTTTCCCAATTCGCGGCATACCCAAAAGCAGGGAATACCGCGGTTAAGACGTGCCGTACCGCACCTTATACTTACTTTTTATAGTGTACCATATTAGCGATATATGGTCAATGAAACTGCTGCAAATACATAAAAAATGACCTTTTGATATTTTTCACTCTTCGGTGTCAAACGGCAGCTCAAAATAGTTCATCGCGTGATTCCAGAAATCTATGGCCTGAGCGGACAGAGCGGCTCGCCGCCGCCGTGCCAGCATTATGTGCTGTTTAAGGTCGATGCCGTCAACATGGAACGACCTAAGGGACGCGTCGTACTTTTTAGCGAACGGCATACACGATTTAGATAAAAACGTGACGCCGATGCCGCTTGATAAAAAGCTCAGCTGATGCACGAGATCGGAGACTTCGATTATTCTTGCCGGCTGGACGCCGGTTCGGCTGATTAGAGAATTCCACAGTTTAAATTCAAGCGAATTTGCCGTAAAAGCGCTGTTGGTCAGGATGAATGTACAGTTTCTTATTTCATCCATCGCAATTGTGCGTTTATTCTCGGGAAACTCGATATAGCGCGGAGATACGATGAGCAGATATTCATCTTCGAGTATGCGCTTTTTTACGGGAAACTCATCTGCCGAAACCTCGCTGCTCAGACCCGGTATAGATCTCATGAGCATCAGGTCAGAATTGAAAGATATATTGCCGGGTTCGCTTGATATGCCCAGAGTACCCTGCTTAATAAACCGGAAATTGACATACGGGGATTTGGCGCAGTAAGCGTTGATACAGCCGCTCAAGACCCCGCTGAATACGCTTGAAGTTATGGCAATGGTTCCGAGCATCTCGTTTCGCAGGGACATTATCAGGTTCGCGCCCTCCGCTATAGTTTTTGTGGCGTCATAAGCGTATTTGTAAAACGATGCACCGTTTTCATTCAGTGCCAGTCCGCGCCCAATCCTGTCAAAAAGCTTGGTGTTCAGTTCTGCCTCGAGCGACGATATTGCCTTGCTGAGCGTCGGCTGTGACACGTTCAGATAATCGGCCGCTTTCTGCTCGACTCTGTTGTCGACCATAGCCATAAAGCATTGAAGCTGAAACATATTCATAATTAATGCCTCCTTATCATAAAATGACGATATCAAAGTGCTTCATAGATGCGGTATGCGCCTGCAAATAAAACATATTGGCAGGCTGCACTCATAAAATATACTGCAACAAAAAGATTATTCCCATTAAGAATAAATAGGACAAATTACTTTCACGATTTGTACTTATAAACCATATTCAGTTACATGACGATAAAATTATCAAATCTAACAAAAGCATATACTATAGCGCGATAATTTACAAGCGGTTTTACACAAGTTTTTTAATTTTAAAAAACAAAATATATCGTTTTTGTTAAAACATCGCAGGCGATCATTCTGATATTGCATAAGCTATTAAAATTACAGTAATAGATTTTTAACAATAACCCTGTTAGCATTTAAACATGTTAGAAGATAGTTTCATTTTGTGAATAAGTTGGATGGTGTAACGATGAGCATATTAAACGACGGAAACATTGCAGCAAACCGATACCGCGACAGAGAGCTTATTCAACAGAGAAAAGACAGAAACTACGAGTTGGCGTCAAAGCCGGTTGTTCCCAGGCTGAACAATGTGCTTTTCGCCATGATGGTCGTCTGCGCCGCGGTCTGCGCGCTTTCGGAGTATTTTTCGGCGGTAAAGGCGCAGGCGGACGGATATGAGAAGTTTTACAGCATCGGCGTATCGGCATATTCGGCGTTCATCATGTGGACGGCTATAGGAATTGCTGTACTTCTGTGCTGCGTACTTGAATGGCACAGTTACAAAAGGTATGAAGCTGATTATAAAGAGAGGGAGGCCGAGTGGGAAAAGGCCGAAAAGAAAAAAGCGTCTATACCGCCGGAACTGCGCCGTGACGCCGATGAGGTGAGCCGTATAAGTGCGGCAAAGAAGGAGAAAAAACGCAGAGAGCGAGAGATTGCCCGCGCAAAAATTTTTGCCTGTGTCACGGCAATAGGTGCGGCGGCGCTCGGTATAGCGTCAGCTGTGCTGAGATAACCTCGGAACGAGGTTTGGGAGAGATTTATGGATCTGTTTCAGCTTGAATGTTTTAAGCGGGTAGTACAGTGCGGTACGGGGGTGCAGGCGGCCGATCAGATGCACATATCGCAGGCGACGCTCAGCCGCGCTATATCGTCGCTCGAATCGGAGTTGGGAGTGAAGCTATTCGAGAGGATAGGCAGAAAGCTCATCTTAAACGAGCACGGCAAACTTTTTTATAAGTATATATACAAGGCGCTGGATATCATAGCTCAAGGTACTGAAATGGTCAAAGCGACGCCGTACGAGAGCGAGGGATTTGTGGGGATAGGCTGCATGGGCTTCAACGGGATACTTACGGAGTGCATACGCAGTTACTGTGCCGAAAATCCGAGAACTAGTTTTCGGTTTGACAGGTTTGACAGAAACCGCGGGGGAACGGAGAGGCTATACAGCATGGATATAATCATGACATTTTCGATGTGGGGCAAAGATAACGGGTCAGACGAGTTCCCTGTCACAAAAGAGTTGTTTGACGATGTCTACTACCTTGTCATGTCGGATAAATATATGTCGTTTCCGGAGAATAAAAAGAGCCTTAAACCGGAGGAAATAAAGGATCTTACATATATTCTTATGCCGACAGCATTCGAGCCGGATAATATGTCGTATCTGATCTGGCAGGAGTTTAGGAGGCTGACGGGAAATGACTCGCCGAGGATCGTCGAGGTTATAGATTTCGCACAAAAGCTCACACTTTTATCAAACGGAACTGGAGCGGGCTTTTTAACGGCCGTATGCCTGCCGTTTGCAAAAAAATACGACCCGAGGCTTCGAATATACGCTATCGAGGGGCTGGAACTTCAGCGCAGGATGGTCATCTCGCGGCGCAGAAGGGACAAAATGTCGCACCAGAGCGCGGACGTCTGGGATTATATGCTCGATTATTTTAATCTTCCGCCGGATATGGAAGATTAGAAATATAGACAGAAAAAACCGATTGCAGTGCGTAAAGGGGGGATAAACAGGGCAAAAACGTTTCAAGCGCCGCAAAAATAACGAAATATTAGGAGGCACGACACATAATGGTACGATTTATCCTTAAAAGATTGCTTATGATGCTGCCTGTGCTGTTTGGGATCACCTTAATAGTGTTTTTGATGCTTCATTTTACTCCAGGTGATCCGGCAAGGGCAATGCTCGGCAATACAGCGACACAAGAGGAACTGGAGGAGTACAGAGAGATGCTTGGCCTGAACGACCCGCTGATTGTTCAGTACGGCAGATATATGTACGACCTGATCTTTAAGTTTGATCTGGGCAACTCCTATGTCAGCAGAAGACCGATCATGGACGAAATTTTAGCGCGCTTCCCGAATACGATACTGCTCACCTGCGTAGGTATGCTCGTAACGGTGGGCGTCGGCGTCCCGACCGGCATAATCTGCGCGATCAAACAAAATTCATGGATGGACAAAATAGCAAACCTCATAGGGCTTATCGGCGTATCCATGCCGGCGTTTTGGATTGGATTGCTACTTTCAAAATGGTTCGCCTTAGACCTGGGGTGGTTGCCGGCGACGGGGTGGTATGGTCCGAAATACTGGATCTTGCCGGCAATCACCGTAGGCATCAACACATCGTCGCTTATCATGAGGATGACGCGCTCGACAATGCTCGAAGTAATACGTCAGGACTACATAAGGACGGCAAGGGCAAAGGGCGTTCCCGAAAGAGTTATAACGATGCGCCATGCGCTTAAAAACTGCCTAATCCCGCTGATAACGATAATAGGGCTGCAGGTCGGTTCTCAGCTCGGCGGAGCGATGGTTACCGAGACCATATTCTCGATACCGGGGCTTGGTAAGCTGATGGTCGATTCGATAAACACAAGGGACTACCCGATGATACAGGGCGGCGCTTTGTATATAGCGGTCGTATTCAGCTTCGTAAACCTGCTCGTCGACATACTTTACGCGTATGCCGATCCGCGGGTTAAAACGCAGTATGTAAAGAAAAAGACCAAATCGAGCAGAAAGCTTGCCGCGGCGTCGGAAGGAGGGGAATAGCATGACAAGTCAGGTTGCAGGCAGCAGGATGGAAAATATGACCATTGATGAGGTAGCCGATAAAAAAACGAATCAGTTTCTCGTTGTGCTCAGGCGCTTTTTAAAGCATAAGCTTGCCGTTATAGGCGCGTGCATAATAATTTTCATGATACTTGTTGCAGTTTTTGCACCGATGCTTGCCCCATATCACTATGAGGAACAGCATCTTCAGGATACCCTCGAGGCGCCCAACAGCACATATTGGTTCGGCACGGACCAGTACGGACGCGATATCTTCAGCAGGATTATATACGGGGCAAGGACGTCTCTGCTCGTGGGGTTCGGCTCGGTATCGGTCGGCGCGGTATTCGGCAGCCTTATAGGCATCATAGCCGGATACTTCGGAGGGAAGATAGATAACCTCCTTATGAGGTGTATGGACGTT
>CALXCR010000031.1 GCA_944386855.1 uncultured Oscillospiraceae bacterium
GATGTTTTACAGCATGATCGCGCCTGTTTTAGCGCTGTCGTTCGGCGAAATCGCCGGACTCTGCCGCTATACTCGTGCGGAACTTACGGAAACGCTGACCTCCGACTATATGCTGCTTGCACGCACAAAAGGACTTACAAGGGCGCAGGCAACGACGCGGCACGCTCTGAAAAACGCGATGGTGCCGATACTGCCGATGATAATATCAAGTTTTATCGGGATACTCGGCGGCTCTATGATAATCGAAGAGATTTTCTCGATCCCGGGTGTAGGGCAGCTTTATATGGCGTCGATCCGCACATTTGACTATGACGTGTTTATGATGGACTGCATATTCTACACATTTGTAAGTCTGCTTGCTGGAATAGTGGTCGATATAAGCTACGGCTTCATCGATCCGAGAATCAGAATGGGGGAAAAATAATATGGCTGTAAACGCAAAGGACTATAAAAATATCCCCAAGGAAAAATTTGAATTTGTCCATGAAAACGAAAGGCTGACCGATAAGAAATTTGACGATAAGCCGATCGGGTATTTTAAGGACGCGTGGATCCGCTTCCGCAAAAACAGGGCGTCGGTCGTTGCGACCATCATAATCATATGTATCGTGCTTTTTGCGTTTATCATGCCTGTTATTAATACGAGGTACGACGCAACATTTATGGATGCGTTCTATTCAAAAAAGGCGCCTAGAAACCTGTTTTTGCGCCAGTTTGGTATATGCGACGGCGGCATAGACCGCGATTTCTCAGAGAGAGGATATATCATGGCGGTATCTGTCGGAATCGGCGCTGAGGATTGGGACGGACACGGCGCGACACTTGAGGAGGGAATGGCGAGCGAATACCAGCCCATAATTAAGACAGGCGAACCGTTTACGGCACTTGATGCGATGCGCCGCGAGAGGACGATGTATCCTGCAAGAATCGATACATATCTTGAGCTTGGATTTGTTTACAGGAGCATTGAGCAGTCTGAATATGACGATATAGTCGCATGGGAAGAGGAGACAGGCCTAAAGGTATGTTATCCGCTCGTCGAAAATAACGAGTACAACCTTGACGCGTCAGACGCAAACAACTGGTACAAGACAGAGAGGGGCACGCCGGTCACCGTTGATGAAAACGGCAACACCGAGGAGATCGATTTTGAAGAGGGCATGGTGCTTGAGGACAACTACAAGCGCGACTCCGAAGGCAACCTTATATACTACGAATACACGGGCGGCGGCAGTATTGAGACGGCGCAGTACAGGGTGCGTGTCCTCTATTATAACTACTATCAGTATAAAAACGGATTTGAGCCGGAGTACATTTTCGGCACTGACAGCCAGGGATATGATCTTGCCCTTCGTATGGCGGACGGCATTAAGCTCAGCCTGCTTGTTGCGGTCAGTGTGTCCGTTATAAACTTCATCATTGGATCTGCTTATGGAGCGATAGAAGGCTATTATGGGGGGGTCGTCGATCTCACACTTGAGCGCATCGCCGATATCCTTGCGGGAGTACCGTTTATCGTCGTTGCTACACTGTTCCAGATACATCTTGCCGCAAAGCTCGGAGCTGTGCCTTGCCTTCTGTTTGCGTATGTCGCGACCGGGTGGATCGGCACGGCGGCGCGCGTCAGGACACAGTTTTACCGCTTTAAAAATCAGGAATATGTCATGGCGGCGAGAACGCTCGGCGCAAAGGACAGCCGCATAATATGGAAGCATATCTTTCCAAATTCACTCGGCACTATCATAACATCATGCGCGCTTATGATCCCCGCGGTAATAAACGGAGAGAGCATGCTCAGTTATCTCGGCATCGTTAAGCTGAGTACGACGGAGGTAACGTCTCTCGGCTCGCTGCTTTCAGATGCAAGCACCATATGGACGAACTATCCGCATCTTATGATTTATCCGGCGATCGTTTTGTCGCTGCTGATGATCTGTTTTAACCTGTTCGGCAACGGACTGCGCGACGCATTCAACCCGTCGCTGCGCGGAGTGGAGGAATGATTATGGATAAAATACTAGAAGTAAAAGACCTTAAAATATCATTCCGCACGAGCGGCGGTACGCTTAAAGCGGTACGCAATATCTCCTTTGATTTGGAGCGCGGCAAAACATTTGCGATTGTCGGCGAATCAGGTTCGGGAAAATCCGTCACGAGTAAAGCGATCCTCGGCATTCTCGCGGGCAATTCGATCATTGAGGGCGGCGAGATACTGTACGATGGCAAGGATCTGCTGAAAATATCAGAGGACGAGATGTATAAGATCCGCGGCGATAAGATAAGCATGATTTTCCAGGATCCGCTGTCGTCTCTCAATCCCATTGTAAAGATCGGCAAACAGATAACAGAGGCTATGCTTCTCAAAAATAAAGCCAACCGCAGAGAGGCAAAAGCTGAATTTAATAAACTGCTTTCGCTTTTGAAGGAAAATATGATAAGCGCCGTCGGGGCTGAAAGCAGGCCGAAGATAGAGGAAATGATAAAGACGTTCGACAAGTTCTGCATCGAGGCGACGAAGCTTGAAAACAGCTATAACACGTCTGAATCCGCCGCCGGCGAAATTGTGTCGGATATCGAGGAATTCCTCTTCATGGCGAGCAAAAAACAGAAGCTCGATGTGAAGCTGACGCTGAAAGATATTGTAAAGCGGATGAAGAAAATAAGAGATCCGTTTTTCACGGCAAATTATGCTGCGGAGATCGCCTCAATGTCTGCCGAACTGCTGAATGAGGCTTCGCGATACACAGCGCCGAAGGCAAAATCAGGTGATGAGGCGGGCGAGATCCTGCCAGAGAGTATGGAGACGGCTCTCGGCAGAGTTAAGGATCTCATGAACGCAACGATAGAGCGCACGCGCCCTGATTTTTTCTGCATAGGGTTTTATAAGCTTAAAAATCCGAATGAGGAGCTCAGCAAAATACCAGTAGAGAAGCTTAACGATAAGGCGCTTGAGTTTTTGAATAAAAGCTTTTTGGATGAATTTATAGATTTTGAGGTTAAGGGTATACGCTATGCGTATGAGACTGCTCTTGAGAAGAAAAAAACAGTTATTCCCAAGCTTGAAGAGGCGAGAAAATTTTATCTCGGCGATTTTGAAAAATCACAGGCGATGTCAAAGTGCAAAACGCTGTCGGCTGATGTAGAGAGCTCGATAGACAGGCTTGAGATCGTAAAGGAC
>CALXCR010000032.1 GCA_944386855.1 uncultured Oscillospiraceae bacterium
CAAAGATCTCCTCAGGTACGGCGACGCCGAACGCCCTGTCGAGCGCCTTTGTCTTTACGGCTTTTTTCAGGCAGTTTTCATCTCTGCATACATATGCTCCCCTGCCTGATTTTTTCCCTTTGGAATCGATCGAGATATCGCCCTCGGGTGATCTGACCACCCTGATAAGTTCTTTTTTCGGTTTCATTTCGCGGCAACCAAGACACTGCCGCATCGGTATTTTTTTAGGCATCTGTTGCCGCCTCCTGTCTTTTTATGCTTTGCTCTCCGGTTTTATGTCTATTTTATATCCCGTCAGTCTCGCCGCAAGGCGTACGTTCTGCCCCTCTTTTCCTATAGCAAGGGAAAGCTGATCGTCCGGCACTATTACACGGCAGCTTTTTCCGTCCTCGAGCAACGTCACGCTTATGACGTCCGACGGGGCAAGCGCCGCAGCGATATACTCCTCTGGCACTTCACTGTACTTAATTATATCTATCTTTTCTCCGCCGAGCTCGTTCACGATGGCATTGACTCTCGCGCCCTTAGGGCCTACGCACGCGCCGACCGGCTCGACGTCCGGGTCGTTTGACGACACCGTCATCTTCGTGCGGCTGCCCGCCTCTCTCGCTATGCTCTTGATCTCCACCGTGCCGTCGAAAATCTCGGGTACTTCAAGCTCGAAAAGCCTCTTCACAAGTCCCGGATGTGTCCGCGATATGAGCACCTGCGCACCGCTTGTATTGTTTCTGACCTCTACGACGTACACTTTCAGGCGATCGCCCTCTTTAAGCTCCTCGCCCAATATCCTCTCGTTTGCGAGCATAAGCGCGTCCGTATACTCAGAATTTGAGCTTATCTTCATGCTTACGTTACCGTTGCGCGAGTCTATCCTCGACACGACACCCGTGAGTATCTCATGCTCTTTTGAGGTGAATTCCTCATATACTATACTGCGCTCCGCCTCTCGGATACCCTGTATTATGACCTGCTTTGCGGCCTGCGCCGCGATCCTGCCGAATTTTTTCGTCTCTACCGGCACATTTACCGTATCTCCGATCTCCGCCTTGGGCGAAAAAGCCTTCGCCTGTTCCAGAGTCAGCTCCACTGCCGGGTTTTCAATCTCTTCAACGACAGTCTTCTGGATATACATATCGATCTTTTTCTTATCCTCGTCTATATCGACCTTGACGCATTCCGCAGCGCCCGGATTGTCCTTTTTAAGCGCGGCCAAAAGCGCTTGATTTATTTTTTCAAGCATATATGTTTTAGGTATGCCCTTTTCTTTTTCGATATCATCAATTGCTGCAAAAAATTCGGCATTCATTTATGTTCTTCCTCCAATTATCCTATTCTCAGCCTTACGTTGGCTATTTCGTTTTTTTCAAAGCCTATCCTATTACCGCCGGCGTCTATTTCCACGTTTCCGCCGTCATATCCGCAAAGCACGCCTACATATTCCTTTTTCCCGTCCTTTGCCCTGTACAGCTTCACCTCAACGAGCGAGCCCATAAACTTTTCAAAGTCCGACGGCCTCTTTAGCGGCCGCTCCGCCCCGGCGGAGGACACCTCGAAAATATAGCTTTCGGATATCGGGTCTTTTTCATCAAGCACGGGGTCGAGCGCGCGGCTTACGCGCTCGCAGTCGTCTATCGAGACGCCGCCGTCTTTATCTATATACAGGCGCAGATACCAGCTTCCCGCTTCACGCACATATTCGATATCCCATATCTCGCACCCGCAGTCTTTTACGACCGGTTCGGCAAATTCCCAGACAGCCTCTGTTATCTTGCTCATTTTTCGTTCCTTTACTGAAAAATTTTAACAATTCAAATTTATACAACAAAAAGAGTGGGGAAGCCCCACTCAAGTCAACACATAAATCGAACACTGTGATTATACCATTACTTTTTTCAGATTGCAACATTTTTATTGCCCTATTCTTCACTTTTTTAAGTATTTTCTCCGCTGATATATATTGTTATCGACTTTAATGTGGTGTATAATCTCCATAATCGACTTTTTAGCGATTTTTTACTCCGCAGTGCGCGGAGTTTTGAAAGGTATTGCCGGAACGCTGTTCTTTTGCCGCCTGGCGGCGTTTTGACACCGGCTTTGAACACAGGCGGCGAAAGGGGTTTATTATGAATATAGTTGTTTTATGCGGCGGCCTGTCTGTCGAGCGCGACGTATCTCTCTCAAGCGCAATGCAGATCGCCCAGGCGCTGCGGAATAACGGTCACCGCGCCGTTATCATAGATTCTTTCTTCGGCTACACAGGGAAATACGGCGATCCGGCAGACATATTTTCCATGCCGTACATCGATCCCGAGATCGGTATTGGACAGAAAGCGCCCGATATCGACGCCGTAAAGCGCAGCCGCGTTCAGGATAATGACAGCCGTATCGGCGACAACGTGATCGAGATATGCCGCGCCGCTGACATCGTCTTTATGGCGCTGCACGGCGAGGACGGCGAGGACGGAAAGCTCCAGGCCATGTTTGACATAATGGACATCCGCTATACCGGCTGCGGTTATTTCGGAAGTGCTCTTGCTATGAACAAGGCAGTCGCAAAATGCCTTTTCAGGCAAAACGGTATCCTGACGCCTGAGTCTCTCACACTCAGCCGAGGAGCTTCCTCTTACGGAAGCGTCGGTTTCCCGTGCGTTGTAAAGCCGTGCTCCGGCGGCTCGTCCGTCGGAACGAGTGTCGTTTACGACGAAAGCGAGTACGACGCCGCCCTGCAGCTTGCGTTTAAATACGACAGCAGCGTTGTTATAGAGCAGTTTATAAAGGGGCGTGAGTGCGATGTCGGCGTTATAGCCGGAAAAGCTCTCCCCGTAATAGAGATATGCCCGAAATCCGGTTTTTACAACTATGAAAACAAGTATCAGAGCGGGCTTACCGACGAGTACTGCCCCGCCGACCTTGACGACGATATAACTGCAAAGCTCCAAAAAGCCGCAGAGGATGTGTTCAATACGCTCGGCCTTGACGTATACGCGCGGATGGACTTTATTGTCTCCGAAAACGGCGACGTTTACTGCCTCGAGGCAAACACTCTGCCGGGTATGACGCCGCTCAGCCTTCTCCCGCAGGAGGCGGCCGCCGTCGGTATATCGTACTCCGATCTCTGTGAACTTATAATATCCGAGTCGATGAAAAAATACGCTTAACAGGTGAGATTATGAAAATGAAAACCTTAACGCTTAAAACGATCGCCGAAATCACGGGCGGTGGGCTTTGCGGTGTCGCCGATGCAGACACCGCCGTCGCCGGTGTTTCGATAGACAGCCGCAAATGCGGCGACGGCTATCTGTTTATATGTACAGTGGGAGAGCGCGTCGACGGGCATGACTTTGCCGCGAGTGCCGTAGAGGCAGGCGCCGTGTGCTGTCTTGCTGAAAAGAATCTCGGCGGTATTCCGCATATACTCGTCGAATCCACGCTTGAGGCCCTGAAGACGATCGCCTCGTATTACCGCACGTTGTTTGACATCCCGTTTATCGGCGTTACGGGCAGCGTCGGCAAGACGACGGCAAAAGAGATGACTGCCGTCGTGCTGTCACAGAAATTCAATGTACTCAAGACCCCGGAAAACCTGAACAATGAGATAGGCGTTCCGCTTACGCTTCTCTCACTCCGCGACGAGCACACGGCCGCCGTCATCGAAATGGGTATCAGCGAGTTCGGCGAGATGTCGCGTCTTGCAACAATGGTGCGGCCCGACATCTGTATCATGACGGCTATCGGCTACTGCCATCTTGAGACTCTAGGCGATCTTGACGGCGTTTTAAAGGCCAAAAGTGAAGTCTTTGGATTTATGCCGTCTGACAGTGTCGCCGTTTTAAACGGAGACGACGAAAAACTTGCAGCGTTTGACCCTGGCATGCGCCGTGTCACATTCGGTATCGGTGAACAGAATGATTTTTATGCCGCTGATATAGTTGATGATGG
>CALXCR010000033.1 GCA_944386855.1 uncultured Oscillospiraceae bacterium
ACGTCGCCGACCATGAACACGTTCCTGCCGTCTTTTGATACAGCGGAGAAGATAAGTTCCTGAACGGCGTTTACATCCTGATACTCATCAACCATTATCTCGTCGTATTTTCCGGCTATTGCGCGAGCCACATCGGTACACTGCCCCGTTTCCTCATCAATCAGCAATCGGAGCGCGTAATGCTCCAGATCGGAGTAATCGAGAATCCCGCGCCGGTGCTTTTCGCCGCCGTACGCCTTGTCGAAATCAACCACCGCCTGCACAAGCGCCCTTACTGCCGGGGCAAGCGCAGCAATATCCTCAAGCAGATCGTCCGATTTAAGCTTCAGCGATTCCGTGATTTTTTTGACGGCCGATCTGCATTTTGTGCGCACATCTTTGAAGTCGTCATAGCCGCCGATAGGCTTCGGCTTCGGAAAATCTATCTCTGCGCACGATACCGCGTCGTCCCAGCTTTTTCCGGCGGCCTTTGCAAAGCGGCAAAGCGCGTCGCGCGTCGCGGTGACGCTCGGCCCATAAGCCGCGTTAAAATCCTCGTAGCCATTCATCTTGTCAAGCAGTCCGTCAAGTTCCGATATCCACCACTCAGCCTCTGATTTATACTTATTTAAAAGCATCTTTCCCCACAAAGTCTCTGAAACATCGCCTATTTCTGTTACATCATACATTTTAAGCTGTTCCTCGGCCCACTTTTCAAGGCTCGTATGGCTTTTGAGTTTTGCGTATGTCTCGAGTATTATGTCGGCGAGCTTTGAGTCGTCCCTGCCCGCAGACATCATATCGACAAGCGTCTGAAAAGCGGGATATCCCTCCATATCCTCGTACCTGGCATCGAGCAGCTTTTCAAGAGTCGTGCGGCGTATTATATTGCTCTCGCTCTCCTCCGCTATTCGGTAATCAGCCGATATTCCGAGCAAATGCGCGTTGTCCCTTATGATATTGCTGCAAAAACTGTGTATCGTGCTTATATCGGCGTTGCAGCACAGATCAAGCTGGCGGCGCAGCCTTCTGTTGTCCGGCTCTTCTGCAATGCGCGATGCAAGCTCGTCCATTATCCTGCCTTTAAGCTCCGCCGCGGCGGCTTTTGTATATGTGATGATAAGATACTCGTTTATGCTGTGCGCGGCGGCATCTCCCGCTATCCTCTCGAGCAGGCGCTCGACAAGCACGCGCGTTTTGCCCGAACCGGCCGACGCCGCCACAAGCAGCGCGCCGCCGCGCTCGAGTATAGCCTGCGCCTGCGCAGGAGTGAAATCGATCTTTGCCATCTACTTCTCCTCCTCCGATATTTTGTCCCATACTTCCGGCGCTTTCAGTTTCCTCAAATAGCGCACGCCGTCGCCGGAGGACTCGTTAAAATGGCACGCCTCGAAAAATTCGCACCAGCGGCACGGCGTGTCCTGCGGCCCTTGATAAAACGGGTCGGCGTCTATCGCACCGCCCCGCAGCTGTCTGCCCATATTAAACAGCATCCTGTCGATATGGCGCGCGAGCTTCCCAAGCTGCTCAAGCCCTGCAACGTGATCTGACGATACGCTGCCGTCTTTTTTAAACTTTACCGGCAGAAATTTCGGCGCTTTGCCGTGTTCCATAGCCTCGATAACCTCCGGGTCGGAAAGTATCAGACCGTTGCGGCGCAGCATTGACGACCTTGTCTTTTCGATCTCCTCATCCGACGAGTTTTTCGGAAGCTGTATGATGACATCTCTGGCAGGCGCATACAGAACACCAGCCGGTACTATCTCCCGTCCGTACCGGCTGTCGCCGTACTTTTGAAGGACAAAGAGATAGATCAGCATCTGCATACCGAGCCCGTAGTATATATCCGATAAACTAAACGCCTTTTTTCCCGTTTTATAGTCGATTACCCGCAGATACAGCTTTCCGTCATGCACCCAGCCGTCCGCGCGGTCGACAATACCTGTGACAGTCACCTCGGTATCGCCGTCAGCCACATTTGCCGGCTGTACGTCTCCGCCGCGCGCAAAGCGGAGCTCGAAATCGACGGGCGAAAAGTCCGAATCGCGAAGCTCGTCGGCCATATCGAGGACTACGTTCTCCGCGTCGGCCGCAAGACGGTTGAACAGATACTTAAAGCGCGAATTTTTATCCTTGAATCCGCCGAGCGTGAGATCGACGTACTTCTCTACATATTTCCTTGTGAGCCGGCGGCAGTCATCGCGCGGCAGGCTTCCGAACCCGCCCATTTTCTCCGCATCACCCGCGACGTTTTCAAGCAGATAGTGCATGAACGTGCCCGCTTCAGGTGCATCAAATCCCGCGGGTTTGCGCTGTTTGGCGCGCAGGCCGTACTGCATAAAATATGAAAACCGACATGAGTAGTACTTATCGACCCGCGTCGCCGTAAGCTCAAGCTTCTTTCCATACAGCGACCTCGCCCTATCGGGTGAGAGAGTGCCCCGCGCCATTCCCGCGGCGCTTTTCGCGGTTTCGAACTGCGTTTTCCACTGCTCCGATGCGGCAAAATAGCGCTCCGCCGTCTTTTTCAGAACATCCTCATCACCACTCGTTAAAGCAAGCTCAAAGCACGGAAGCGGCGCGTTTATTTTTATGCTCCTGTCCGGCTCGTATGCCGTAATGCCAAACATCTTTTCCGCGGCCGTCACGGCAAACGACGGTTTCCCGCGCCCCTCGGACGTGTTCCATGTCATTATCAGCCTGTCCGACGGGAGCGTCACGGAGGTGTATATCATGTTCATCTCCCTTGTTATCCTCTCGTCGACAAGCTCCCCGAGCGTAACGCCGAGCCCCGACAGTGCGGCGCGCTCATCGTCAGACAGGATATGCGAGCGGCTCGCTACCCGCGGCACTGCGTCCTCCGTCATTCCCATAAGTATG
>CALXCR010000034.1 GCA_944386855.1 uncultured Oscillospiraceae bacterium
AAAAATGATGCAAAAAACCTGCAAAAAGTATGCAGTTATGATGCAATTATGTGCTACGATACGAAAAACGGCGGCAAAGAAGCGGTTTTTGCGCCAAATAAGCGCGATGCCGCTTTTCTGCGCATAACTGTATAAAATTTTCGAGGTGATATTATGAAAAAGAGAAGGCTTGTCTCTGCAATATTGTGCGTGGCGGCAATAGCATCATCGCTCACCGCGTGCGGAGAGACGGCGTCGTCGAGCACGGAGAACAGCCAAACAGAGCAGACGAGTCAAACGGAAGTGATCGAAGGTACGTATTCGTTTCAGGACAGCATATCAGAGACGTACACATACAACTTTGAGGAATACGATCTGCCCAATGTCGAGACTGAGATCGTCTACACGGTCGATCTGCCCGAGATCGAGTACAGCACGGCGGCGATGCCGACCGTTTCGGCCGAGCCGGAGGAGATAACCGGCGAACAGGCGCAGAAAATCGCACAGGCGCTGTTCGACGGGGCGACGCTCTACGAATATTCGCGTACAAAGACGAAGGACGAGCTTCAAAGCCTCATTGACTACTGGAGCGAGGCCGCAACCTACGAATATATGGCTGAAAACGAGTACGCCGACGTACCGACGGAGGAAGAGATCGAGGCCACAATACAGGAAAGGCTCGCCTACCGGCAGGAGATGTGCGATCATTACGTGGGGTTGTATCAGAAGGTGCTCGAAGGCGATTTGGGGGGCGAAACGGAAGGCCTTGATGATATTGCGGAAGAGGCGCAGTACTGGCAGACGATATCTACATATGAATATATATCCGACGAGATCCGCGCGCCGTATACCGCCGAAGGGCGTGAAGCCGCGATAGCGGAGTCGATGGAGGTGCGCGCCGAGATACTTGCGGATTACGAGGAAAGGTATGAGTCGGCAAACGAACGGCTTACACGGCAGGAGTGCCAGTGGACATACCACCCGGAAAGCTATTACCGCCCGGGGAGCACGGAGTCGGGAGAGCATATATTGGCGTCCGCGGAGATCGACGGCGTGTCCTACACCTTCAGAGTGCACAAGTACGAGCCCGGCGACATAGAGTCGAGGCCGCTTTACAGGGAGTACAGCGTGGAGGCGTGGATCTCCGACCCGACATACACCATAACAACGGAGACGGAACTGTTAAAAAGCGGCGGATTTATTACAAATATACTGCCGGACGAGAAAACTCTCGAGGATGCGCGCCTTGACGCCGCCGCGATGATAGCCGGCATGGGCATAGGCGAATGGCAGATAGTAAGCTGCGAGGCGGAGTACACGGACCGCTACGAGGGCTATGTTATAAACATAATCGCGCAGCCCGCTTACGAGGGCGTGCTCATGCCGTATTTGGGCGAATTGATCGCCGGCGGCAGCGTCGGTATCCAAAACTATGTACAGGAGGGCATCACGCTCACGATGAGCGCAAATGGCCGCCTTATTGAGTTCCGCTACGATTCGCCGCTCAAAGCGACGGACGTGCAGTACGGAGAGACCGGTATCATAACATATGACGAGCTAACGGCGACGGTCATGGAGGGCGCGGCAGCCGCTGTTGAGCACAAGCTCGAAATGCGGGAAGATTCCGTACCGGAGGGAATGAGCGCCGATGAAGCGCAAATCACATATGACAGCACGCCGGTGAGCATTGATATATCGCTTTCGGATATGGAGATCGGCCTTGTGCGCGTAAACGCCGACGGTGAGGTTGTCTCGCAGGACGGGCTTGACGAAACGGAGCAGTATTATCTTGTCCCGGCGGCGGTGCTTAGCGGACGGACGGTTATGGAAAACACTAACGGCGATATAGAGACGGCGCCGTGGGGACTGCCGTGGGGCGACGGCGGCACGAGAACGCGTCTTATCATAAGTCTTGTTGACGGGGAGATCATGTTCCTCGGGTCGATATCATGAACCCGCAATAACGGTTTGACCCGTTGCGGGCGGGGCTCACCGCGTCGAAGCGGCGGCGTTACGGCCGCTAGGCCGGTAAAAATCGCCGCATTTTTCGGTACAAGTTTTTTCACGGCGGCATAAATGATGCAGTTATGATGCAATTATGTGCTACGATACGAAAAACGGCGGCAAAGAAGCGGTTTTTGCGCTGAATAAAAGCGCGATGCCGCTTTCCGCCGTACACACCTGCGTAAAAATTTTTTGAGGTGATCATATGAACATGAAAAAACTTGTCTCCGCGATACTGTGCGTTTTAAGCGTAGCTTCCCTGTTTTCCGGTTGTCAGGCTGCGCCAGACACCGCCGTTGTTGTCGGTAAAAACGACGGTGTGTTCGAATCTGCTTTAAACAGCAGTGCAGAACCGGTAGAGGGAGCAAACACGGAGACTTTTTCATATACAGACACCTTTACGAGCACAGACGGTAAGATAGAGTTTAATATAAATGACAATTCAATCGAATACAGCGGGAATCCGATGCCTGTTCTGCGCGTTACGCCGCACAGCATAACGCCGGAGGAGGCAAAAACTGTTTATACGGCGCTTTTCGGCGATACGCCGGCATATGAAGATACACTGTTTGTAATGACAAAAAGTGAGATAGAAGAGGAGATATTACATTACCAGCAGATATCGGACTACGATTATATAGTGGAAGAGACGGAAAAGGAATATGAGGGGTCGGCGATAAGCGAAGCGGAAAAAGAGGAAATAATACAGTTCAGGCTCGAATCGCGTCTTGAATCGCTCGCCATGTATGAGGAACTGTACAAGACGGCAAAAGACGAGATAGAGATAAAAGAGTGTCAGTGGACGTTTTACCCGTGGTCGCACTATATGCCTTCGCTTGCGGATACCGAGTTGGAGCCAACAAATAGAATAGAGGCAATGCTTGAATATGACGGGATACCGTTTAGATTTACTGTAACGAACCGTGAAGCAGATGATTATAGGGTGCAAAGTATAATGTCTTGCCTTAGATCGCCGCTGGATGCTGCGGAAGAAGAATTTGAAGAGATTGAGCGCACTTTCTATTTGAAAGAAGAGCCAACAGAAGAGCAGATTGAAAACGCAAAGCAGCTCGTTCTCGATTATATAGAGAAAATGGACATAGGCGAATGGGAGATCGCGGAATGCACAAGCGTATATTATATGTACTACGACGGTTACTATTTAGACATTACGGCGACGCCTGTGTATT
>CALXCR010000035.1 GCA_944386855.1 uncultured Oscillospiraceae bacterium
CGCCGCGGGCGATGCTGTCGCGGAAGAGCTTAGACGCCGCGGTCACCGCACCACAATACTAAACCCTTATACGCTGTACAGCGAGGATCTTGCGGAACGGATCAACAATCTTTATATAAAAACTGTCCAAAAAGCTCCGACTATATTTGGTGCGGTTTACGAGGCCGGACAGATATACAGGCGCATGCGCGTGCGCTCCCCTGTTTACTTTGCCAATCGCGGTATGATTCCTTTCATGGAGGAGTATCTGGCCCGAAACCGCTTTGACATAATTATTGCTGTACACCTTTTCCCGGCGGAAATTCTAACCTGCATGAAGCAAAAAGGAATCCCCATTCCGAAGACCATCTTTCTTGCTACAGATTACGTTTGTATCCCGTTTACGGAAGAAACTGACTGCGACGCCTATGTCATCCCCTCTGCCGAACTGCGAGAGTCATTTATAAGCCGCGGCCTGCCTCACGAAAAAATTTATCCACTGGGTATTCCGGTGAACAGCCGTTTTTCTCAAGAGGAAATCAGGCGGGATGTCTGTGAGCGATTGTGCCTTGATCCGGACAAAAGATACATTCTGGCGGCCGGCGGCAGTATGGGCGGCGGAAAAATAAAAAAAGTAATTCAGATACTTGCAGATGAAGTTAGCACATATGAGAATACAGAACTGATCGTCATATGCGGCTCAAATAAGCAAATGTATGATGAGCTAAACGGCAATAATATGCCTGATGTTACGGTTGTAGGCTATACCTCCGATATGGCAGGTTATCTGAAGGCGGCCGATTTATTTATCACCAAGCCAGGCGGACTCTCCTCCACAGAAGCCGCCGTGTGCGGCATTCCCATGATACACGTTGCTCCAATCCCGGGATGCGAAACATATAACGCCCGTTTTTTCAGCAGCTATGGCATGAGTAGATTCTGCTATACGTCAAGCGGTGAATTGTCTGATGCTTTAGAAGAAATAATGAGCAGCAAAACCGTCCGCGATGCGATGATCAGAAATCAGAGGAAGCACATTCGGCCTGATGCCGCGGTACAAATCAGTATTCTTGCTGAGAGTATGGTTTTGTCCCAGCTAGAAAACACACGATCCGCGGCCGATCGCATATCCATCGGACAGGCACAAAAAGAATGTCAGGTTACATTACCCTGATGCCGCAGTCCCGGAAGCGGCATATCAATTGAATAAAAAGAGGAAGCAAAAAGCTTCCTCTTTTTATATACCTACTTTTCTAATTTTACCTCGAGTCTCACTGGATTGTGATCGGCATATTCAAAACCCATATCAACAGTCTCGACATTTTGCAGAATAACATTCGGAGAAATTATAAACCCGTCTATCACATAAAACTACGCCAAAGCATCATTTGAATCATACGGCTTGTTGAGCAGGCGGCAGGTTGGGTTTGAGCTGTCATAGGCAAAGCTCCATCCGTCAGGCAGCACCTCCGTCTCAAGCGTCCCCGGTATCCATACGCTGTCCTCTCCGATCGGATAGGCATCAAGCGTATCCGGGAACATCTGATTAAAATCCCCGCCGGCTATCACATAATTGCCTTTCTCATATTCCGTGCGTAAAAGCTCAAACAGCGCCTCGGCCTGCTTTGCGCTGCCGTCACCGCCGTCGTACGCCTCAAGATGTAGATTTACTATTACAAGCTCATTATCGGAGCCTTCAAGAGGAAATCTGTTCACAAGTAAACATCTCTTTAAATTTGCCGTACTGACCGGCCATGAAAACGGGCTCGGAAGGCTTATTCTAACGCCCTCGTCGGAGGTATATTCCGACATGGTCATTATACCGCTGTCCATTCTGCCAAGCGGCGGCAGAGGAAACGGCACGAAACTGCATTTATAATTGCGCGCGTAAGAAAAATTGAAGTTTTTCAGATCCGCAAGGATCTCCGTTTGATCCATTCCGTCCGTCCTGAAAGAATCTTTGTCGACTTCCTGCAAGAGATAAATATCCGAAGTCCCGTTCTTTATAAAACTTGTAATTCCGTCAATATTTTTTACGACCGCTTCTTTGCTTGGCGGATATACCATTTCTCCGCCGTCCATAAAGAAATCGGATTTTTTTCCAAGTCCGCCGTACCCGATATTCCAGCTCAAAACGGTTATTGTGTCATTAATATCTAACTTCCCCGACGTTATAACATGCGAAATATCCGCCGGCTGCGACAGCTGCGGTCTGTACTCTGTTGCCGAAAGGAATACTACCAGCAATACAGCCAATGCCGCCATAAATCCGATAACCGCCGCTGTGATTTTTAAAAACCTTTTCATTATTCCAGTGCTCCGCAAAACTGCCCACATTAGGCGCAGCAAAACATCCTATCCGGCGATAATCCTCATCTCATCAGGAGTCAGTTCGAAATCAAATATATCGAGATTTTCTTTCTGATGCTCAAATGAGTGTGATTTTGGTATCGATATAACGCCGCGCTGGAAATGATACCTCAGTATTGTCTGCGCCCACGTCTTGCCGTATTTGCGGCCTATCTCCTCTATCGGCGGCCTGTGTTCTGCGGCAAATTTAAGCGGTCCCCACGCTATCGGGATGATCCCGTTTGCCTGTGAAAAGTCGACAGCGGCTTTATTCCACTCGTCCGGGTTACATTTCACCTGATTCACCATAGGCTTTATCTCGCAGTTTTTTATGAGGAACTCAAGATCGTCTGGCATATGGTTGCAAACTCCGATCGCTTTCAAAACGCCTTTACGGTAATACTCCTCAAACGCCTCCCAGACCTCTTTCTCCTCGTCTCTCTTCTCCCAGGGGAAATGTATAAGATAGAGATCAATATAATCTGTTTTAAGCTTATTAAGACTTCTCTCTATCGCGGCTACAGCATCGTTTCTGCCAAGCGGCTTTTCGCTCCTTGTCGCCATTTTTGTTGCAACAAAAATGTTTTCGCGGCCCACTCCGCTTTCGATAATGCCGTCTCCTACGGCTTCTTCGTTACGGTAACTTTCCGCCGTATCGAAAAACGTGTACCCTGCCTCGATAGCGGATATAACTTCCTTCGTGCTTCCGTTGAACACGCCGTCTGTTTTGGCAAAACTGTTTGTACCTGACCCTACCGCGGGTATCTTAACGCCATTTGAAAGTGTAAAATACTGCATTGTGCGACCTCCTTAAAAATATGATTAATTTATCCTCTTCAAACCGTCTATCTGCGGGCGCGCCGCGATGGTCTTATAATCGGTGTATATAACCATACCCGGCTTTGCTCCGGACGGCTTTTTGACAAATTTTACATAAGTGAAATCGACGGGAACTTTCCCGCTTTCACGTCCCTGCGAGTAATACGCTGCAAGCGACGCAGCCTCTTCTATCGTAAGCTCGTCCGGCGGCAGCCCGTTTAGGCGTATTATAACGTGTGAACCGTGTATTTTCTGGGCGTGAAGCCACATATCACGTTTGGAAGCTATTTTCGTCGTAAGGACATCATTTTGCTCATTGTTTTTCCCGACTAGGATCTCTATGCCGGTGCTGGATAAAAAACGCATGGGCCTCTGTTCAACGCGCCGCTCTCTTTTTGACGTACGCTGTTTTTTTATATATCCGCCGTCGACAAGCTCCTGTCGGATCTCAGCGAGGTCATGCTCATTTTCCGCCATTTCCAGCGCTTCTAAAACACTGCCTAGATACTGGACCTCCCGTTCGCCGTCCTCGATAAGCCCTGTCAAAAATTGCTCCGCGTTTTTAGCCTTGGCATAGTCTTTATAATACTTTGCCGCATTTTGCTGCGCGTTCTTTTTGGGGTCCAGCGCAATTTCACGCACATCACCCTCTTCACCGTAAAAATCCTCCGCAGTAAAGCTCCTCGCGCCCTTCTTTATCGCATATAAATTAGCCATTATGAGATCGGCATTCTGGCGCAGCTCCTCGCGGTTGGCCGCCGCGGCAAGCTCTTTACGCTGATTTATGAGCTTCCTCATTGTCCTGTCAAGCGTCGTTTTCACGGTTTTTGTGAGCTCTTTCGCTTTCTGCTTTACTCTGTCCGCCCTGTCTCTGCCGGTGTAATACTCTTCAAGCAGTTCGGAGAAACTGCCCGCCTCCTCAATTGTAAAGAGCCCCTCATATTGACGTATATCCATAAATGAAAAATCATACGGCCGTCCGTTTTCATCCTTAATGAGGTATGGACTGAGCTCATCGCTTAAAAGCATATCCCTGAAATGTACGCACTCGCGTTTTATGGCGTCTCCTCCGTCGACCTCGCCGCATTCGCGCACACTTATGTCGGTAGTCTTATACGCCCTAAATGACAGCTCACGGCATATAAGCGGCGAAAAGCCAGAGAAATTGTCGAGCAGGAGCTTATCAAGGCGTACATCAGCCGCACCGCTGTCAAATACAAGCGCTATTTCCTCGTCTGCCATATCCGTTATAATCCGTTTACCTGTAGCCGGCGGAAGCCTGTAGTACATCCCGGGCAGCACGCTGCGCTTTTCGTCAAGGGCGCTTCCGACTCTTCGTAAGCAGTCGGCTATTATCCCCTGCTCATCCGTCAAAATAAAATTCGACGTGCGTCCCATAAGCTCTACGATTATGTGCTTTTCGACACTGTTTCCCATTGCGTCAAACGCGTCGAGCTTTATATCGAGAAGCCTTTCCATAGGCGGCTGTGTTATATCTGCAATCACAGCTCCTGTGAGGTGCTTCCGCAGGAACATGCAAAACATCGGGGCAGCCTGCGGGTTATCGTATCTTTCATTAGTAATGTGTGCCCTCGCGTTTCCACTGCCCGCGCATATCAAAAGGCGCACGCTCTCACCGTAACGCCGCAGTGACAGCAGTATGATATCCTTTTCAGGCTGCTGCACCTTGTCTATTTTCATACCGCATATCTTTTCGGTAAGCTCTTCCCGCAGCGCGGAAAGGCATATCGCGTCCAACGGCATAATTATCCCTCCATTATGATCGCAAAAAGCTCGTTGATCCTATCCATGTAACCTTTTAAATATAGATATCCAAACAGCGTCTCAAGTCCTGTAGCCATATGGTATTCCTCATATGTCGCACTGTGCGGTACTGAATGAACTTTGGCATTTCTGCCTCTCTTGTAGGCGTCAAGCTCGTCCTGCGTAAGCAGCGGCAGTATTTTTTTGGCGGCCGCCGCCTGCGCCTTGGCTGACACATATGTTATCGCCGCATTGTGCAGTCCTTTCGAAGTTGCTTTGCCCATATGGCACAGCATTGAGCGCACCAAAAGCTCGTAAACGGCGTCCCCCATATGGGCAAGCCCGAGACTGCTTATCTTTAAAATATCTTCATCGGGCATCGGGTTGTTAAAATAATCCGTCATATGATTCTCCGTCGTGTTTTTCTATTTCGCGCCAATGTGAACGTTCACACAAGTTTTCTCCGATCCTATTGCGCGCTATACTCGCACACTTGTGCGGCTAGTGCCTTTTTCAGCCGCCCTGTAAAGAGTGAGAAAAGGGCTTAAATCGATCTATAGTATCCGCTATGCGGATTTCATGCCATGACTGCAACTGCCGATATGGTATAATATGCCGTCTTTTTCGGTTGTCCGCTTAGCGATCGAGAAAAAGGATTAAAATCGAAATATAATATCCGTAATATGGATATTATACCATATTTGCCGCTTATAGGATATATCTTTTGCACAGCTTCGCATTCAAACATTTATTGTCGAACAATAGCAGATTAAAATACGGCGCGGTCAAAAACCTCGCCGTATTATTTTAGTTTTCTTTATCGCCCTTCTGCCTTATTACGATATTTACCGGCGTTCCCTCAAGGCCGAATATGCTCCGTATCTGGTTTTCTATATATCTCTGGTATGAGAAGTGGAATAATTTTGCGTCGTTGCAGAAAATCACGAAATTCGGCGGTCGTACGCCCGTCTGAGTCATATAGTATATTTTCAGCCTGCGGCCTCTGTCCGTAGGCGGCTGTACTCTCGCCATAGCATCCTGCAAGACATTGTTCAGCATCCCCGTCGTTATGCGCATTGTGCTCTGCTCGTTTACATAGTTTATAAGCTCAAAAATACGGTTTACGCGCTGTCCCGTAAGCGCTGATATGAACAGGATCGGCGCATATGACATAAACGACAGATCCCGCCGTATATCATCGCGCATACGGTCCATCGTCATAGTGTCTTTTTCGATCAGATCCCATTTGTTCACGAGGATTATGCTAGCCTTTCCGGCCTCATGCGCAAGCCCCGCGACCTTTGTGTCCTGCTCGGTAACACCGTCGCGCGCGTCTATCATAATGAGGCACACATCGGAGCGCTGTATCGCCATCTGTGCCCGCAGAACACTATATTTTTCGACCCTGTCATCCACCTTTGATTTTTTCCGTATGCCGGCCGTATCGATAAACATATATTTCCCGGATTCATTTTCAAAGCGCGTGTCTATTGCGTCGCGTGTCGTACCGGCAACATCGCTTACTATAACGCGCTTTTCGCCGAGTATTTTATTTACAAGCGACGATTTCCCCGCATTCGGTTTCCCTATAACGGCGACTTTTATGACATCGTCCTCTTCCTCATCATCTGTCTGCGGCGGGAAGTATTCAATACATTTGTCCAGGAGGTCTCCCGTACCGTGACCGTGTACAGCAGACACTGCGATCGGATCTCCAACACCCAGCGAATAAAACTCGTATATATCCGGGTTCACTGTACCGGTTGAATCCATTTTATTTACAGCAAGCACGATCGGCTTGCCCGACTTCAAAAGCATTGTCGCAACATCCTGATCCGCAGCCGTAACACCTGTCGTAATATCTGTGACGAGAACTATAACAGTCGCCGTGTCTATGGCGATCTGCGCCTGATCGCGCATGAACATCAATATTTCGCTGTCGTTTTTCGGTTCAATACCGCCCGTATCAACGATGTCGAATTCTCTCCCGCTCCAGTCGGAGCTTGCATAAATCCTGTCCCTTGTGACGCCCGGCGTATCCTCCACTATGGCGAGCCTGCTCCCGACAAGCCTGTTAAACAGCATGGATTTGCCGACATTTGGACGCCCGACTATTGCAATAAGCGGTCTGGCCATTAGTAATCCCCCTTTCCGATATCTCCGCATGCGATATCCGCGAGATGCGTTCCGTCCGTCATCACCGGCATCACGTCAATACCGAGTTCGCGACGCACATCGTCCACCGTGACATCGTCAAGAAAAACATTTTCGCCGCTGCGCAGCATGACATCCGGTATATATAAAACCTTGCCCAGGTTTTGACCCTTTAGCTGCGATATCATATCCTGCCCGGTGATAAGGCCGGTCACATTGATCGTTTCGCCGAAAAATTTGTTCTTTATGGCGTATACCGTGCCGTTGATACATTCAAATTTTTCACGCGCCTCGTTTATAAGCATATCAAGTACAGGTTTTGCAGATACGCCTGTCGCTATCGAAAACGGCATCGATGACGCCTTCGTTTTTTCCTTAAGCGAACGCCTGAAATCTTCAATTGTGAGTCGAATTATCCCAACGCCGTTTTCAAGCTGTGGATACCCCTCGTATTCATCCTCGCCTGGTATGGGCATTTCGGCTTTTAGATACAACTCGTCGGCACAGAAAAAAATCCGCGAACCCCTGTCCCTGAGGCACTCAAGTCCGAAACCGGTCACCATATCGATCATCTCAGTGGCGCTCTCCTTATCAAAAGGAATAAGTTTTGTAAGATGCTCTCTGTGTTTTGTAAGCCCCACCGGTACAACCGAAACGCTGTTTACGGCGGGATAAAGCGCACGGAGCTCCCTCATGGAGCGCATGAGCTCTTCTTTATCGTTCCAGCCGGGGCAGCAGACTATCTGACAGTTCATCTCTATACCGCCGTCGGCAAATCGGCGCATAATATCCATGATCTCGCCCGCCCTGTCATTTTGCAGCAGGCGGCGTCGCAGCTCCGGGTTTGTCGCATGTACGGAAATGTTTATCGGGCTGATCCTGAGATCAATTATCCGTTGTATCTCTCTGTCCGACAGATTCGTAAGCGTTATATAGTTGCCGGTCAAAAAACTGAGACGCGCGTCATCGTCCTTAAAATACAGCGATTTACGCATACCGCGCGGCAGCTGATCGACAAAGCAGAAAACGCATCTGTTGGAACAGGCCTTCGCCTTGTCCATCAGATATGTGTCAAATACAAGGCCTATATCTTTTCCTATGGGTTTTTTAATTCTGACTATCTTATACGTTCCGTCAGGCGAGCTCGCTAAAAGAGCGAGGTTTGCATCATATATAAAATACTTGTAATCGAGGACATCAATAATTCTTTTGCCGTTTATAGAAAGTATCGTGTCTCCCTGTTTCAGAATAGTTTTAGAGGCTATACTTCCCTTTTCTATGTTTTTTATCGTCGATGACAAAGCATAAAACCTCCTTTAACATAAAATACAAAAGGGTATCTCGAAACATCGCGCCATGCAGTGATTCGAGACACCCTCTTATTTGAAGAGTGTACTTAATTTATTGCTCTTCTACTTTGAGAACCTCGCGTCCGTTGTACTTGCCGCAAGCTCTGCATGCTCTGTGCGGCAGACGCATAGCGCCGCACTCCGGGCACTTTACAACACCCGGTATCGTGAGCTTCCAGTGAGAATTGCGTCTCTTATCTCTTCTTGCTTTCGATACTTTCCTTTTTGGAACCGCCATAATGACACCTCCTGTTAATTATTCTCCAAGAGCTGCCCTAAGACAGCCAGCCTGGGATCTGCATCTGCCGTGCAGGAGCACGGTCCGTCGTTTAAATTCTTGCCGCATTTGGGACACAGTCCCTTGCAATCCTCGCTGCACAGATATATCTGTTCAACATCGAGTACAAAGGCGGTCGTCACGACTTCATCCAAATCTATATAATCTCCATCAAGGAGAAATATATCGGGGTTTTCCTCATCTATAGCCTCATCGGCCAGTATGGCATTAAGAGGAAGATCTGTGCTCCGTGTAAATTCCTTAAGGCATCTGCTGCAAATACAGATCATATCTACATGAAGTGTTCCCTCAAGCTTCATTACACCGGCTGAATTGTAAACACGGCCTTTTGCCGAAACCGACGGTTCGATCGATTTTACACATTCAAAGTTAAGCCCTGAAAAATCAGGCTGATATGAAAAATCGACGCTATTTCCGGGGTTTTCAATTACTTCACGAAGATTTAACCGCATAATACACCTCACACAGTCGCTAAAACATTATAAGACAAAAAAGCACCATTGTCAAACATTTCTTTTGGATTTTTTGTTTCCTTTACAAATTTAAGCAAGTGTCATATAATTACCATATCCAAATAATAGGTAAATAAGCGAATGTCATGTACAGGTGATTATATGCGTGAATTTACGATAGCAAAAAATGACGCCGGCCAGCGGCTCGACCGCTTTGTGTCAAAGGCCGTACCCCTGCTTCCTGCCTCGCTACTCCAGAAATATATACGCCTTAAACGCATAAAAGTCAACTCTAAGGGCGCAAAAAAGGATACGAGACTTTCGCTGGGCGACGTCGTGCAGCTTTATATAAATGATGAATTCTTCCAGAAACCGTCTGACGATAACGCGTATCTAGCTGTTGCGACCCCAAAGCTCGACATTGTATACGAGGACGACAACATTCTGCTTGTGAACAAACCCGCCGGGATGCTCTGCCATCCTGACAGTTCATGGTCTTACAACACGCTTATCGCAAATATACAGGCATATCTGTATAAAAACGGCCGGTGGCGTCCGCAGGAAGAAAATTCGTTTGTCCCCGCGCTTTGTAACCGCATCGACAGAAATACGAGCGGCATAGTCATAGCGGCGAAAAACGCCGAAGCGCTTAAAATAATGAACGAAAAAATAAAGCTGCGTGAGATAGACAAATATTATCTCTGCGTCGCCTGCGGAAAGCTTACCCCGCCGAGAGGCACTCTCTCGGACTATCTGTTTAAAGATGCCGCAAAAAATCAGGTATATGTAAAGCGCTCGCATGAAAAGGGCGCAAAAACAGCCGTAACCGAGTACGAGACATTGGCTGTCAGTAAAAACCTTTCGCTGATACGCTGCCGCCTGCTCACCGGGCGTACGCATCAGATACGCGCTCAGCTTGCCTCCGCCGGCGCTCCGCTGCTCGGCGACGGGAAATACGGTGTCGAGAGGCTGAACAGGATCTACGGCGAAAAAAAGCAAGCGCTCTGCTCGTACAAACTGATTTTCGCATTTGAAACCGATGCCGGAGCACTAAACTATTTAAGTGGCAAGAGTTTTATGCTTCGGTCAGTCGACTTTGTTGATAAATATTTTCCGAAAACGCATATTGAATGACCGGAAGTAATTCAAAAACGCTCCTGCCGGCGTGATTAAAGTGTTATAATAGAAATATAGAGTGTCCATGCGCAAAGCATCTTATATACCGCTGTAACAGCGAAATTTTAACCGAAACGGAGAAAGATATGGACGAGAGATTTGGGTTTATCCGAGATAAAATAGATATAAAAATACTTATATTGTTCGTGCTTCGCCGCCTGCCCGAGAGCGTCGACCTTCCGACACTTGCGGACCTTGTCATTTGCGACGACGGCATAAGTTATTTTGATTTTGCCGACTGTGTCGCCGAGCTTATAGATACAGGGCACATTTTCTGTGCAGACGGTATGTATTCCATAACGGAGAAAGGACGCCGAAACGGTGAGATAACCGAGTCCAGCCTGCCTTATTCCGTCAGGATCAAGGCGGAAAAAAGTACAAATATACAGGCGCAGCACCAAAAGCGCGACGCGCTTATAACCACGTCGCATGAGTATAAAAACCGTATGGGTTATGTTGTGTCCCTTGCACTATCAGACGGGATCAGTGACATCATATCGCTGGGGCTGACTGTCGGCAGCGAGGATCACGCTCTGTTTGTTGAAAACAATTTCAGGCAAAACGCGGAAAAGATATACGATAAAATCCTCGAGATATTGACCGAAGAGAATAAATAGATCCTTTTGATCGGCAATGAAAAGCGGCAGGTGTAAGTAATGCCTGCCGTTTTTTGTCTATTTTGGGAGCGCGACTGTGATCTTCGTCCCCATATTGGGAGCGCTTTTCGCGCTGATGCTGCCTCCATGAAGGTCGACTATTTTCTTTACTATTGCCATTCCAAGTCCGTTCCCCTCGTGCTCGTGCGACGAATCGCCCTGATAAAACGGCTCGAACATCTCGCGTACCGTTTCTTCGTCCATGCCGATCCCCGTATCCGTAATCGTTACAGACACCTCATCCGGCGCGTCTTTTAGCTTTATTGAAAGGCGGCCGCCGTTATTTGAAAACTTAATGGCGTTTTCAATAATATTGAACCAAACCTGATACAGAAGGTTCTCCTCGCCAACATAGTACGCCTCCGGCATATCTATGTCGAGGCTCAGCGACTTGTCATTCCACCCTGTTTCAAGTGTTAGCAGAGCACGCCTTATCTGTTCCGACAGCTCGAACCTCTCTTTTTTGATCTTAATCTCCTGCGCATTCAGTTTTGAAAGCCGCAAAATGTTCTCAGTAAGCTTTGACAGGCGCTGTGTCTCGTTTTTAATCATTTGCGCATACTCTATGCGCAGATTATCGTCGATCTTCTCCTCAGCGAGAAGTCCAGCGTATCCGTTCATAACGGCGAGCGGGGTCTTAAACTCATGCGAGACATTTGCAACGAAATTTGTCTTGAGATACTCGTTGCTTTTAAGTTCTTTTGCCATGATATTGAAATTGTGCAGCAGTTCACCGAGCTCGTCAGCTCGTTTTTCCTCCTCGACGCGCACGTCAAAATTTCCGACGGTAAGCTCTTTCGTCGCTTCGTTGAGTTTTATTATAGGCTTTACTATCCGGGGCATTAGTATGCGGACCATAAGCCACATGACAACCGATGCTATAAGCAGCAGCGAAAGTTCCCTCACGGCAAAACCCATAAATTTTCTGCTGTATTCCGGCATCAAATTCAGGTCGCGCCAGAAATCGGTTATTACAATAGACGCAAGCGAGGATAAAATAATTACCCACGAAAAGATCAGCATCAATTTTTTCTGAAAATACTTCATTTCAATATCACCGCCCTGTAACCAAGTCCTCTGACCGTCTGTATTTCAAATTCGTCAATATTTTTCAAATGCTCTCTTAGCCTCTTGATATGCACATCCACAGTCCGCGGGTCGGTATTGCTTGTGTAGCCCCAAAGCTCGTCCATAAGCATATTTCTCGTAAAAATACGGCCGGGGTATGACAACAGCTTAAAAAGCAGTGCAAATTCTTTTGGTCTGAGCACAATTGTATCTTCTCCCCGTGTAACCGACAAACGGCTCTCGTCTAAAACACAGCTGCCGATCTTCATGACATTCTCAACGTTCATATTAGCGCGCCTAAGCAGCGCTCGAACACGCAAAACCAGTTCCTCCATCTCAAACGGCTTTACAATGTAGTCGTCAGCACCGTGTAAAAAACCTGTTTTCTTGTCATCAATAGAATCTTTTGCCGTAACAAAAATTATCGGCAGGTTATACTTTGCAGACCGTAGTTCCCTAACAAGCTGATATCCATCCATTTCCGGCATCATAATATCTGCTACAAGAACATGAACGGCGATCGATTCGATTATCCTCAAAGCTTCTGCTCCGTTTGCTGCTTCAAGCACATTATATCCCTCACGCTGGAAATGCAGCTTCATAAGGCTGCGAAGTCCCGCGTTGTCCTCCGCAATCAAAATATTAAGCATAGCGAACGTCACCTACCCTTTGCATTTTTTAATATTATATAATATACTTCTTGTATTGTCACTTAACAGTCTGTTTATTATCTTAAATTGAACTGTTCACACATATGTTGTATAATATCCACATAGCGGATATTATACTTTGATTTAAGTCCTTTTTCTCGCCGCTTACAGGGCAACTGAAAAAGATGACGAGTATACCATTCCGGCTAAAGCCGTTATGGTATAATATGTTAGCGGCACACGCGATAGCGGCAGGTGCACGCCTAATTTACACTGACATTTAACTCTAATTTTTTATATGGAGAGTTGTTATATGAATGATATTAAAAAGACACTCAGGGAGATTATCTCCAATAAATACTATATATTGACAGTCGTCGCCCTGACACTGATCCTTCTTCTCGCCATACTCCTTCACAGCTGTACTGAAGAACCTGATGAAACAATAAGCTCTTCCGGTGACAGCAGCATCGATTCTTCCGTCACGACCTCCTCGACGGACGACGGCACTGCACACGTTCTTGAGCTTATGGATGCCGATATCCGAAACGACGACAGCGTTGTCGCCGCGGTTGTATTTGATGTAAACACGTTCGGCGAGTATTCCGAGATAATCGAGCGCTCCGGATTATACAGGTTTACGGCAGTGAATGTCGACGGCACGGAAACTTCCGTGTATTGGGATATATACGTCTTTGACGAGCCGTATAAATACGGCACAAACCATATGATAGAAAATGAGACGCCCTCGGCTACTACGGACGGCAGCGTTACTCTTTATAAAGGACAGTATTTGTACTGCATATGCTCTGTCAATCAGTATAATTACCAGAATACCGATATACTTGCGTACCTGAAGATTCGTTTTGCCAACGAAGTTGACGATAGCCTGCACACTTCACACGAGCA
>CALXCR010000036.1 GCA_944386855.1 uncultured Oscillospiraceae bacterium
ATATTTCGGTGACAGCAAAAGGGATCAGGGTTCGTCAGGAGACTTTGCGCCGCCGTCAGGCGGGCAGTCGTACAGTGATTATACAGGCGGGTATACGTCGCCTGTTACAGCATCCGATTTTGCAGAGCTGGATGATGACGACGGCGACCTGCCGTTTTAAAGTACCGTCCGGCGTTTAATAAGATTTTTGAGAACAGGAGGATTGTCAAATGGCTGTTGAAAGAGACAACAGAGTCCGTGCCCGTAAAAGGAAAAAAGTTTGCCAGTTCTGTGTTGACAAGTGCCAGCACATCGACTATAAAGACACGGCGCGTCTTCGCCGCTACCTGTCGGAGCGCAGCAAGATCCTGCCCCGCAGGACGACAGGAACGTGCGCGATGCACCAGCGCCAGCTTACAGAGGCTATAAAGAGAGCGCGTCAGGTCGCTCTTCTGCCGTACGTTACGGACTAACAGCACTAAAAACAGGCTCGAATCACCGAGCCTGTTTTTGTCTTCAAGCTGCGCCGCGCCGTAAAATATTTAAAATAAATGCGCTCCGGAGAGGTTATATCTTCTCCGGAGCGTTTTTTAAAACATTATTTTGCTCATGCGGTCGATCTGACGGCCGACAGCCTCATATACGCCGGGGTATATGCTCATCGGCCCGCCCATGGTAGTGCACGGTATAAAATAGAGCTTTCCGCACTCTCGGCATGCGCGCTCGACCTCGCGCGCGATAAGTTCTTCCGTCCAATCCTCGACGTCGACGACGCCGTTGTTTATATCGCCCATGAAAGAGATCTTGCCTCCGTATTTCTCAATAAGTTCCGGCACATTGTTCTCCGTAAGGCAGCCCTGGAACACGTCGATGCCGATGTCGATCATCGACGGGACGAGATTTGCCGCATATGAGTCGCTGTGATGGACGATTATCTGAACGCCGTTTTCCCTGTATGTGTCGTAAACGCGCTTTGTCGCCGGCGCAATAAACTCGTTGAACATATCGGGGGACATGAACGACGATGTTTGCGTTCCCCAGTCGTCATGATGGAACAAAAGCTCCGGCTTAAAATATTTGCACTGCAGTTTTGCGTATTCGACCTTCCAATCGGTTATGAAGTCGATAAGCGCGTGCATCTCCTCCGGCTCTTCGTAAAAATTCAAAAGGCAGTCGTCTATACCCATGAGATAATGTGCCTGCTCGAATATGCCGGGCGACATCATAAGCGTCGCAAATTGCTCGTTTGTGTCGATGTTGTCGCGCACGGCCGCGTATTTCAGCCACTCCTCCTCAGGGTAGTCGAGCGACGGCGCTTTAACAGTTTCGCGCCACCTTGTAATGTCCTTTATCACCTTATGCTCATAGTCATGCACAGGGAAAGCCGCGGGCGTTCCGGGGGTGTATCTGATCGTGACGCCCCAGTTGTTTTTCCACTCCTCACCGACCTTGCCGCGAGGGGAGGAGGCCGATACCGGGTCACCGCGCATCATGGCGAAAGCCTCGTACATGTTTACAAAACGGTCAGGATTGCCCCCGCGTATCGTCTCAAGAAAATTTTGTTTTTTAGTCAGCATGATAAAATACCCCCGATAGTCATAAAATTAGTTATTGTAAATTATATGACCTCGGGGGCGGGAAATCAATATTTATTTTTATGAGCCGCCGGAAACAGGGCGATTTTACGCGTTTACGCGCAGAATCGGTGCTTTCCTATGGTGACTATAAGCGGCCTCGACCATATCCATGAGTTTGTGGCCGTGGAGGGGTTAAAGTAATATATCGCGCCGCCGCTGGGATCCCACCCGTTTAGCGCGTCGCGCGCCGCGGAATAGGCCGATTCGGCTATAGGCTCATTAAACTGTCCGTCGTCAAGGCAGCTGAACGCGCCCGACTGATAAATGACGCCCGACATAGTGTTCGGAAAAGACGGATGCTCCATTCTGTTTAACACAACAGCGCCTACGGCCACCTGACCGGCGTACGGCTCACCGCGCGCCTCGGCTGATATCAGACGCGCAAGCAGTGTGACGTCGTTGTCATATGTCGTAGAGCCGGCGTCGGCGATCCCGAGCGCCGCCAGCGTCTGACTTCCGACAATGCCGTCGGCCGTAAGACCGTTTTTGCGCTGGAACGACAAGACTGCCGACTCGGTGCGGCTGCCGAATATACCGTCGATATCACCGCTGTAATAGCCCCAGTTTGAAAGCTTCTGCTGTATCTGCGTAACGACGGAGCCCGTAGAGCCGCGCCTGTACGACGCGGCCTCCGCCGTTGTGTACAATGAAAAGCAAAATACGGAACTTATCGCCGCGATAAGCGCCAGACAGAGCATAAATTTTCTGAATTTCATACAATATCCCCATTTCATGCCGCGGAGAAAACGTAAAATTCCCCCGCAGAACGGTTTTGTACCTATTCTGTGGGGGAATCGCCTTTTTATGTCATGAAATTTTTGGAACGATCATTTTTTCATCGTAAACGGGAAGAGCGGCTTGCCTGCGAGGACCTCGAAATAATCTTTCTGATTTTCCTTCAAAAGCTCCGGTGTGTTTAAGCCGTAAGGGCATTTTGATATACAGTGACCGCAGTTTAAACAGTTGTCGATGTTGCGCATCTCGTTCTGCCAGTGCTCGGTCATGAACTGCTCAGTGGGGAAGCGGCGGATGTTGAACGACATCCTCGCGCAGTCTCTTATATATATCCCGGCGGGGCACGGCATACAGTACCCGCAGGCGCGGCAGAACTGCCCAGAAAGCATCTCACGGTCCGCGGCGATGATCTTCTCATATTCCTCCGTCATAGTAGGCGGGTTTTCGTTAAAGCCGATAAATTCATCAAGCTCGCTCTCGCGCTGTATGCCCCATATCGGCAGCAGGTTGTCAAACTGCGCCTGATACGCGTATGATGCGGCGGCGTTTGTCAAAAGGCCGCCGGACAGCGATTTCATCGCGATAAACCCGACGCCGGCCGCTTTGCAGTCGTTTACAAGCTTTATGTCGATATCGCTCGACAGATACGAAAACGGAAACTGTATAGTCTCGTAAAGCCCGGACTGAAGCGCCTCGTTTGCAACATAGATAAGGTGATTGCTTATGCCGATGTGCCTGATGACACCCTTTTCCTTAAGCTCGATGAGAACGTCGTAAAGTCCCGCCTCGTCGCCGGGCTTTGGGCAGTACGACGGGTTGTGGAGCTGGAATATGTCGATATAATCGGTTTTCATCATCCGCAGGCTGTTTTCAATGTCTCTCCTGAGTCCCGCGGCGTCCTGAGCGCCGGATTTCGTGGCGATATAGATCTTATCGCGCACGTCGGAGAGTGCCGCGCCGATTTTCTCCTGACTGTCGGTGTAGCCGGCCGCAGTGTCGTAAAAATCGATGCCGTTGTCATACGCCTTGCGCAGCAGATACACCGCCTCGTCCTTTGATATCCGCTGGATGGGGAGCGCACCGAAACCGTTTTTGTTGACGGTTATTCCAGTGTTGCCTAAAGTGACTTTTACCATAGTGACCTCCTTATAAATTATAGAATATAGGCTGGGGGAAAACGGGGTCAAAGCCCCAAATGTTTATACATTGAACCTAAATAGGACAACATCTCCGTCCTTCATCACATAATCCTTGCCTTCGCTCCTGACAAGGCCCTTTTCCTTTGCCGCGGCCATAGAGCCGCACGCCTTTAAATCGTCGAATGCGACGACCTCGGCCCTGATAAATCCGCGCTCAAAGTCGGAGTGTATCTTGCCGGCTGCCTGCGGCGCTTTAGTACCGTTTTTTATTGTCCATGCGCGCACCTCGTCAGAGCCCGCCGTGAGAAACGATATGAGCCCCAAAAGCGAGTATGAGCATTTTATAAGCCGGTCAAGCCCCGATTCGGCAATACCGAGCTCTTCAAGGAACATCGTCTTGTCCTCGTCGGCGAGCTCTGCGATCTCCTGTTCCGTTTTGGCGCATATGGGGAGCACCTGCGACCCCTCGCTCTCGGCGAATTTAAGCACCTGATTGTAGTATGCGTTGTTCTCAAGCCCGTTTGCAAACGCATCCTCGTCCAAATTCGCGGCGTATATAACGGGTTTGAGCGTCAGAAGCTCCGACGTTGCGATGATCTCACGATCCTCGGGGGAACACTCAAAGCTGCGCGCCGGTTTCCCGCTGTCAAAATGCTCCATAAGCTTTTCAAAAAGCTCCGCCTCGTGGAGATATTTTTTGTCGCCCTTAGCGGCTTTTTTAGCCTTTTCGATGCGGCGGGACGCCAT
>CALXCR010000037.1 GCA_944386855.1 uncultured Oscillospiraceae bacterium
AAAAGAGTGCTTATAGAGCATAACCTGCGACTCGTAGTATATATAGCCAAGAGATTTGAGAACACGGGCATAAATATAGAGGATCTCGTATCTATAGGCACGATAGGGCTTATCAAAGCCGTCAATACATATAAGACAGACAAGAACATAAAACTTGCGACGTACGCAAGCAGATGTATTGAAAACGAGATATTGATGCACCTGCGCAAAACAAACGGTCAGAAAACAGAGGTGTCGTTTGATGAGCCGCTGAACACCGATTGGGACGGCAATGAGCTGCTGCTGTCAGATATACTGGGGACGGATGCGGATATCATAATGCGTCCTTTGGAGGACGATGTCGACAAACAGATCCTGCTTGAAGCTATAAATAAACTGACCGACCGTGAACGCAAGATCATAATAATGCGGTTTGGACTTTTTGATACGAGTGAAAAAACACAGAAGGAAGTGGCGGATATCATGGGCATATCCCAGTCGTATATAAGCCGGCTGGAAAAACGGATAATCAGCCGGTTAAAACGCGAAATAAGCCGCTATATTTAGTCATGCTGCGCTGCGGGCAGGCCAATGCATCTAAAATCGTTGCATTGGAAAATGCCGTGTGATATACTTTTGGCGGAAAGGGGAGAGCATGGTTTATGGAAAACATTTTAAGAGACGCTTCATTAGCGCCTGAGGGGATCAAAAAAATAAACTGGGTAAAAGCACACATGCCGATAGCGTCAATTCTGGAAAAACGGTTTGAGGAAGAAAAGCCGTTTTTAGGGCTGAAAATAACGATGTCGATACATCTTGAGGCAAAAACGGCGAGGACGGCGATACTCCTTAAAACCGGAGGCGCCGACGTATATGCGACGGGGTGCAACCCGCTCTCGACGCAGGACGATGTAGCCGCGGGCCTTGCGACGTACGGAGTCCATGTGTTTGCATGGCACGGCGCGACTGCGGAGGAGTATCACGACCATCTCATAGCGGCGCTGTCGTGTAAGCCGGATATTATCATAGACGACGGGGGAGACCTCACACAGATACTTTGTGATGAGCGTCCGGATCTCGCTGAAAATCTGATAGGCGGCAATGAAGAGACGACGACGGGCGTTCATCGCCTTAAAGCGCGCGCCGCCGAAAACAGACTGCCATTTCCGATGATATGCGTAAACGACGCTCAGATGAAATATCTGTTTGACAACAGGTACGGCACAGGGCAGTCGGTATGGGACGGCATAATGCGTACGACAAATCTTATCGTCGCGGGTAAAAATGTTGTCATCGCGGGGTACGGATGGTGCGGAAAAGGCGCTGCTATGCGTGCCAAAGGCATGGGTGCGAAAGTGATAGTGTGTGAGATTGATCCAATAAAGGCCGTTGAGGCTGCTATGGACGGGTTCGAGGTAATGAAGATGGCTGACGCCGCGCTTGTCGGAGATCTGTTTATCACGATCACAGGCTGCCGTGATGTAATCACGATGGAGCACATACTCACAATGCGCGAGGGCGCCATGATGTGCAACGCCGGACATTTCGATGTTGAGATATCGGTTGCTGAGATGAGAAAGCGCGCCGCGGAGGTATATGAGGCGCGGCGTAATATCGAGGCGTTTAAATTTGAAAATGGGAAAACGGTATATCTGCTCGCCGAGGGACGGCTTGTAAACCTTGCCGCAGGCGACGGACATCCCGCCGAGATAATGGACACTAGCTTTGCGCTTCAGGTGCTGTCGGCCGAGTATCTCGCGAAAAACGCGGGTAAGCTTAAAAAAGGCGTGTATGAAGTGCCGCCGGAGATAGATGCGGCGGTTGCGGAGATGAAGCTTAGTTCGATGGGCATAGAGATCGACAAGCTGACCGACGAACAGTACAGGTATATCCACTCGTCAAACGGATGATGCGGGTCAAACGGGGAGATTAAACGCCGGATGAATCGGCCTTATACAGACTAAGATAAAACAAAAGTCATGGCATTTAAATGATGCCATGACTTTTTATGTTGTTTTATTAGCTACGCTGCATCTCCGACAGCCGAAGACGACTCATCGGCAGGCGAGCTTTCCTCAGCGGGATCGGTCCTTTCAAGGACGACCTCCTCGTATCCGAATATGCGGTGCAGATCTTCAAGGCCTTCCTGAAGCCGTGTGTAAAGTGAAGAGTTTACATATGTGTAATCGCCGGCTTCATACTCGGCTATTGCCTTATTTATATCGAGCAGGCAGTAGTGGCCGGTATTAGACTCATTCGGATGCGCCAAATACATCGGGGCGTACTCTATATTGGTTATCGTTACTTCATCCTGCGTGATATTTTTTGTGATGTCGATATTCACAATGGCAGTCAGATTAGTATACGCGCCGTTAGAGAGCGTAGCGTAATTCTGATTTGAGATGAAGTTGCCGAGAGAATAGACAATATATCCCGTACGCGTCGTACCGTCGCCGTTGTCGATCTCGCGTATCTCCATCGGTTCGGGGACGTGCGGATGGCCACCTATTATAAGATCCGCGCCTTCCTCAAACAGAAAATCCGCAAAAACTTCCTGCTGTTCGGTCTGAGTCGTCGTATATTCAACGCCCCAGTGGACCATGACAACGATTAGATCGGGGTTCATGGCGCGGGCAGCTTCCATATCCTCACCGACCATATCGTAGTTGATATCGGTGAGGCCGCCCATGTAGTCGTTATAATATACGTTGACGGCATAGGGATAGGAATCTATCGAATTGAAGTTCGTGTTGTATGAGTAGTTTAAAAACGCGATGGATATGTCGTTGATATTCTTTAAAAGTATGCCGTTGTTTTCGTCACGCTCTTCCTGCGTTCTGTAAGTACCGACATGGTCAAGGCCCGCCTCGTCCAAAACGTCAAGGGTTTGGTTTATACCCTGCTGCTGGGTATCGTTTGCGTGGTTGCTTGCCGTTGCAATAAGATCCATTCCAACCTCTTTAAGGCTGTATGCAACGCCGTCAGGCGAGCAGAACGCGGGATATCCGGATATGGGACGGTTTGCTGTGTTGAGCGTCGTCTCGATGCAGCAGGCGGCATAATCGGCCGCTTCAAAATATTCGCGGGCGTATTCATACATATAGGTGAAGTCATATTCGCCGTTGCGGTTATACGCGTCATTATTGAGCGGCGTATGCTGAACTATATCGCCTGCAAAGCAGAGCGTGGCACTGGTATACTCATCCTCGATAACGGGAGTTTCCGACGATTCGGACGACATCTCGTCAGAAGATGTAGACAGGAAATTTGAAGAACTGTCAGACGTGCCGGAGCTGCCGCCCAAAAACGGCAGGCTTATACCATTGGAGGTCAGCACGACTAATACAAGAGCAAAAACCAAACAAGTAGCGGATATCGATGCGATGACCTTTCCCGTTGAGTTTTGTTTTCTTTTCCTTCTTTTTTTCATAGCGTACTCCTTACTGGGAATTTTCTATAAGTATATACCATATGACCTTTAAAATCAATTGCATAATAAACATGAAAATTAATTCAGAAAAGAAACTACCGGGAAAGGCAACGCATTTATCTGTACACATCACAACCGGCGGTATATTTGGCTACTTTTCCTTATCTTTCTTTTTTTTAAGCCTCTCAAAGAAATTGGGCTGTTTTGTGTAATTTTTACCTGTCATAGAGGCGTCAAACTGTTTTATAAGCTCTTTCTGCTCATTTGACAGGCCTTTCGGTATCTCAACATGTACAGTGACGTACTGGTCGCCGCGGCCGTCACGCCGCAGATTCGGTATGCCCTTGCCCTTTAGCCGGAACACCGTTCCGGTCTGAGTCCCCTCGGGTATAGAATATTTCACCTTGCCGTCAAGCGTAGGGACTTCTATAGAGTCACCGAGTATTGCCTGTGCGACGGTTATAGGTATGCTGCAATAGACGGAAGTGCCCTCTCTTGTGAAGATTTCATGCCGCTTCACGGCGACAGTGATCAGGAGATCTCCTGACGGGCCGCCGTTTTCGCCGGCGTGTCCCTGACCGCGAAGCGAAATAGTCTGCCCGTCGTCTATGCCGGCGGGGATGTTGACAGACAGCTTCCTCTGACGGCGTACAACGCCGTCCCCGTGGCATGATTTACACGGCTGATGTATGATTTTGCCCGTGCCGTGGCATTTCGGACATTCGGCTGTCGTCTGCATAACGCCGAAAAGCGTCTGCTGCTGTGTTTTCACATAGCCGTTGCCGCGGCAGTTTGAACAAGTCTCCGCCGTTGTTCCCTCTGCGCAGCCTGAACCGCCGCAGGTGTCGCACGTTTCGATGCGCGTGACGGTAATTTCTTTTTCACAGCCGAAAGCCGCCTCTTCAAACGTTACGGAGACGCCCGTTCGTATGCTCTCACCGCGTCTGGGTGCGTTTCTGTTCTGCCGTGTGCTGCCGCCGAAGCCGCCGGTGAAAAACGACGAAAAAATATCTCCGAAATCAAACCCATCGGCATTGAAGCCGCCTCCGCCGGCGTTAAAGTTCGGATCGACGCCCGCGTGACCGAATTGGTCGTAGCGGGAGCGCTTATCGGCGTCGGACAGAACCTCGTAGGCCTCGTTTATCTCTTTAAACCGGGCCTCCGCGTTTTTGTCGTCTGGATGGAGGTCAGGATGATTTTCTTTTGCAAGCTTCCTGTATGCTTTCTTTATATCAGAATCGGACGCATTTTTGCCGACTCCGAGCACCTCGTAATAATCTCGTTTTTGCTCAGCCATAACAAGACTCCTTTCCGGGCTGCTTTAAAACACAGTAAAGAATCTCCGGTGTACCGGAGATTCTTTTCACTGTGCGGAATAAACAGCCAAAGGGGATGAGTTTATTTATTGTTGTCGTCGTCATCAACGACCTCATAATAGGCGTCGTAGTAATCGCCGCCGTTTGGTGCGCCGCCGGCCTGGCCCGCGCCAGCGTTCGGGTCATATCCCGCGCCCGGCTGTCCCTGCTGGGGGTTTGCCTGGCTGTAGAGCTTTTCGGATACGGCGTAGAAAGCCTTCTGGAGTTCTTCTGTCGCCATTTTGATCATCTCGGTATCAGTACCCTTTAAAGCCTCGCGGACTTTAGCAACAGCATCCTCGATAGTCTTTTTATCTTCAGGTGCGATCTTATCGCCCATCTCGGAGAGCGTATTCTCGCTCTGGTATACCATCTGATCGGCCTGATTGCGGACGTCTACCTCTTCCTTGCGCTTTTTGTCCTCTGCCGCGTACTGTTCGGCCTCGCGGACAGCCTTTTCGATATCCTCTTTGCTGAGGTTAGAGGAGGAGGTAACGGTGATATGCTGCTCGTGGCCTGTTCCCAAATCTTTTGCCGATACGTTTACGATGCCGTTTGCGTCGATATCAAATGTGACTTCAATCTGAGGTACGCCGCGTCGTGCCGGAGCGATGCCGTCCAAATGGAATCTGCCGAGAGATTTATTATATGCGGCCATCTCGCGCTCGCCCTGAAGAACGTTGACCTCAACGGATGTCTGATTGTCGGCGGCAGTTGAGAACACCTGGCTCTTTTTGGTCGGGATAGTCGTGTTGCGCTCGATAAGCTTTGTAAATACGCCGCCTAGCGTTTCGATACCGAGGGAGAGTGGGGTAACGTCGAGAAGAAGGATGCCTTCAACATCGCCGCCGAGAACGCCGCCCTGGATAGCGGCACCGATAGCGACACATTCGTCAGGGTTGATGCCCTTGAACGGATCTTTGCCCGTAAGCTTCTTGACCGCGTCCTGTACGGCGGGAATTCTCGTCGAGCCGCCGACTAAAAGAACTTTTGAAAGTTCGGAAGCGTTAAGGCCTGAATCGGAGAGCGCCTGGTTTACAGGACCCATGGTCATTTCTACAAGATGTGCCGTGAGCTCGTTAAACTTCGCTCTTGTGAGAGTGAGATCGAGGTGCTTCGGGCCCGTGGCGTCGGCCGTGATATACGGCAGATTGATATTTGTAGAGGTCACGCCGGAGAGCTCGATCTTTGCTTTTTCGGCGGCCTCACGAAGTCTCTGCATAGCGACCTTGTCGGTTGTGAGGTCGATGCCGGTGTCTTTCTTAAACTCGCCGGCGAGGTATTTCATAATGCACTCGTCGAAATCGTCGCCGCCGAGGCGGTTGTTGCCGGCAGTAGCGAGGACTTCGATGACGCCGTCGCCGATTTCGAGAACTGATACATCGAACGTGCCGCCGCCGAGGTCGTAGACCATGATTTTCTGATCGGATTCCTTATCGAGTCCGTAGGCGAGAGCAGCCGCCGTAGGTTCGTTTATAATCCTCTTTACGTCGAGGCCCGCGATCTTGCCGGCGTCTTTTGTCGCCTGCCTCTGCGAGTCTGTAAAGTAGGCGGGGACGGTAATAACGGCTTCCGTTACGGCCGTTCCGAGATAGCCCTCAGCATCGGTCTTTAGCTTTTGCAGGATCATAGCCGATATCTCCTGAGGAGTATAGGCTTTGCCGTCGATCGTTACTTTATAATTTGAACCCATCTCACGCTTGATAGATGAAATAGTCCTTTCCGGGTTCGTGATAGCCTGACGCTTTGCGACCTGACCGACCATGCGCTCGCCGTCCTTTGAAAAAGCGACGACGGACGGCGTCGTTCTGGCGCCTTCGGCGTTTGCGATAACTACCGGCTCGCCGCCTTCGATAACCGCGACGCATGAATTTGTAGTACCAAGGTCAATTCCTATGATTTTTCCCATTGTATTTTCCTCCTGACTGTTAGGTTTATCTGTTATTTTACCTTATTGTTCATTTAAATATTTGCACTGATATTTATCAGTTAGCAACCTTTACCATTGAAAAGCGGATTACTTTATCGCCAAGCTTGAAGCCTTTTTCAAATTCCTCCACGATTTCACCCTCACCGCGGGTTTCATCTTCGACGTGCATTACGGCATTATGCAAAGCGGGGTCAAATTTTTGCCCCACAGCTTCGATCGGAACTACTCCAAGCTTTTCAAAGATAGCCTTGAGCTGCGTCATCGTCATCTCTACGCCCTTGTAAAATGCGGCGTCGCTGCACTCTACGCTGAGCGCACGGGCGAGATTGTCGTATACCGGAAGGATCTTTATAATCGTGTCGCTGCGCACGTCGGCAAAAATGGCGTCGCGCTCTTTTTGACTGCGCTTTCTGAAATTATCATATTCGGCGTAAAGGCGAATATATTTTTCTTTTTCGGCGTTCAGCTCGGAGAGCAAGGGATTTTCTTCCTCTTTTTCCTCCGCAGCGCTGTCTTGACCAGCGCTTGTCTGAGCCGGCTCGCTTTCGGGGGTGGGAGCAATCTGCTCAAGCTCCTCCTCAGGAGCGCCGTGTTGTTTTTTCTTAGACAATTAATTCATCTCCTATGTGTCATTTTCCGGCGGCGGAAGCTGTCCGCCGGACAACAGCCCGCTAAGGCCGTTTGCTATATATAAAAGCCTCGCGGCTACTTTGGAATAATCCATTCTTGTAGGCCCGACAATACCGATAAGACCCTGCATATCGTCACCGGCGTCATACCGCGCGACGATAACGCTCGAATCTTTGAGCTCGTCGGCTATGTTTTCCGTGCCTATTGTTATTTTGACGTTTTTGCCGTCGTCGGGGACTGGAAGCTGTAAAAGTCCGCTCTCATCTGACAGATAATTTAGAAGCTTCTGCGCCTTGCCTACGTCCTGAAATTCGGGGTGTTCAAGCAGATGCGACGCACCCGTGATATATGTCTCGCTGTTCTTGACGTCTCGCAGCGATTCGATCGCAAAGGAGGCGATTATTGAGACTATGCCGACGTTGTCTCCGACAGCGCGCTCCGTAATATTTATAAGCTGATATGTGATGTTTTCCTCGGTTATATTAGTGAAATTGGCGTTAAACACGGTTGCAAGCTTTACAAGATATTCAGGCTCAACCGAAGTGGGAATGTGTACCAGCTTATTTTTAACTGTATTGTTTGACAACATTGCGACAATTATAAATGTATTTTGGTCGATGTATATCAAATCAAACCGTGATATTGTAATGTGTGCCGACGCTGTTGTCAGCGCATATGCCGGATAACTCGTGAGGAGCGAGGTAAGCCGCCCGGCGTCTGATAACAGCTTGTCAAGCTGCTGCATCCTGACGCGAAGTCCGCGGTTTATCTCCTCCGTCTCTTCAATCGTGAGCTTGTAATATTGCATAAGCTCATTAACA
>CALXCR010000038.1 GCA_944386855.1 uncultured Oscillospiraceae bacterium
ATCATTATATTCTTTTTTCGTTTTTTTCTTTCCTGCGAGCGCTGCTGCTCCTGCACCTGCCTTTTTTCAGTGCCCTCCGCACGCTCCTCGCGGCGTCTTTTTTTCTCTTGTGATGCGCCCATAATCAAACCTTCCTTTAAAAGAAAATTGCATGACAGCTTTGGCCATTATATATTAAAATTCATTCTCTTTCAAGTTAAATATATCGTTTTTTTCTGTTTTAACATTTTTTTAATCTTTAACTACGAAAAAAGACCGACCCCCGCCTATGCCGTGTAAGCCCCTTTATAACCTGCACAGCTCGGCAGGTGGGTTACTTCCTTATGCCTTTACTGCTTCCAACTTCCGATAACGGGAGGCCTGCAAACCGGCATGAGAGATTGGTATCCCTTATAAAAAATGTGGGTTTAAAAAAGCTTATCACGAACACAGCAGGGATCGCTCAGCATTTATTCTCTGCGATTAGTATAACACACAAAAAATTGCTTTTCAATAGTATATTTTTTGTCAGTTTTGGCTATTAAATGTCGTCCTCGTCCTCGTCGTATAGTCTCTCCATAAAACGATCATAAATGTCGTCAATAACGTCGTCATCAGGCACAACAAAGTAATTTTCATCGCCCTCACCTTCGATCATTTTCAGTATAACGAAACCGTAGTCTTCGCTGTCCTTATCCATATCGGCTGGTAAAAATGCAAGATAGTATTCATCATCTACCTCAATCGTGTCGATATGCTCGAGCTCGTAGGTGTTGCCGTCGTCATCGCTTATGGAAATAAAATCGTTTCCGAAGTCATCTTTCATTGGTCTACCTCCGAAATATAAATATCGAGGATATTTTACGCCAATACTAATATAAAATCAAGCCGCAATGCGTTCTCATGATCCAAAATCTTCGAGAAGGAGCAAAATCTCCTCATACGAATTTGCCCTTATCCCTTCTTTGAGCAGCTCGCGGTCAACCACTCTAAGGGTTTCTGCCTCAATGTCAGAGGTAAAAACGACCTCGTCATTGTAGAATACTGCGACATAGCCATTGTCAATAGACAGATAATATCCGCTGTATGCTATGTTTGCCGCAGGCTGCACGACAGTATTAATGACTACTGTATCTCGGTCTGCCTCTTTTCCGGTCGCATCTGTGCCCAAAAGGAGTGATAGTGTACCAATAAGAACAGCCGCAAGAGCCGCGCATGATAATATTATTTTTCTGCTTTTATACATAAGTGATGCCTCCAATCGATTGTTTTCCTTTATTTTCCCCCTTTTGGCTTTTTTATACACTGAAAACACCCTAAAAAGTTTAAGATATCTTTAACCATTTATAATTTGTTTACTAAAACTATACAAATATGTTGACAGGATATGGTACAATATATACTACCATTCGATTAAATTCCTATCCCGCGTTATATACACGCATGAATTTGAGGTGTATCGTTTGAATTTTAAAAATATATCAGAGTTTTTCAAAAACCTCTGGATGAAAACATTAAAGTCCCTGAAGAAGGTAAACAAAGGAAAAGTTGCCACAGGTACGGCCAAAGCCGGCGCGCTCACCGCATACCATGTTATATCGCTCATATTCCGTGCAGTCGTTACGGTCGTGCTGATCCTTATAACAACATGTATGGTGTTCGCCTGTTTTTTCATCTTCTATGTGAAGATGAACCTGACGCCTCAGCTCGATATAAGCTTTGAGGATTATTCTATAAACCAGACAAGCGAAGTATACTATACTGACTCCGAAACCGGCGAATACGTCAAACTCTGCGATATTCAGGGTGACGAGGACCGCAAATGGATATCCTATGACGAGATGACATCCGTCGACGGAAATAAGTACATCGAGCACGCCGCGGTTGCCATCGAGGACAAGCGATTCTACGAGCATAACGGAGTTGACTGGTATCGAACAGTCGCCGCGTTTTTCAATATGTTCCTTAGCAATAGCAGTACATTCGGCGGTTCGACCATAACGCAGCAGCTTATCAAGAATATCACGCAGGAAAACGACGACACTATCCCGCGTAAGCTGGTAGAAATTTTCCGTGCGCTGGAACTTGAGCAGAATTATAAAAAAGAAAATATAATGGAGTGGTACTTGAACGTCGTCTATTTCGGGCGCGGGCGGTACGGCATCGCGGCAGCCGCAAATTACTATTTTGATAAAGAGGCAAATGAGCTGACCCCCGCCGAGGCCGCGACGATCATCGCGATAACCAACAACCCTTACCAGTACGACCCGTACTCAAATTTTGAAAATAACACAGCACGAAAAAATAACATACTTGAGCAGATGTATCTTCAGGAGTATCTGACGCTTGAACAGTACGAGGAAGCTCTCGAGCAGGAGATTACGCTCGTCTCGCACACAATAACCACGATCGTAGACGGCGCTGAAACTACCGTCGCAGAGGAAAACTACTATTCATGGTTTGTAGACGCGCTTATCGAGGATGTCATTGTTGATCTTATGGAACTGCGCGATCTTAACTACGAGAATGCAGAAGCGCTTCTTATCTCCGGCGGATTCCAGATTTATTCAACGATGGACTTTGAGGCGCAGGAGATCGTCGACACATATTATGAGAATCTAGACAATTTCCGCACATATACGAGTCAGCAGCTTCAGTCCGCCATAGTTATAACCGACCCGTACTCCGGCGATATCATCGCGCTCTCCGGAGGTGTCGGAGAAAAGAACGGCAGCAGGCTGTTCAACCGCGCAACGGAAGCGCAGCGCTCGCCCGGTTCGTCGATAAAGCCGCTTACGGCATATTCACTTGCGATAGAGCTTGGCTATGTCACACCGGACACATATATAGAAGACAGCGATCTTGTCCAGCTTGAGGGCTATCCAAACTGGCTGCCTCGAAACGACAACAGAAGCTACCGCGGTATTGTTACTATCTCACAGGCCCTCATAAGCTCTATAAACACCGTTGCAGTACAGCTTGTCGATATGGTAACACCGTCGTATGTGTATAATTTCATGATCGAAAAGCTCCATTTCACTACGTTTGTTGAGGAGGACTGCGACTACGCCCCGCTGGGACTCGGTGCTATCACTTACGGCGTTACTGTGCGTGAAATGGCCGCCGCCTTCGGTATATTCCCGAACAGCGGTATATATACCGAGACAAGGCTTTATTCCGAGATCTACTCCCCCGAGGGTGAGCTTATATTTGTAAACGAACCCGAGACAAATACCGCGATAAGCGACACGACGGCATACCATATGACGCGCATGATGCACAACGCCGCCTCATACGGTACAGGCTATGAAGCGAGCTTTGCGGGGATGCCGGTCGCCGGTAAAACAGGTACCGGCGCGAACAATAACGACAGATGGTTCTGCGGATTTACTCCGTACTACGTCGCGGCCGTCTGGGTCGGCTACGACAGGCAGACATCTATTAGCTGGTCCGGAAACCCCGCGGCACAAATATTCCGCAAGCTTATGAGCCAGATCCATGCAGATCTTGAATATAAAGATTTTTCTGTTCCCGCCTCGACGTATCTGACGCCTGTTGAAGGTGTTGACAGAGAACGCGAGTACACCGTACGATGTGTAACCGATACGGGAGTTGTTCTCCAGGAAGAGACAGAAAAAGCGCTTGTCGGAACTACGATATCAATGAGCGCACCGGAGATAGAGGGTTATACCTTTAAAGAAACAAACCCCGATGCGAAGCTCGATATCGAGGTTCACAGTAACAATCCCGATTACACATGGCCGAATCCGCGTACGTCGTCAGGCAATACAATAAATCTGACGGTATGCGTCCATACAGAGCTCAACGTAATCGAGTTTGTCTACACTGTAGGGGAGTCTGAAGAGCCGGATGATCCACCGACAAGCTCGTCTGACGACCCCTCAACGTCTGATCCACCGACAAGTTCGTCTGATGATCCTTCGACATCCGATCCTCCGGAAAGTTCTTCCTCTGACACTTCTTCGTCAGCCGAACCTCCGGCGTCATCGTCAGAAGAACCGGTAACGCATCAGGATTCGTCATCCTCAAGCAGTTCTAACTAACTAATAATAGCAATAAGAAAAAGGCGGTACATCAAAATGTATCGCCTTTTCTGTTTTAGGCCACAACAGCATTTCCTATCATACCGATAGAACAAAAAGTATTTTAACTCAACGGAAGTTTAAAATAGACCCGCGCTCCGCCAAAAGGAAGATTTTCTGCATACATTTTTCCTCCATGAGCTTCTACGATCGTTTTACACACCGATAATCCTATGCCCATATTTCTGTTGTGATCGGAATTGTTTCTTGTATCTTTCCCCTGCATATACCCGTTAAAAAGCGTCGGCAGTTTTTCTTTATCTATCCCCTGCCCGTTATCGGATATAGAAAATACGGCTTTGTCGTCCTCGGTGTACACTGAAAAATCGATCTTAGTAGTTGTTTTGCCGTGTTCGGCGGCATTGCACATCAGGTTTATCAGCACCTGTTCAATTAGCATCGGGTCCATGGGGACAAAAAGGACCTCATCAGGGATACTTATTATAAGCTCTATCCCCTGAAACTGCTTTTTAAACTTCTGCACCGTCTCACCTACGATCTCCTCTATCGCCTCCGGTGTTTTATTTATCTGTGACGTCTCCCCATCCTTGATCATGGTGATGCTGAGAAGGTTTTCAACCATTCTTATAAGCCACTGTGCTTCGTCCCTGATGGCACTTACAAGCCCTATGCGCTGCTCGCTTGTCAAAGTACTATCATTATCTATAACAGCCGAGGCAGAGCCTATTATCGATGTAAGCGGCGTTCTAAGGTCATGTGAAATTGCACGGAGAAGGTTTGCACGCATCATCTCCTGTTCTGTCTGAGCTTTAAGTTTTTCCTGATGCTTTATCTGCGTTGTCATTGTGCTTATAACAACTGAAACGGCGAGCATCGTTATAAACGTCAGCGGATAACCCTGAATTGAGAAATTGAACTCAAAATACGGATAAGTAAACGCGTAATTTACGCCTATCACAGCAACAAAAGACGCAAATATACCAAAAAAATACCCATTTGTAGTTCTTGATATCATGACAACAGCAAGTACAAATATGAGCGCCGCATACACGTCGCTGCCACCATCGTTACCCCACGGCGCAAGGCAAAGCACAGCTGCAACAAGCAGGATGAGCATGGTCTTTAAAGCATCTTTCAGAGATATCGGAAAATTTCTCTTACAAAATGAGATAAACCACATAGATAACACCTCGATTTAGCTGGAATCAGCATAATTTTACTCCACATATTAAGACGTTTCAGTTTACATAACAGATATAAGAAACAATGAACCGGCAACTGTAAAAGCTGCCGGTTTGAATATTATTTTTTAAGCCGCTTCAAAGAGTAGTCCTTTATAAACGATCTTACGGCATTCTCAGGAATCTGTTCCATCTCAAGATCGTATTTGATGTTTAGCGCCTTTGGACAATCTTTCGTATACGGCGTCCACTCAGGCAGGCCCTCACCGTTTGGATTTCCGGTCTTTACAAAGTTAGTCCAATAATCGCAGAGCTGGTTTGAAAGCTGGAAGTCTTTCGGACCGTACGGCCTGTTGGAGCGCAGAAAAGTCTGGAAAACATAATGATGCTCAGCCGAATGGTGCGCTGTCTCGGCTCCGGGGGGAATTTGTGTAAAATAATACTGATATGACGGCTTATAGCCGATATCAAGCTGATTTTCACACCATGCCGTCGTTGCAGCCGTAAAACCGTCACCCATCGGATCGTAGAAGAACTGGATTGCATAATCAGGATCATCAAGATTTACCGCTTTGATATACTGATCCGCAAACTCGCCGTAGTCGCGTTCCGCTTCTGCTCTCAGCTCCTCCAGTGTCGGGAGCTTCGGATTAAAGTTATAAAACTCCTGAGCTGTTGATCCGACCATATAGTCAAGATCATCGTGCTCGGCTGCTCGGAATATCTCAGACCTGTCGGCGCGCAGCAGATAGCCGTCGTATTTCGGCGCCATCTCACGCGGGTTATTTATGCGGTGTATTTTGTTATACTCGACAAACTTATTGAACAGTTCCTCGGCAGGCATAGCGCGCGCTTCCTCAAGATTTTTAAAACCCATATAGTCGAAAAATGCCTCGCCTATCTTTTCCGCCTCGTCGAGTCCTATACATGTAAATCGGTAAGTGCCGGTAAGACCGCCGCCCGACTGCATTATGGCTCTTTTAAAGAGTCCCTTTGCAAGCGGTGATGCGACCATGGTCTGAACCTTACCGCCGCCGCCGGACTGGCCAAAAATCGTGACGCAGTCCGGATCTCCGCCAAATGCCGAGATATTCTTCTGCACCCATTTAAGTGCCGCAATGAGATCCATTGCACCGTAATTGCCGGAGGTCTTATGCTCATTTTCGGCCGTAAGCCACGGATGCGATAAGAAACCGAACACGTTAAGGCGGTGTGTTACCGTAACATAGACGCAGCCGCGTTTTGCAAATCCCTCGCCGTCGTAGCAGTTAAGGAAGCCGTAGCCCGTACTATAGCCGCCGCCGTGGAAGTAAACGGCAACGGGCAGCTTTTCATCAGCACTTTTCGCCGGAGTCCATACGTTTAAATAAAGGCAATCCTCACTGCGAGGAAAATCAATACAGTAAAACTCAGCGGCAGCAGATGTTCCACCCTCGCTTGCCACTCTTTCCTGCCAGCAAATATTAGTAAACTTATAGGCCTTTAAAACACCGTCCCACGGCTCGACAGGCTGGGGATCTTTCCACCTGAGTTCACCTATAGGCGGTGCGGCATATGGTATGCCTCTAAACACGCTGACCATCTGGTTGCCCGCGGGGATACCCTCTATTATGCCATCATCAATTTTAACCGTTAATAATGCCATTTTCTTACTCCTTTCTCTATAGCATTCCGCGCCGGTAAAAACACGGAAATTATTTACTTTGACTCATTCTCTTGCTCAAATTCCGAACTCTCTACCATTCTATACCCAACACCGACTTCAGTAAATATATATTTCGGTTCTGCAGGATTTTTTTCTATTTTACGCCGTATGTTTGCCATATTTACGCGGAGTATCTGGTTGTTCCCCTTTGTCGCGGGTCCCCAAAGCTCTTTTAAAATATAGTCATAGGTCAGAACCTTTCCCGCGCATTTCCCCAGCAGTGATACGATCTTATATTCATTTTGCGTGAGATGGACATTTTCTCCGTTTATATATATCTGGCGCTTGTTGTAGTCGATTACAAGATCACCAGCTTTAAAGATACCCGTATTAGCGACACTCTCATTAGAATTGCGTGCTCTCGCATGACGAAGCGCAGTTTTGATACGCGCAATAAGCTCATTTGTACCAAACGGCTTAGTTATATAATCATCCGCCCCAAGTTCAAGTGCCTCTACCTTGTCACGTTCAAGTGTCCTCGCAGAGACAACTATGATAGGCAGCTGACTCCACTCCCGGACAAATTCAATGATCTTCAATCCATCCATATCAGGAAGGCCGAGATCGAGAACGATAAGATCCGGGCAATGCGATGTAATCATGGTATACGCCTCAGCTCCGGACTTTGCCGTAATCGTGTCAAAATTGTTTACACTTAAAATAGTGCTAATAAAATGACTAATACTTTTTTCATCCTCAATTATTAAAATTTTATCTTTTATTGACATCCTAATCACCTCATGAAATGCTCAACGCAAGCCCGGTATAAATCTTTAGTGCCGGTTCTGATATAACATTATGAACAATATTTGCACACTGAAACTTTGTTTTCAGGCACAAACATTATTAAATCAAACACACACGGTGCTTTTTAATTATTTTACCATGTTTAATAAGTTAATTCAATTATGATGGCATAATGATAGCGTTAAGATTTTAATACACTACATTTTTAAAATTTTGATTGTGTTAAGATTTTTGAATTGACATAAAGATTTTGTTAAGAACTTCGTGCTGCTCTTGAAAAATCAGGTGTTAGCCACTAAAATATAATTCGTTTATTTTCGTTTTAAGGAGATTAGTAAAATGGACAATGTGTCAATGTTAGAATCCGTATACATACTGTTAATGGGTATGATAATTGTTTTTATTGTTTTGTTTTTGCTGATGGGGATGATTGCAGTCATCAGAAATCTTACGAGAAAGGTTAGCGGACCTTCCTCTGAAGCTACAACAGAGTCTGCCCCCGCAGCCAGTGCGCCTGTTGAATCTAAACCGCTTTTAGCGAGTGGGAGCTGCGGTTCTGTACAGCTTTTCGATGTTCCTGATCAGACGGCAGCGCTCGTTATGGCTCTTGTTGCAGAGCAGCTTAAAGCACCGTTAAATGAACTTAGATTCATTTCTATCAAAGAAACTGATAAAGACTGACCCCCTATATCACTTGAAAACCGGCGTCCATCTAGGACGCCGGTTTTCTTTATGCTTTTGCCTGAAATTTATTTTTTATCGAGATTGACTTTTCTAAGATAGAAAACTGCAAATATGAAAACGCATACTGTCATGATACCCGAACCAACGAAGGCACCTGCCGTACCCGCAAAATCGGCGACAACACCCCAGAATGCCGAACCGACTCCAAGGCCTGCATCCATCAGCAGATAAAATGTAGCGTTGGCAGCGCCCCTTCTCGCTCTAGGAGTCTCCAAAACAGCCGCAACATTACATGTGATATGGAAAAAGCCGTTGCCGAGTGCGTACAAAAAGCCGATAATAACAAGGGGCAAAAGCGTTTTCGACATCGCAATACCAAAATATCCAACTATCATTATAAGCAGGCTGATCTTCATCGTTTTGGAATTGCCGATTGTCTCGGTCACCTTACCGGCAAAGAGACGAGATATTGCAGTGCCGATTGCTCTGATCGTGAAAAACAAGCCAATGCCCTCAATAGCATTTTCCTGCGCGTACGTCGCCAGGAAAGTGCCTATAGATGCAGATGCGAATGTGACAAAGCATATCATAAATCCCGATTTTGCTGCAGTCGGCTCAATGATCTTTCCCCACCATGGGACTTTTACGGCAGGCTGTTCCTCATCTTTCGGCTGTTCGGCCTCAACGTCCTGTTTTTTTTCTATAACGATCCCCGCTTTTTCAGCGCGGCGTTTTTCATATTTTATGAGGAACGTACATACGAGCGCAATGACCGCGAGTCCGGCAGCTGTGAGAAATGCGCCGGAATAATCAAATGTTGCGATCGTCCAGAGCGCCATCGTCGGGCCTATCGCCTGCGAAAGCGTCGACGACAGGCCGAAATATCCCAATCCTTCAGCGAGGCTCTCGTCCGGAACAAGGTCTGTAACGATTGTAGACAGTGCCGTGCTCATAAAACTGAATCCCATACCGCATATAAACGAGTACACATAGATAAGCGTTATGTCAGTCGCAAATGACAGCGGGATCAAGACTATCGCGATAATCGCTGTGCCCACGACAAGCATGTTTTTCCGTCCAAATTTGTCAAGAAGTATACCTACTACCGGCCTGAATATCAAAGCCGATATTGTATACGCAGATGACGCCAACCCTGCAGCCGATTTGCTGTAATCGAGCGCTATTATGTACAGCGGTGTTGCCGTACTTCTCGCCTGCAGGCCCAATCTTACAAGAAAAGATACCATACAGGCAAACAGGAAGTCTAATGTTATAAAGCTCCCTCTTTTTGCTTTTTCTTTGTTTTGTACCATGCCATTCACTCTCACTTAATATTCAAATTTTTTATACAACAAAGTTAAAGCGCGCTCCCTCCGTCGGACTGTTCATAAAAAGCCATTATAAACTCAGCGCCACATTTATATATTTTACAATAATTTTACGCAGCCGGCAAGTTTTTTTATATGTCGGAATTAACAATTTTCATTTGCAAATACTAACATATTCAACAAATACTTCTTTAACACAAAAATTTACTGTTTACAAAAATAGAAGGATTTACGCTGTATCGAAAGGAATTTACTGCAAAAATCATGGTAATTTAATTCATACTATAGTATAATATTAAAAATAAAGCTTGAAGCCTTGATTTGGAGGTTATAGAATGGACATATTCCAAATACTTTCAAAAGTTGATAACACTCTTTTATCACAGACGGCAACATCAGCTGATATAAAGGCTTTGTGCGACGATTCCATACGTTTCAAGACCGCATCCGTATGTGTTCCGCCGTCATATGCGAAAGAGGCCGCCGAGTATTTACAGTCTCAAATCGCCGTATGTACTGTTATTGGTTTTCCAAACGGCAATACTACGTCAGCCGCTAAATGTTTTGAGGCTGAAGAGGCTTTAAAAAACGGAGCGGCGGAAATTGATATGGTCATAAATATCGGCTGGCTGAAAGATAAGAGGTATCGGGATATTTCCGGGGAAATATCCTCTCTGCGAGAAATCTGCCGTAACAGTATATTAAAGGTCATTATAGAGGCATGTTTTTTGACCGACGGTGAAAAGATCGAGATGTGCCGCATTGTAACCGATACAGGCGCTGACTATATCAAGACGTCTACCGGGTTTGCGTCCGGCGGGGCTACCGCGCACGATATTGAGCTGTTTGCAGAGCATACAGGTCCTTTTGTTATGATAAAGGCCGCCGGCGGTATTTCGTCGTTTGAAGATGCCGAAAAGTTTATACAACTCGGCGCATCGCGCCTTGGGACTAGCAGACTCGTAAAACTGGCAAAAGAGAGTAAACTGATTTAGGAGGTAATGTATATGTCGAGTTTATATCCCACCGCCCATATCGCGGCTACGCCCGACGATTTTGCAAAGACCGTTTTAATGCCCGGTGATCCTCTACGGGCCAAATATATCGCAGAGAGTTTCTTTGAATCACCGCGCCTTGTAAATAATATACGCGGCGTTCAGGGCTATACCGGAACATATAAAGGGACAGCAGTAAGCGTTATGGCAAGCGGCATGGGCATCCCGTCTATCGGGATCTATAGCTATGAACTGTTCAATTTCTTTGACGTAGATAATATCATACGAGTCGGTTCTGCCGGCGCTATATCCGAAAATGTGAAGATCCGTGATGTCGTTCTCGGCATGGGCTCGTGCACAGACTCCAATTACGCGTCACAGTTTTGTCTGCCGGGGACTTTTGCCCCGCTCTGTTCATTTAAGCTGCTGGAGACGGCCGCTAATATTGCACGGGCGAAGAAATACCCGTTTCATGTTGGCTCTCTGTTGTCATCTGACAGGTTTTACGACGATTCGAACTCGACTCTCGACTGGGCTAAAATGGGTGTTTTGGCCGTTGAGATGGAGTCCGCCGCGCTTTATATGAACGCGGCACGCAGCGGCAAAAATGCGCTTACGATATGCACTATATCAAACCATATCGTTACAGGAGCGGAAACAACGGCCGAAGAGCGCCAGACGTCTTTCAATGATATGATAGAACTTGCGCTGGAAACAGCGGTTCAACTGGATAGGGAGTAAAGATGAAACGAATTTTCTTAATTGTATTAGACAGTGTCGGCGCCGGGGAGCTTCCGGACGCAGCATTATTTGGAGATAAAGGCGCAAACACGCTTAAAAGTGTCAGTACCTCCAAAAAACTCAACATACCGCGCCTACGCGATCTGGGAATAGCAAATATCCTCGGCGTCGAATTTTTAAATCAATGCCACTCCCCTATCGGCGCGCACGGTAAACTTGCCGAAGCCTCGATGGGCAAGGATACGACTATTGGGCACTGGGAGATCGCGGGCGTCATATCGCCCGATCCGCTTCCAACATACCCTAACGGCTTCCCACAGGAGATAATAGATGCTTTTTCCAATGCGACGGGCAGGGGCGTTTTGTGCAATAAGCCGTACTCCGGCACAGAGGTTATAAAAGATTATGGAAGACAGCATGTCGAGACGGGGGATCTCATAGTATACACCTCAGCGGACAGCGTATTTCAGATCGCCGCCCATGAGGACGTCGTCCCCGCTGAAACGCTGTACGATTATTGTAAGAAAGCCCGCGCCATATTGACAGGCAAAAACGCTGTCGGACGTGTTATCGCGCGTCCGTTTATCGGAACATATCCCAACTACACGCGGACAGAGCGACGGCGCGATTTTTCGGTCGAACCTCCACATGATACGATACTAGATATTTTATCGCGCAATGGGTTTGACACTATCGCCGTCGGCAAAATAACCGATATCTTTGCCGGCCGCGGAATAACGCAAAGCCTTGAGGCACACGATAATTATCAGAGTATGGACGCGACCATGCGCGCCGCGCAAATGGATTTTACGGGACTGTGCTTTGCAAACTTCGTTGATTTTGACATGAAATACGGTCACCGCCGCGACATTGACGGATACGCTAACGCCCTTACCGAATTGGACAACTGGCTGAATGATTTCCTGCCTGTCCTTTCGGAAGACGATATGCTCATAATAACGGCCGACCACGGTTGCGACCCCGGCTTTACCGGCAGCGATCACACGCGTGAATATGTTCCGCTCCTCGTATACGGAAAAGATATCTTGCCGGTCAATCTCGGTATCGGCAGCACATATGCCGATATAGCCGCAACAATAGCCGATATATTGGGTGTTGAATACGACGGATGTGGCACAAGTTTTGCAGGCAAAATTTTAAAGTAGCGTCCTGCCGCGGTAAAGATGCTGGATGGTGGCATAAATGAGAATGTACGACATCATTTCAAAAAAACAAAATAACATTGAACTGACCGAAGATGAAATCAGATGGATGATATCGGAGTATACTGCAGGTACTATTCCGGATTACCAAATGTCGGCATTTGCGATGGCAGTTTATTTTAACGGTATGACAAAATATGAGACGGCCGTTTTGACCGACGCAATGGCAAATTCCGGCGATACGCTTGATCTTTCGCGGTACGGAGACAGATCTGTCGATAAGCACAGTACGGGCGGTATAGGCGACAAAACCACGATCGTTGTCGCCCCGGTAGTCGCCTCTCTCGGCGGGATAGTCGCTAAAATGACCGGGCGCGGACTCGGACACACCGGCGGCACCGCCGACAAACTTGAATCTATCCCCGGTTTCAACATCATCCTCTCCGAAGAATCTTTTCTCCGTCAGGTAGATGAAATCGGCATAGCCGTCACGGCTCAGAGCGGCAATTTAGCCCCCGCGGACAAAAAGCTTTATGCGCTGCGCGACGTGACTGCCACCGTGGAGTCCACTCCACTGATAGCGTCAAGCATCATGAGCAAAAAGCTTGCATCCGGCGCACATTCTATCGTCCTCGACGTTAAAGTCGGTTCGGGCTCGTTTAATAAGACTCCGGAGATTGCGGTTGATCTTGCAAAGACAATGATAGAGATCGGCACGTCGTGCGGGAGAAATGTCACTGCTGTTTTAACAGACATGAACCTCCCGCTCGGCAAGAACATAGGCAATTCTCTTGAAGTACAGGAAGCAATTGATGTTTTAAAGGGCAGCGGGCCGTCAGATCTAAAAACCGTATGCGTAGAACTTGCGTCCAATATGCTTGTTCTCTCAAACAAATGGGATATAGATCATGCCAGAGAACAGGTCAACAAAGCCATAAAGAGCGGCTCGGCGCTTCAAAAGTTTCGCGAGTGGATAACGGCTCAGGGCGGAAACGCCGAATGCATCGACGACTATTCCCTTTTCCCCAATTCATCGGTAAAATACGAGGTTCGCGCTGCAAAAACTGGTTATATATCAGACATGAATGCCGAAAAACTTGGGCTCATCTCTGTCGCGCTCGGCGCAGGACGCGAGAAGAAAGAGGATAATATTGATTTTTCGGCCGGTATTGTATTGGAAAAAAAGCTCGGCGATTATGTAAATCAAAATGACGTTATCGCCGTACTTCACACATCGTCACTTGATAAAGCCGTTGCCGCAGCAAAAACGCTGCTTGAAATTACTGTGATATCTGGCAAAAAAACCGATATTCCGCCGCTGATATACTCTGTTTTGAAGTAAAAAAAGTACCGCCTGGCATATGCTCAGGCGGTACTTAATTCTGTTCGCTTTATTTGTACAGGTTTATTATACCCTCGTCGTTCCAGTTTTTTATAACTGCAAAAGACATAGGCAAGATGATTATACCGAAAATGCCCATTATCTTTCCGCCAAGGTATATGCTGAAAAGTGTTACTACCGGTGAGATCCCGATGCGTTTTCCGACAATTTTCGGCTCTATCACTTGTCTTATGATAGTTATCAGTGAATAAAGAAGCAAAATAGCTATACCGCGTTTAAAATCACCCATGATGCACAGTATGACGCCCCACGGTATCAGGAACGTACCTGTGCCGACGATCGGCAAAATGTCTATAAGAGCTATAACGAGTGCTATCCAGAACATATTGTTCACGCGGATTATTGAAAACCCGATCATAAGCTCCGTAAATGTGCACAGTATGATTATGCCATACACGCGGAAATATTCCTTTATCGTATCAAGCGCGCTGTTTTTCGCCCTGATTATACGGTCGCCAATTTCAGGCGAAAACTGCCTTATAAACGCCCTTGTAACGCTTGTATAATCAAGCGCAAAGAAATATGATGCCGCAATAGCGAATGTTATATCCATAAGCAGCACGGGAAGCCTCGCTACCAGTCCAGTTACTCTCTGAAGCAGATTCGCGGCGACCGATGTAACGATCGACATGGACTCAGATATAAGTGTGTCGACCTGTATGTCGAACATATCCTCGATCTGCGGGAAGATCTCCTCGAGCTTTTGGATGACCGCATTAATCGTCGGTGCGATTTTCTCGGAATAAACTGTCGGTGCGTTTTCTATCTGTCTTACGACGAGCTCATACAATTCATTTCCCGACACAAAAATTATGAGCAGGCAGAGAAGATATAACATCGTCAAAAATACGGCCGAAAAGATATTCTTCTTTATATGCAGTTTTCTTGAAATTACCTCCACCGGCGTTTTGATTATTGCTGCGATTAAAAATCCAACGACAAACGGCAGAAGCAGATTCCCGAGAAGCCTGACTATTAGATAGATCATCAACGCCACCAGGGCAAACCACATGAATTTTATAATAAAATTTTTCTTTTTCTCTATTTCCATCACGGCATATCCTCCTATAATTAGGATACCAGAATCGGGTAAAAAATCAATTGCAGTTTAAATATTATATTGTTAAAATTATGTTAATCTTTAAATAACGCAACAATGCCGCCGGATTTTTTCCGGCGGCATTTGATATTATTTTCTGTTCTTTATAAGGTCTTTTATCACCGACTCAAATTCGTCATACGCCACAGCCCCGAGGTCGCCCTCAGACCTGTGTCTTACGGAAACAGTGCCGTTTTCCGCTTCTTTGTCGCCGACGACCAGCATATACGGGATCTTAAGATTCTGCGCTTCTCTGATCTTATAACCGATCTTCTCGCTTCTGAAGTCTGTCTCTACTCGGACGCCGGCGGCATCGAGCTTGTCAGCGATCTCCTGCGCATAATCTTTCGTGCGGTCTGTTATCGGCAAAACCTTCACCTGCACAGGAGAGAGCCATACAGGGAATGCTCCGCCGAAATGCTCTGTGATAACACCGATAAACCTCTCGATCGAGCCAAATACAACTCGGTGGATCATAACAGGACGATGCTTCTCACCGTCCGCTCCGACATATTCAAGCTCAAATCTCTCGGGAAGCTGGCTGTCAAGCTGTATTGTGCCGCACTGCCATGTGCGTCCGAGGCAATCCTCAATGTGGAAGTCGAGCTTCGGCCCGTAGAAAGCGCCGTCGCCTTCGTTGACTACATATGTCTTGCCGAGTTCGGTAATGGCATCCTTGAGGATATTCTGGTTCTCCTCCCACTCTTCGACCGTACCGATATGATCCTCGGGCATTGTGGAGAGTTCAATCTCATATTTGAGTCCAAACAGCGAATAAACCTCGTCGAACAGCTTCGTCACATTTTTTATCTCGTCCTTCATCTGTTCGCGCGTCATGAATATATGCGCATCGTCCTGCGTGAAGCAGCGCACACGGAAAAGCCCGTGTAGTGCGCCGGAGAGTTCGTGACGGTGCACAAGTCCCAGCTCGCCGCAGCGTAACGGCAGATCTCGGTATGAATGCGGCTCGGATTTATAGACAAGCATGCCGCCCGGGCAGTTCATCGGCTTTATTGCATAGTCCTCGTCATCTATCTGCGTAAAATACATATTGTCTTTATAATGATCCCAGTGGCCGCTTCTCTCCCAGAGCTGACGGTTCAAGATCATCGGGGTGGATATCTCAACATATCCGTAGCGCTTATGCACCTCACGCCAGTAATCTATAAGCGTATTTCTCAGCACCATTCCCTTGGGCAGGAAAAACGGGAATCCGGGACCCTCCTCTGTTAGCATGTAGAGTCCAAGTTCTTTGCCAAGCTTGCGGTGATCACGCTTTTTTGCCTCTTCTATCCTCTGCAGGTATGCGTCAAGCTCGTCCTTCTTCGGATAAGCAACACCGTATATGCGCTGGAGCATTTTATTGTTGGAATCGCCTCTCCAATATGCGCCCGTGCAGGATGTGAGCTTTATGGCATTGCCCTTTACCCTGCCCGTAGAATCGAGGTGCGGACCGGCGCAGAGATCCGTAAAATCACCCTGCTTATAAAACGATATGACCGCATCTTCAGGCAGATCATTAATAAGCTCCACTTTATACGGCTCGTTTTTCATAAGCTCAAGTGCTTCATCGCGTGGCAGCTCAAATCTCTCGAGTTTTAGCTTTTCCTTGCATATTTTTTTCATCTCCGCCTCGATCTGCTCGAGTATCTCCGGCGTAAACGTGGTCTCAGAGTCGAAATCGTAATAAAACCCATTTTCGATAGCGGGACCTATGGCGAGTTTGGTATCAGGATACAGCCTTTTCACGGCCTGCGCCATGATATGTGACGTCGTATGCCAGTATGTCTTCCTGTATTCCGGATTTTCAAAGCTGAATTCGTTGTTTGCGCTCATTTTCTTTCCTCCTGTAAAAATAAAACACCCCTGAATCTCTTCAGGGGTGCAGTATATACACGGTTCCACCCTGATTGCGGACACATATCACAAAATCCGCCGCTCAGTGATGCGCTGTAACGCGCGCACGCGTTTCTTTCTACTTCTGTTTCAAAAGAAAAGCTCCGGAACGGTAAGTCTGCGCCTACTTTGTGAGCGGACTTCCAGCCATCGATCCGCACTCTCTGCACTGTACAACGCGACCCTTTTCCATCATCGCTTTTTATGCTATATCCTTAGTCAATTTATCACCAAAGTCTTATCTTGTCAAGCGTTTATATTTCTTCTGTGGAAGAAGTATCTGCAACAAAAGATAAGTAACGACATTGGCGCACTTTAAGTTGGCGTAAAAATCGAAGCAAATAATACATAACCTGCCCCAAAGCGCCAAGGAGACATTAAGCGGAGTGTTTTTGTTTTTTGAAGGAGGAACGACAGGGTGAATGAGAGACGGCGTTTAAATAAAAAACGCCGTCGCGAACGATATAAAATCCGCAGCGACGTGTAAAGAGGTAACGAAAAAGATGTCGGCAAAAAAATTTTGAAATAGCTTCGAAACCGCAAAAAGTTGGTAGCAAGCCGGAGAGTTGCGAGCGCGTTTACAAACGAGCAGCGCAGGCGCAGCGGGACTTTTTGCGGAAAAGGAGGAACAGTGGAGCGGGTGACTGATTTTTTATGGAATAAAAAATCGGAACGAGCGCAACTCGTTCCGACGTGGCAGCGGAAGAAGGATTCGAACCCTCACAAACGGAGTCAGAGTCCGGTGTGCTACCATTACACAATTCCGCTAAAAGCATGACTTATTATAACTACGTTATGTGAATTTGTCAATAGGTTTTTTTCTTTTTCTACAAATGATTATTACAATATTAAAGCGGGCGAAAAAAGTGTCGCCCGCTTTATCAATCTTACTTTGAAAGATTATCTTTGAGTTTATTGAGTTCGTCAACAAGTTCCTGCGGCAGTTTAGTGCCAAATTGTTTATAAAACTCCTCAATACCGTCAACTTCAGCTTTCCACAGGTCTTTGTCTACCTCGAGAATGCTCTTGAGCTGATCGATATCAAAATCAAGTCCTTCAAGATTAATATCCTCAGGATTAGGCAGATATCCAATGGCCGTCTCCTGTGCATCGACCTCATCGAAACATCTTTTCATAATCCACTCCAGGACTCTCATATTATCGCCAAAGCCCGGCCAGATGAAGTTGCCGTCGTCATCGGTCCTAAACCAGTTGACATTGAAGATTTTCGGCGGGTTTTTAATAAGCTTGCCCATATCGAGCCAGTGCTGCCAGTAATCAGCCATATGATACCCGCAGAACGGAAGCATAGCCATCGGATCTCTTCTTACGACGCCGACAGCGCCTGTCGCGGCGGCGGTCGTCTCGGACGCCATAATAGAGCCCACAAAAACACCGTGTTGCCAGTCGCGTGACTGGTATACCAGCGGAGCGGTCTTTGCTCTTCTGCCGCCGAAAACGATAGCAGAAAGCGGAACGCCTTCCGGATTATCAAATTCGGGGGAAATGCACGGGCAATTCTTTGCCGGTGCAGTAAAGCGGCTGTTCGGATGTGCTCCTTTAGAGCCGTCCGACGGATCCCACAGCTCACCCTTCCAGTTGAGAGCATCTGTAGGCGGATTCTTATCCATTCCCTCCCACCAAACAGTGCCGTCCGGCTTTAACACTACGTTTGTAAATATAGAATTTTTAAGCGTGGAAAGCAGAGCGTTCGGGTTGGACTTCATGCTTGTCCCGGGTGCTACGCCAAAGAAGCCGTATTCAGGGTTGACGGCCCACAGCCTGCCGTCGGGACCGATCCTTATCCATGCGATGTCATCGCCTACGCACCAGACTTTGTAGCCTTTTTCACGGTAAATCTCGGGCGGTATAAGCATGGCAAGATTGGTTTTGCCGCAGGCTGACGGGAACGCTGCAGCGAGGTAACGCACCTCTCCGTCAGGACTTTCTATACCGAGAATGAGCATATGCTCAGCCATCCAGTTTTCCTTATGGCCGAGGTATGACGCAATGCGCAGTGCAAAACATTTTTTACCCAGCAGGACGTTTCCGCCGTATCCGGAGTTGACAGACATGATCGTATTGTCCTCCGGAAAATGTACTATATATCTCTTTTCTTCATCAAGATCGGCTTTTGAATGAAGCCCCTTAATGAAATCAGGGCTGTCACCGAGAGCCTCGTACACATCAGTGCCGACTCTCGTCATAATGGCCATACTGACAACAACATAGATTGAATCTGTAAGCTCAATGCCGTATTTAGCAAAAGGAGAGCCCACTATGCTCATAGAATACGGGATAACGTACATTGTTCTTCCCTTCATCGAGCCGTCGAAAATGCCGTAAAGCTTTTCATACATCTCCTGCGGGTCCATCCAGTTATTGGTCGGGCCTGCATCCTCTTCATTTTTGCAGCAGATAAACGTGCGATCCTCAACTCTTGCCACATCGTTTGGCGCGGAGCGATGGTATACACATCCGGGGAGCAGTTCCTGATTAAGCTTTATAAGCTCGCCGGTGATGAAGCCTTCGTTTCTGATGGCCTCAAGCTGTTCCTCTGAACCATCTATCCAAACAACCTTATCAGGCTTTGTAAGTTTGGTCATTTCATCGATCCAGTTTAAAATGTGCACATTTTGCGTCAATGCCATTTCGTTATCCTCCTCAAAATAAATATCCTGAATTGTTATAGTTTTAGATATTTATCCAAATTGCCTAAATTATTTTAAGACATTATTCCAATTATTGCAAGGGAAATATTGAATTTTTTTATAAATTTTCATCGTGAAAAC
>CALXCR010000039.1 GCA_944386855.1 uncultured Oscillospiraceae bacterium
TGATGATTACAAAATCTGGGATTTTGTCAGGGAGCAGAAGGAAAAAGGACTTATAAAACACTGGGGATTTTCGTTCCACTCTACGCCGGAAATCCTTGACGAGGTGCTCACGGTGAATCCTGACGCGGAGTTTGTGCAGTTACAGATCAACTATGTCGACTGGGAAAACCCGTCGGTTGCATCGAGGGCAAATTATGAGGTCGCAAGAAAGCACGGCAAACCTATAGTCGTTATGGAACCTGTCAAGGGAGGCGTGCTCGCAGAGCCGCCCGAGAATATCGGCAGGATATTTAAAGAGGCAAATCCAGATATGTCGTGTGCTTCCTGGGCTATACGCTTTGCGGCGTCGCTTGAAGGCGTCATGACCGTACTATCCGGAATGTCAAATGTCGAGCAGATGGCGGACAACCTGTCGTATATGAAGGATTTTAAACCACTCAATGACGAGGAAAAAGCGGTGATCGAAAGAGGACAAGCGGAAATGGCAAAAGTCGATGCCATACCATGCACATCGTGCCGTTACTGTGTCGACGGCTGCCCGATGAACATATTGATCCCCGACATTTTTGCGGCAAAGAACAGACGTTCATTCTTAGGCAGCGAGAGAGACGCACAGAGAAAATATGAACAGGCTGTAGCAAAAGGCGGCAAAGCCTCTGACTGCATCGAGTGTGGCCAGTGCGAGAGTACATGCCCGCAGCAGATCAACGTCATAGAGCGTTTAAAAGAGTGCGCGGAGCAGTTTGAAAAATAATTATTTATAATAAGATAAAATGCGGCAGAGCAAATATGCTTTGCCGTGTTTTTTAGAAAAAAAGCATTGAAAACGCGATATATGGCGGCTATAATAGGCTGTAGGGAATTTGAAGTATGGGTGGTTCGAGACGATTTATCACTTTAATGCTTAACTGACAGCATATTTAGAGAGGAGAATGATAAGGTATGATTTTTGGTAGGCACATCAATCGGTACTACCTTAAATACTCATATATACTTTTGCTTGGTATAGCAGCGCTCGTTATGGTAGATTACTTTCAGCTTGAAATTCCTGAGCTGTATAAGATAGTCGTAAACGGAATGAATACTGGTGTGGCGGAGATAGACGGACGGATTGTACCATTTGACATGGATTTTTTGCTTGACGAGGTATGCCTTCCGATGATAATCATAATCGGTGGGATGGTCATTGGGCGTTTCCTGTGGAGAATCTGCTTCTTCGGGTCGGCGATAAAAGTCGAGACAGACATCAGAAGCCGCATGTTTGCACACTGCAAGGATCTGTCACAGCAGTATTACTCCGTAAATAAGGTTGGAAACCTTATGTCGCTTTTCACAAACGACCTCGAAACGGTTCAGGACTGTTTTGGATCGGGCATCCTTATGTTTTTTGATGCTGCGCTTCTCGGAGTTTTAGCGGTAATTAAAATGTGGAGGATGGACTGGGGACTAACCATGATGTCTTTGATACCGATGATACTGCTCTTTGTCGCGGGGACTATTGTCGGAAAGTTTATGATGGACAAATGGGAAAAGCGTCAGGAGGCGTTTTCAAACCTGTCGGATTTTTCGCAGGAGAATTTTTCGGGCATTGCGGTCATAAAAGCGTTTGTTAAGGAGACAAAAGAGCTTTTGGCGTTCAGGAAGCTGAACAGAGAAAACGAGGATGCAAATATTGCATACACTAAGGCGTCTACCTTGCTGAATATATTTGTAACGCTTTTCGTAGAGTCGGTCATATGCGTCATACTCGGTTACGGCGGCTTTCTGGTGTATCAGGATAGATTTGACGCCGGGCAGCTTGTTGAGTTTATCGGATATTTTACGGCCATTGTATGGCCTATTATGGCCGTCTCGCAGCTTATAGAGATGACTTCGCGCGGCAGGGCGTCACTCAAGCGCATAAGCGAGCTGCTTGACGCAAAGCAGGACGTTGTTGATGCGCCGGACGTGAAATCGATAGGGAAGATAAAGGGAAAGATAGAGTTTTCGCACCTTACGTTCCGCTACCCGGATGGGGAATACGACGTGCTGAAGGATGTATCATTTGTTATAGAAGCAGGTGAAAATGTCGGTATAGTCGGCAAGACGGGGTCAGGAAAAACGACGGTAGTCGACATACTCCTGCGCCTCTACAATGTGCCTGATGGGACGGTGTTCATAGACGGACACGACGTTAATACGATCCCGATATATGATGTCAGAAAGGCTACGGCCTATGTCCCGCAGGACAACTTCCTTTTCAGCGATACGATAGCTAACAACATCGCGTTTGCGTGCGATGCGATCGATCAGGCCGCGATTGAAAACGCTGCGATCTTGTCTGACGTACACTCTAATATTATTGAGTTCAAGGACAAATACCAGACGGTGCTGGGCGAGCGCGGAGTGACAGTATCAGGCGGACAGAAACAGAGGATATCTATCGCGAGAGCGCTTTTAAAGGATGCTGCGATCCTTATTCTTGATGATTCCGTCTCGGCTGTTGATACGAAAACAGAGGAGATCATTATTGACAATTTAAAGAACAACCGTTCTAATCGGACCACGCTACTCATAGCGCATAGGATCTCCACGATCGAAAAAATGGATAAGATAATTTTTGTCGACGATGGACGCGTCGTAGCTGTAGGCACGCATGAGGAGCTTTATAATAATTGCCCTGAATACCATAAAATGGTCGAGCTTCAGAAGCTTGAAGACGAGGAAGAGGAGGGAAAATAACAGAATATGTACGAATATTATCCTTTGCTTGTTGTCGGAGGAGTAATCGGCCTGTTTTCATTGTGTTTTATAATCGCATATTTCACTATAAAGAATAAGAAAGAGGCTGTTGGTTTCGACCGAAATATGAAAGACGGCGAGATCATCTCAAGGCTTTTGAAATACGCTAAACCGTATTGGAAAAACTTTTTGTTTGTCGGATTCATCATGCTTTTTTCAATTGCGTATGATATCATTTCACCGCTGATTGTCGGATGGATCGAGGAACAGGTAAAATCTGACTTTGAACTTGGACCGCTGTTTGCTGCGGTCGCAGTATATGCGGGAATATTAATCGTATCGCTGGTGTGTACATATATCCAGGCGATCGTACTGCAAAAAACAGGACAGAAAATACTCTCAAAGCTTAGAGAGGATTTGTTCGTCCACATAGAGAGCCTATCACATGAACAGCTTAACCTAATCCCCGTCGGCAAGCTTGTAACAAGGGTTACGAACGATACGAACGCGATCTCGATGATGTTTACGAACATACTCGTAAATCTCGTTAAAAATTGCTTCATTATTATAGGCATTTTTGTCGCCATGCTATGCCTGAACTTTGAGCTGACACTTATGGTACTTTGTTTCGTCCCGTTTATTGTGCTGTTTACGGTCGTATTCAGAAAGTTTTCAAGAAAGGCTTACCGCAAAGTCAAGGACGGCACGACAGATATAAACACATATCTCTCGGAAAATCTCTCAGGTATTAAAATAACTCAGATTTTTAACCGTGAAGAGAGGAAAATGAACGAATTTGAGGAAAAGAACAGAAATCTCGGTTCTGCAAAGCAGCAGCAGATATTTGTGTTCGGCATTTTCCGTCCGATGGTGTATATGCTTTACATCTCGTCGGTACTATGCCTTTTATATCTCGGCGGAAAGGGGTATATAGACCAGACGGTATTCCTAGGACAGACACTGACGAGCGGTACAATTGTTACGTTCTATATGTACATCTCGAAGTTTTTTAACCCGATACAGAGTCTTGCAGAGCAGTTTAACTGGCTTCAGTCGGCATTCGCATCGGCCGAGAAGATATTTACGGTGTTCGATATCGAACCGAAAATTGTTGATGCGCCGGATGCGATTGACGTTGACACGATCGAAGGCGACATTGAGTTTAAAAATGTATGGTTCTCATATGTGCCGGGTGAATGGGTATTAAAAGATGTGTCGTTTCATATCAAGCCGAAAGAGACAGTCGCTTTTGTCGGCTCTACGGGCTCCGGCAAGTCAACGATACTGTCGCTTATATGCCGCAATTACGACATACAGCGCGGGCAGATACTTATTGACGGCATTGATATAAAGAAGATCAAGATATCATCGCTCAGAAAGCATTTCGGACAGATGCTTCAGGATGTATTTTTGTTCTCCGGCACGATACGCAGCAATATTGTCCTGCGTGAAGAGGGGTTATCCGACGAGGAAATTATGAAAGTCTGCAAATATGTGAATGCCGACTCATTTATAAACAAGTTTGAAAACGGACTTGATGAGGTCGTTCAGGAACGCGGCAATAATTTCTCTGCTGGACAGCGGCAGCTTCTCTCGTTTGCAAGGACTATAGCCCATAAACCGTCGGTCATGATACTTGACGAGGCAACTGCGAATATCGATACCGAGACGGAGCTTCTCATTCAGGATTCGCTTGAGAAGATGATGAATATCGGTACGATGCTTATAGTGGCCCACCGCTTATCCACGATCCAGCACGCCGACAATATCATTCTGTTGTCAAAGGGAGAGATCGTAGAGCAGGGGACGCACCAGGAGCTTTTAAAGCAAAAGGGCAGATACTATCAGCTTTATATGCTTCAATATAATAAAGATCAGGTAAGAGCGTCGTAAACACAAAAATAAAACAATAAATCCCCCGTAAGCGTTATGCTTACGGGGGATTGCGCTGTATTACGTTTTAATCGGCGTTTGTTATTTCTATCGAATATGTCACGACGCCGACATAATTGCCGTCGGAATCAAAATTAGAATCATCGTCATAGACAAATGCTGTAAGGGTTATATCCCCGATGCTTGAGATGTTTTGGCCGGCGGTGAGCTTTATCGATGAAATTATCGTCTCTTCATTCATATCGGAGTCTGAAAGGTGGGTGTACCATGCTCCTGGTGTCTGATTGATGTCATCATACATATAGATCTCGACATAATCAAAAAATTCGTCGGAGTCGCTCGGCTTTAAAAGAGTTTTTGAGATCGTGTCGCCGCCGCTAAGCTCAATAGTAATATGGTATCCTATGCGGGCGGCAGCAGACGGCATATACTCGTCCCATGCGGCGTTCCATATTTCGGCGAAAGAAGAGCCTGAAAGGAGAGAGTCGTTTGACGCAATGGCTTCAAAGCAGTCGATATCCTGCCCGGCAGTTCTTGTTGAGGAGAACTCCGAAACGAGCGTGCGGCTGCCTGTCCCGTCGTCTGAAGGTATATACAGTCCGATCACATCGGGCTGTATTTCCGGTACGACGATCTGCTCGCTGCTATCAGCAGATGAATCACTGCTGTCAGGCAGAGTTTCACTTGTATCGTTCGTTGCTGTATCAGGCGTGTCCGAGGAAATTGTGCTCGTACTACTGTTGGATACTGAGTCGGACGATTCGCCACCGCAGGCAGAGAGCGCGAGAATAAGAGTCATCACACATATACAGGTAAACAATTTTTTCGTCAATGTTTTCAGACCTTTCACTTGAAAATCTACGGAAGATTTTATCATATAAAATGCGATATGTCTATCAGCCGGCTATAAATCGTTTCCACCTGTACGCTTTGCTTCACCGAAACGTTGGTAATGTACGATCTCACGTTCACGCAGGAAACGGATAACGTTGTTTACATCCGGATCGTCGGAAAGACGCAGGATATTATCATATGTTGTACGCGCCTTTTGCTCTGCTGCCATGTCTTCAGTCAGATCGGTTATTGTATCGCCCTTCACCTGCATAGTGGCCGCTGTCCATGGCACACCTGATGCAAACTGCGGATAGATGCCCGCTGTGTGATCTACAAAATATGCGTCAAAGCCGGCGGCCTTGACATCCTCGACCGTCATGTTCCTTGTCAGCTGATATACGATCGAACCGATCATTTCAAAATGCCCCAACTCCTCTGTACCTATAAAGGGGTCACAGCGGCGCAAAAAACGGCGGGACAGGCAAAATTCTTTAGGGAAACGCATAATCATTTTACTGAGATGGATCGGGAATTTTACCTGAAAAGCCGCAGTAATGTTTGGAGGGAACTGTTATGGGGAAAAAAGCAAAATTTTTGGCGTGTGAAGACGATATCGAGGTTACCTTGGAGACTGCCCCTGAATTTTATGCGCTTTATCGTGATTTGATATTGCTGGCTTTAAAAATGCAGGGAGCTTTAACTGAGGCGCAGTACGACCGCTGTGAAAGGACAGCCGAAAGCCTTAAAATGCGTGGTAAGAATGCGACAGGAGAAAAAATGTGATACGCGCCGCAGTTTACTGCCGTGTGTCGACTGACAGCGAGGATCAGGCAAATTCTTTTGAGAGCCAAAAACGGTATTTCAGCGAATATATAGACCGGCAGGAGACAATGGAACTGTGTGAGATATATGCCGACGATGGCATCACAGGCACAAGCACGAAAAAGCGTGAGGCATTTAAGCAAATGATGGCTGATGCACGCCTCCACAGGTTTGATGTGATTATTACAAAAGAGGTTAGTCGATTTTCGCGTAATATTTTGGACACTATATCGTATACGCGGGAACTCAGAAATATAGGCATAGGCGTTATTTTTGTAAACGACGGTATAAACTCGCTGGAGCCGGACGCAGAGCTTCGCCTTTCAATAATGGGCAGTATAGCACAGGAAGAGAGCCGAAAAACATCAGAGCGTGTCAAATGGGGGCAGACGCGCCGCATGGAACAAGGTGTGGTGTTCGGCCACTCTATGCTTGGATATGATGTATGTGACGGGAAGCTGTTTATTGAGCCGGAAGGTGCGAAACTTGTGCGTTTGATCTTCCAAAAATATGTTTGCGAACATAAAGGGACGACGATCATCGCAAGAGAGCTGCAAGCAGCGGGATATAAAACTAAAAACGGCAGCACAAACTGGCGCGG
>CALXCR010000040.1 GCA_944386855.1 uncultured Oscillospiraceae bacterium
GACGTGAGCGCCGTTATCTGGCGGTTGATATTCGTTATTTCCACGGTGTCGTGGTCGACGAGCGCGATGCCGCCGACGCCTGCTCGGGCGAGCGCTTCGCAGACGTATCCGCCGACGCCGCCGACGCCGAAAACTATGACGTCGGCGGCCGCGAGCCGCGCGGACGCGTCTTTCCCTATCAGCATCTCTGTTCTCGAAAATCTGTTATCCATGATCTACTCCCCGCCCGCTATGGCGCTCTGAAGGACGGTATTTGCTATCCTGCCCGCTGTGCCGGCACCCGATCCGCCGTTTTCCGACACGACGACAAAGGCAAGCGGGTACTCCTCGTTTGTTATGAATCCTACGAACCAGCTGTGCGGCGCTTTATCCCCGCCGACCTCCGCCGTGCCGGATTTCGCGCACAGTTCAAGCCCCGGGAAATTCCCGTCGCCGTAGTTTGAGTAGACGTTATAGTCCATCATGGCGGTCATTTGCTCGCTTGTGGCACTGCTCACAAGGCGTTCGCTCCTGTCGCCGCGGTGTTCCATCGCGTCGATAAACGACAACAGCGCCGTTCCCTGCCCGGATATGAGCCTGAACTCGGGCGCTGCCCCGCCGTTTGCTATCGCCGAGACAAGTCTGAGCATCGACGCGGGGTTTACAAGGTCTCTGTACTGTCCGATGCCGAGCCACGCGGTATACCTGTCGTTTTCCGCCGTATCAAAGCTACCCGACGCCGTCTGTATCCCGTCGATATCGACACTCGACGTAAGGCCGAGGCTCTCTGCGTATTCTATGATCGTGTCGTCGCCGAGCTCTATTGCTATTTCGGCAAAGGCGCAGTTGCACGACTGGGCAAACGCGTCCTCTATCTTAAGCGTCCCGTGTACGCTGTGGCAGTTTACTGCTTCACCGTCTATTTCCACGCTGCCGTTGCATGCAAACTCGCGCTCCATGATATCCGGGATCTCCTCGAGCGCCGCTATGAGCGTTATGATTTTAAACACGGAGCCCGGCGTATACGATGCAGAGAGGAATCTGTTCAAATACACGCCGTCTCCCTCCGCCGTTTCTGATGACACGGGGTCACAGCTTGGTGTTGAAACCATACAGAGTATTTCGCCCGTTTTGTAGTTTACTACGGCTACCGTGCCGCTGTATCCGCCGAGCGCCTCGTACGCAGTGCGGTTGAGCTCCGAGTCTATCGTCAGGTACAGGTCGCTCCGCCCGTTGTTTATGCCCGTGATGATATTATATCCGACAAGCTCCGACGTAAAAGCCTTGAGCGCGCCCGTGCCTATATTACCGTTTATATCGCCGGTGGCGTGAGCCGTCGCGCGGCGTATCGTCTCGTCGCTTGCAAAGCGGCGGACGCCGTCTTCCACTTTTGAGAGCATTATGCCGTTTCTGTCGTATATATTGCCCGTTATGAGCTGCCCGCTGCTGTATATGCCCCTATTGTACACGGACATCGCCCACGCCTGCCTGTTTTCGGCGTAGCGGACGAAAAATACCGCGAGTCCCGATATTATCAGCGCCGGTATGAGCAGCAGCGCTATTCTTCTTTTACGCATTTTTATCACCATCTATCACCGCAAGAAGTCCCCAACAGGCGAGAACGCTTGTCCCGCCTCTCGATACGAACGGAAACGTTACGCCGGTAAACGGTACTACGTCGACCGAGCCCAGAACGTTGAGCGCCATCTGCGCCATGAGTATCACGGCCGCCGCAACGGCGCCGCTGCCGCTGGACGGGCGCATAAGTACGGCCACGCCGAGATAAAGCACCAGTATTATCATCAAGACCCCGACGATAAGGCCAAGTTCTTCACACACTATGCCGAATACCATATCTGTATCGGCCGCCGCGACCCCGCGAAGCCAGCCGTTTCCAAGCCCTGCTCCGACAAGTCCACCGCTCGCTATGGCTATCATAGTCCTCGTCTGCTGATATCCGGTAGTGGCGACATTTTCCCACGCTTTGCCGCACGACAAAAATCTTGCGGCTATATGCGGGCGCAGCTTTACGGCGAGCGCCCCCGCTCCTCCCGCCGACACGGCGGCAAGTCCCGCCATATAGTACCTTTTGTTATCTACGGCGGCGGCGAGATAAGCCAAAAAAAACACAAGCGCGCTTCCGAAATCGTTTATAAACGCCATCGCAAGTACGGCTACCGCCGAAAACGCCGTAAAAAGTATGAACCGGAATTTTGATCTCTTATCCGTCAGCCCAGTGGCGAGTAACACTACGCAGACCTTTACAAGCTCCGACGGCTGAAACGTCCACCCCGCGATCGTGAGCCAGTTCTGCGCACCGTATTCGCTCTCCCCCAAAACTACGTTTGCCGCTATAAGCGCAACGCCCAAAAGGGCTGCGAGAACCCTTATGGCGGGCTTTATCCGGCGCGCCTGCATCATCGGCGCGAGAATCCCGAAGCCGGCGAGCCCGATGAGGGCGCACATTGTCTGCTTTATCATGTTGCTCCAGTCCGTCCATAAAAGTGCAACGCCTATTGCGCTCAGTATAATGCCGACGACCTCCGGATACAATTTCTTCTCTTCAGTTTTTGCTTTTTCGGAAACTGCCTTCACGGTGTTTTTCCTTTCTCTCTTGCATTTTATCGTATTTTGCAATATTATTAACCTTGACATCCGGCGCTGTTGTCTTTTCGCCGGCTTTAAGCTAAATTACCATTCATTTTACAGATAATCAAGTCTATTATACATTCTTTTCGGAGGTTTTTCTATGGCAATAGATTTAAAATGGTTTGAACAAATGGAAACAAAAATCCCCACAGGCGAGGTCCGCACGCGTTTTGCACCGAGTCCGACGGGCTACATGCACGTCGGAAACCTGCGCACGGCACTTTACACATACCTCATCGCGAGAAGCCACAGCGGGAAGTTTATACTGCGTATCGAGGACACGGATCAGAACCGACTCGTTGAGGGCGCTGTACAGGTGATATACGACACGATGAAAAAATGCGGTCTTACGCACGACGAGGGGCCCGATATCGGCGGCCCTGTCGGTCCGTATGTCCAGACAGAGCGGCGAAGCCTTTACGGCAAATACGCCGAGCTCCTCATTGAAAAAGGCGGCGCGTACCGCTGCTTCTGCGGCAAGGACGACGACGGAGACGGTGAGGACGGCGGCAAGGCGTTTTCAAAATACGACGGCCGCTGCTCACGTTTGACCGAAGAGGAAATACAGGCCAAACTCGACGCCGGCATCCCGTATGTAATCAGGCAGAAGATCCCGCGCGAGGGAGAGACGACGTTTCATGACGCTGTTTTCGGCAATATCACGACGCCGAACGACAGTCTTGACGACCAGATACTGATAAAGTCCGACGGGCTGCCGACATATAATTTTGCAAACGTTATTGACGACCACCTGATGGGCATCACGCACGTTGTACGCGGATCCGAATACCTGTCTTCAGCGCCTAAATACAACCTTCTCTACGAGTCATTCGGCTGGGATGTGCCCGTATATATCCACTGTCCGCCGGTCATGCGCGACGCTCACAACAAGATGTCGAAACGGCACGGCGACCCGTCCTACGAGGATCTTATCGCTCAGGGCTATATATCGGAGGCCGTTGTAAATTACGTTGCGCTCCTCGGATGGAGTCCCGGCGGAGAACGCGAGATATTCACGCTCGACGAGCTTGTCGATGTTTTTGATATCGGCGGGATATCAAAGTCCCCCTCTATCTTCGATATTGAAAAGCTCAATTACTTTAACAGCGCCTATATACGCGCGATGCCGCTTGAAAAATTTGCCGATGCGGCCAGACCATTTATACGTCAGGCTATTAAAAATCCCGATATCAACACGGTTGACGTCGCCGCGATATTGCAGCAGCGCTGCGAAAAGCTCACTGATATCCCGGAAAAAATCGATTTTTTCGATGAACTGCCGGAATATGACAACTCGCTTTTTGTCCATAAAAAATCGAAAAGCGACGAGAGCTCGTCTCTTGAAATGCTGAACGCCGTTCTGCCCGTTCTTGAATCTCTCGATACATGGACGGAGGAGTCCATACACGGCGCGCTTGTAGCTTTGGCCGAAAAGCTTGAGGTAAAAAACGCAAAGCTCATGTGGCCGCTCCGCATAGCTGTCGCAGGGAAAGCCGTAACTCCGGGCGGCGCCGTTGAGATATGCCATATACTCGGCCGCGGCGAGACGGTACGCAGGATAAACCTCGGCATCCAAAAATTATCATAGCGCTTTTTGAATATAACACCTCTTTTTAGATAACATTATCTTCAAAGAGGTGTTTTATTATGAAAAAATCAAGAAAAAAGACTACTCTCATTATCTCATACGCGGTAGCGGCGTTTATCGTTGTCGGCGGATTTGCGCTGCGCGGCCACTATACGGCGCAGGCCTACAAGCGGCAGATTGACAATGTGTATCAGCACGCTTTTGCCGAGCTTGTAACCTGCATCGGCGAGATGGATTCCGCTTTGCAGAAAAGCCTTTACGCGTCTTCTCCGTCTATGGTGAGCGCGTCGTGTACCGAGGTGTTCGGCAAGGCGCTGTCGGCTCAGATGGCAATGGGCGAACTCCCGTTTTCACAGCTCGGTCTCGAATCGACGGCTTCGTTTATATCGTCCGCCGGTGATTACGCTCTGATGCTGTCAAAATCGGCGGCATCGGGCAACACTTACTCTGATGAACAGCTTGAAAACCTCGCCGCGCTGTCGGACGCCGCCGGCGTAATATCCGGAAATCTGATTGATCTCTACGCCGAGATACAGGACGGCAGGCTTACTATAGGCGAGCTTGTCTACGCCGAAAATGCAGCAGACGCGGGCGCGGGCGCGTCCAATCTCGGTGAGAGCTTTAAGGTCATGGAAAGTGAATTCCCCGAGATACCGACGCTTATTTATGACGGCCCGTTTTCTCAGCATATAACCGACATGACGCCCGTCCTCACCGAAAACGCCGAAGAGATATCATCAGACCGCGCGCTTGAGATTGCGTCCGATTTTACGGGCATTGAGAAATCTGCGTTCTCGTACGGCGGGGAGCGGAGCGGCAACCTCCCTGTTTATATTTTCTACGCCAAGGTTGACGGCGGCGAGATGACGGTTGAAATCACGAAACGCGGCGGGTATGTCCTCACGATGTCAAATTCACGAAACGTCGGCGAGGCGACGCTTTCCGCTGACGACGCCGTCAAAAAAGCAGTCGATTTTTTAGCCGAAAAAGGCTTTGAGTCTATGCATCCGAGCTATTATACGCTTCAGGAGTCGTCGGTTATCGTAAATTTGGCGTACTCTCAGGACGGCGTTATATGCTATACCGACCTTATCAAGGTGCGGGTAGCTCTCGACAACGGCGACGTCACGTCTTTTGAAAGCCACGGGTATATTATGAACCATACAGAACGCGATATACCGCAGGCCGCTGTAAGCGAAGAAGAGGCCGCCTCCAAAATATCCGGTCAGCTAACTGTTTTGTCGCACCAGCTTGCGATAATACCGTCAGCCGGTAAATACGAGCTGTTTTGCCATGAATTTAAGTGCGAAAACGAGTCCGGGGCGCACTATATAGTATATGTGAACGCCGAGAGCGGCGTTGAGGAGAAGATCCTCATACTGCTCGAAGACGAAAACGGCACTCTTGTAATATGACGGCAACATGAACACAATACTAAGCACCCGGTAAACAGCCTTTTTTATAAGCAGACGCGAGAGCAGTTTTATACGGCTATATGTACAAGTAAAAAGCTTTCTTACTTGAAAAACCGCACATAGTTATCTATGTGCGGTTTATTTCTTTATGGATAGATAAATTTACTGCTCCTCATCCTCTGACGTGCTGCTCTCAAGGAAATCGTCGGCTGTGAGCGCGGGCGGCTCTTCCGGCTTTACCGGCGCTGTTCCCTGTATGAACTGCATTTCCTGCCACTGCTGCTTTGTTATGAGAATCTGCCGCGGCTTTGACCCCTCAAACGGCCCTACGATGCCCTTTTCCTCCATTTGGTCGACGAGCCGCGCCGCCCTCGCGTATCCGAGCTTCAGTCTGCGCTGGAGCATCGACACCGACGCCTGTCCGCTGTCCAAAATGACCTCTATGGCTTTCGTGAGCAGCTCGTCGTACTGCTCGTCTTTACTTTGCTCATGCGCCGGCTTCCCGTTTGCCGGCTTGTCCTGCGCCGCCTCGTCCATGTATTTTATGGCTTCCTCGTTATACTCTATCTCTCCGTCGGCGCTCGTCTTTATAAAGTCGACTATCTGCTCGCGCTCTTCGTCCGACACCCATGTGCCCTGCACTCTTATCGGTTTTGTCGTTCCGACGGGTACATACAGCATATCGCCGTTGCCGACGAGCTTGTCGGCGTTGCCGCCGGCGTCGAGTATGATTCTCGACTCGAGCGCTGACGAAACTTTCAGCGCGATGCGTGATGGGATATTCGCCTTCATAAGTCCGGTTATAATCTCTGCCCTCGGGCTCTGTGTGGCGATCACGAGGTGGATGCCTGCTGCCCTGCCCATCTGCGCTATGCGGACTATGGAGTCTTCTACCTCTTTCGCGGCAACCATCATAAGGTCGGCAAGCTCGTCTATGACGACGACTATCTGCGGCTTTTTCTCAAGTTCATCGCTGTTTTCAGCTATTTTATTATACGACTGGAGCTCTCTTGCCCCCGTTTCCGAAAACAGCCTGTACCGCCTCATCATCTCGGTGACTGCCCACTGCAGCGCACCGGATGCCTTCTTTGCCTCTGTAACGACCGGCGTATGCAGATGCGGTATGCCGTTATATATCTTAAACTCGACCATTTTCGGATCGACCATGATAAATTTGACCTCATCGGGCCGGGCCTTATAAAGTATGCTGAGTATTAGCGAGTTTAAGCACACCGATTTGCCGGAACCGGTCGTACCGGCCACGAGCATATGCGGAAGCTTTGCTATGTCTCCGATTATCGGCTCTCCGCTTATATCCTTGCCTATCGCGAACGTGAGCTTCGACTTTGCCTCGGCAAATTTCTTCGACTCGATTATCTCGCGCAGGTATACCTTTGTCACATGTTTATTGGGAACTTCTATGCCGACCGTCGACATTTTGTTCGGTATGGCCGCTATCCTGACCCCGCTTGCGCCAAGAGACAGCGCTATATCGTCGGCAAGGCTCGTGAGCTTGCTTAGCTTCACCCCGACCTCGAGTTCCATTTCATAGCGCGTGACGGACGGGCCTCTGACTATGTTTGATATGCCTGAGTTTATTCCAAAACTCTTGAGCGCCATCTCAAGCCTTTCTCTATACGGGTCGTCTACAACACGTTCTCCGCCCGTATACGCAGACGGGTTCGCCTCGAGAAGCGTTATCGGCGGGAATCGGTAATTTTTTGTCCCGCCTGGAGCTCCCTGCGGTCTGTCGCCTGAAGCGCCAACGTCACCAGTTATGTCTTTATCCGGCTGCTTTGCGGTTTCGCCGGCAGATGTATCGTCTGTCTCGGGCGCAGCACCGCCGTGCGGCTGGGAAAGCTCTCTTTCGGGCGGCTGCTCCGTTTCGGCGGCATCCAGCGTATTATGTACGGGCTCTTCATCATCCGCCCCGGTCTTTCCGCTGCGAGCGCCTATTACCTGATCCGGCGTCTG
>CALXCR010000041.1 GCA_944386855.1 uncultured Oscillospiraceae bacterium
GTAGAGCAGACCGTCGCCGATATAATAGCCGACGTGCGCCAAAACGGCGACGCGGCGCTTTTAAAATACAACGAAAAGTTCGACGGAGCCGTAATGACGTCGGTCGAGGTGACAGAAGAGGAACTGGACGACGCAATAGCGTTGCTCGAGCCGGAGTTTATCGCGATAATGGAGGAGGCGGCCGAAAATATCCGCGCTTTCCACGAAAAACAAGTCAGAAACAGCTTTGTAATAAGCGAAAAAGAGGGCGTCGTGATCGGGCAAAAGGTCATACCCGTCGAAAAGGCGGGGCTGTACGTCCCCGGCGGCACGGCGGCGTACCCGTCGTCCGTGCTTATGAACTGCATCCCCGCGAAGATCGCGGGCTGCGGTGAGATCGTCATAACAACGCCGGCGACGGGCGGGAGCGTAAATCCCTCAATACTCGCGGCGGCGAAGATCGCGGGCGCTGACAGGATATTCAAAGTCGGCGGCGCTCAGGCGATAGCGGCGCTTGCATACGGCACCGAGACCGTGCCGAAAGTGGATAAGATCGTAGGCCCCGGAAACGCATTCGTCGCTGAGGCGAAAAGACAGGTCTACGGCATAGTATCGATAGACATGATAGCGGGACCGAGCGAAATACTCGTCGTGGCCGATGGGACATGCAATCCCGAATACGTGGCCGCCGACCTGCTGTCGCAGGCGGAGCACGATAAGCTCGCAAGCGCCGTGCTCGTAACGGACAGCGAAAGCCTCGCCTATGCCGTGCGAGACGAGCTGGAAAACCAGCTTCCCAAACTTGCGCGCGAGGAGATAGCGAGAACGTCGATAGACAACAACGGAAAGATAATCATAACTGACGATATAAAAACCGCGATAGACATAGCAAATGAGATAGCGCCGGAGCACCTTGAGATCTGCACCGACAATCCGTTTGACTATCTCGACCGCGTAAAGCACGCGGGCTCAATATTCCTGGGAAAGAGCTGTCCCGAGGCTCTGGGCGACTATTTCGCGGGACCGAACCACACTCTACCGACAAGCGGCACGGCGCGCTTTTCAAGCCCGCTGTCGGTTGATGACTTTGTGAAAAAGACGCAGTTTTCGTATTACACGGCGGACGCCCTTGCAAAGGTGGCCGGCAAGGTCGCGTATTTCGCGGAAAAAGAGGGACTAACGGCGCACGCGAGAAGCGTCATGGTCAGAAAGGGCGAATAAAATGAGCAGATTTATAAGAGCGCGGTACAAGGGATTTGAGTCGTATACACCCGGAGAGCAGCCGAAAAATATGGAGTATGTAAAGCTCAATACAAACGAGTCGCCGTTTCCACCGGCGCCCGCCGTGTTAAACGTACTTAAGCAGGCGGATATGGAGCTTCTGCGCCTCTATCCCGACCCGACGGGCGCGGCGCTTAAGGAGAAGCTTGCGTCGCTTTACGGAGTGCGTGCCGAAAACGTGTTTCTGTCAAACGGCTCGGACGATATACTGAACTTTGCCGTTATGGCGTTCTGCGACGACGGGGAAACGCTCGTGTTTCCCGATATAACGTATAGCTTTTACGACGTAATCGCGGGCCTTCACGGCGCAAAATTTGAGACTATCCCGCTAAAGGACGATATGAGCATCGAACCCGGCGATTACTGCGGCATAGGCAAAAACATCTTTATCCCGAACCCGAACGCGCCGACCGGCATGACGATAGCGCTCGAGGATATAGAAAGTATCGTAAAGACGAATCCGGACAACATCGTCCTTATAGACGAGGCGTACGTCGATTTCGGAGCCGATTCGGCAGTCCCGCTCACTAAAAAGTACGATAATCTCATAGTGTCGCAGACGTTTTCAAAATCGCGCAGCTTTGCCGGCGGAAGGCTCGGCTTTGCCATCGCAAACCGTGAGCTTATCGACGACCTAGAGAAGATGAAATACTCGACAAATCCGTATAACGTCAACCGCCTGACGATGCGCCTTGCCGAGGTATCCGTCGACGAAAACGATTATTATATGGAAAACTGCAAAAAAATTCAGGAGATACGCAAATATACCGTCACAGAGCTTGAAAAGCTCGGCTTTACCGTGCTGCCGTCAAAGGCGAATTTCGTTTTTGCCAAGCACGAGACGGCGTCGGGTGAGCATATTTACGAAAAGCTGAAAGACAACGGCGTGCTTGTCCGCCATTTCACATCAGAGCGTATAAAAGACTACAACCGTATAACGATAGGCAGCCGTGAACAGATGGACACGCTGATCGAGCGGCTTAAAACGATTCTTGGCATGGAGGGCACAAAATGAGGACGGCGAAAATAGAGCGAAAAACGGCGGAGACCGATATAACGCTCGAGCTTGAGCTCGACGGCAGCGGAAAGAGCGACATAGCGACGGGCTGCGGATTTTTAGACCATATGCTGACGCTTTTTGCGCGCCACGGCAGGTTTGACCTCACCGTCGAATGAACGGGAGAAAAATATGTCGACGACCACCACACGGTAGAGGATATCGGAATCGCTCTGGGCGCGGCGTTTAATGAGGCGCTTGGAGAAAAACGCGGTATCACGCGGTATGCAAGCACCATTCTCCCAATGGACGAGGCGCTGATACTCACCGCGGTCGACATATCCGGCAGAGCGCTTCTTTGCTACGACGCTAAAATCCCAGCGCCGAAGGTAGGAACATTCGATACGGAGCTTGCCGAGGAGTTCATGACGGCGTTTACGCGTCAGGCGAACGTGACGCTGCACATAAAACAGCTTGCCGGCGTAAACTCGCACCATATAATCGAGGGGATGTTCAAATCGCTCGCGCGGACTATGCGCGCCGCCGTGAAAATAGAAGAAGAATTTAAAGACGAGATCCCATCAACAAAGGGAGTGCTGTGATGATAGCGATAGTAGATTACGGCGTCGGCAATCTCTTTTCACTGAAATCGTCTTTTGCCGCGATAGGATATCCAGCCGAGGTGACGGGCGACCCGGAGCGCATACGCTCCGCCGATAAGGTGATACTGCCCGGCGTCGGCGCGTTTGAGGACGCGGCGAAAAAGCTGCGCGATACGGGGCTCGATTCCGCTGTGAAAGACGCGGCAAAAGCGGGGAAGCCGCTTTTAGGCATATGCCTCGGCATGCAGATGCTTTTCGATAAAAGCCTTGAATACGGCGAGCACCAGGGGCTCGGACTTATAAACGGCACGGTAGAGCCGATAGAGGGCGTTATCCCGAGAAGGCTTAAAATACCGCATATCGGCTGGAACGCGCTTCATCTGTACGGCGAAAGCCCGATATTCAAATACACGAAAGAGGGCGACTGCGTCTATTTCGTCCACTCGTATCACGGCGTTACGGACGCTGAAAACGTGATAGCCGATACGGAGTACGGCGCGCCGCTGACGGCGGCGGTACAAAGCGGCAACGTGTTCGGCTACCAGTTCCACCCCGAAAAAAGCGGAGCTGTCGGACTTGATATCCTCCGCGCGTTCTGCGAGATATAGTGAGGTGACTGCAACATGATAATACTTCCGGCGATAGATCTGTACGGCGGCAAAGCCGTCCGTCTGTACAAGGGCGAGTACGACCGGATGACGGTGTACGACGACGAGCCTGTAAATACGGCGAAAAAATTTGAAGCCGCAGGCGCCTCATGGCTGCACATGGGCGACCTCGAGGGGGCGAAAACAGGCGAAACGCCGAATATGCAGGCCGCCGAAAATATCATAAAAAACACGTCGCTGTCGGTCGAGATAGGCGGCGGAGTGCGCACAATGGATGTAATCGAGCGGTATATCGATGCCGGCGTGTCGCGCGTGATACTGGGCACCGCCGCCGTGACAGACCCAGAGCTTTTGAAACGCGCGGTGGAGCGGTACGGCGAAAAAATAGCCGTCGGAGCCGATATAAAAGACGGTTACGTCGCCATAAAAGGCTGGACCGAGAAGTCGCAGCATACACTGCACGATTTCTGCCGCGATATGGGAGATATCGGCGTAAAGACGATGATATGCACCGATATATCGAAAGACGGCGCGATGCAGGGTGCAAACCGCGAGATGTATAAAGAACTTTCGGACAGCTTCGATATAAATTTTATCGCCTCAGGCGGCGTATCGTCGCTTGAAGACGTCATAGCTCTGCGCGATATGGGGCTGTACGGCGCGATAATCGGCAAGGCGTACTATACGGGCGCTATCGATATCGCAAAAGCCGTGGAGGTGGCAAAATGATAACAAAGCGCATAATCCCGTGCCTCGACGTAAAGGACGGCAGGGTCGTAAAAGGCGTAAATTTCGAGGGGCTTGCCGACGTGTCGTCACCCGTCAGCCTCGCAAAATACTACAGCGACAACGGCGCGGACGAGCTCGTGTTTTACGATATAACGGCATCGGCCGAGGGCAGAAAGCTTTTTACCGACATACTGCTCGAGGTCGCGGCGACGATCTTTATTCCACTCACCGTCGGCGGCGGCATAAACACCGTCGATGATTTTGACCGCGTGCTGAAGTGCGGCGCCGACAAGGTCAGCGTAAACTCGGGCGCGATAAAAAACCCGCGGCTCGTCGAGGACGCCGCAAAAAAATACGGCGACCAGTGCGTCGTGCTGTCGGCCGATATAAAGCGCGTGGACGGTAAGTTCACGGTGTTTGCCAAAGGCGGCCGAGAGAACACCGGCATGGAGGCGATAGAGTGGATAAAGCGCTGCGTCGGCATGGGAGCTGGCGAGATCGTCGTAAACTCCATAGACACAGACGGCGTAAAGCAGGGATTTGATCTTGAGATGCTCGACGCCGTGTCGAACGCCGTAAGCGTCCCCGTGATAGCCTCCGGCGGAGCCGGTAAAATAGATGATTTTGTGCGGCTGTTTAAAACTCTTCCGAAGGTGGACGCGGGACTTGCCGCGTCGATATTCCATTTCAGCGAGGTGGATATAAAAGAGCTCAAGCGCACACTGCGAGAAAACGATATTATAGTGAGGTTATAAAAATGCTAAATATTGACGAACTGAAATTTGACGAAAAAGGGCTCATCCCCGCGATAGTCGTAGACGCCAAAAGCCGCAGGGTGCTGACGCTTGCGTATATGAACAGGGAGAGCCTTGAAATATCGATGGAAAAGGGGCTCACATGCTTTTGGAGCAGATCGCGTCAGGAGCTGTGGCTGAAGGGCGAGACGAGCGGCAACTACCAGCATATAATAAGCATCACCGCCGACTGCGACCGCGACGCGCTGACGGTGCTTGTGGAAAAGGACGGTCCCGCGTGCCATACCGGCGCAGATTCGTGCTTTAATGATACCGTATGGCAGAGCGATGAATATCAGGATTTCACATATCAGGGGCTTATGGAGCTCATCGCGGGGCGAAAGACCGAGAAAAAAGAGGGGTCGTATACGACATATCTGTTTGAAAAGGGCATCGACAAGATGCTGAAAAAAATCGGAGAAGAGAGCACCGAGGTCATAATCGCCGCAAAAGCCGACGATAAGAAAGAGACGATATACGAGATCGCCGACCTCGCCTATCACGTCATGGTCATGATGATACAGATGGGCATAACGCTCGACGATATTTACGACGAGCTCAAGTCGCGCCACGTCATCGACCATAAGGTCAAGCAGGAAAAAATGACGCAATGAGCATCAAAAAGAATTTTCACACGCACACGACATACTGCGACGGCAAAAATACGCCGGAGGAGACGGTAAAAGCCGCGATAGCTCTCGGATTCACCGCCCTCGGCTTTTCGGGGCACGCGCATACACCGTTTGACTTAAGCTACGCCATGTCTCACGCCGCCGCCGATAAGTATTACGCTGAAATAAACGCTCTCAAGGCTGAATACTGCGGACGGATAGAGCTGTACTGCGGCATAGAGCAGGATTATTACTCCGACGAGCCGGTGACGCGCTGGGATTATGTCATAGGCTCTGTCCACTATGTGCTCAAAAACGGGGAGTATATCCCCGTCGACGAGACGGCGCAGATATTAAAAGACGCCGCGATAAAGCACTACGGCGGCGATATCTACAAGCTTGTCGAGGACTATTTCGCGACGGTCGCGGACGTGGTCGGGAAGACGAACGCCGACATCATAGGGCATTTCGACCTCATAACAAAGTTTAACGAGGGAGAGGCCATGTTCTCTGAGTCCGATCCACGGTATGTAGACGCATACCGCGCGGCGCTCATAAAGCTCATACCGTATAATAAGCCGTTCGAGATAAATACGGGCGCGATGGCGAGAGGATACAGAAGCGCGCCGTACCCGTCAAAGCAGATCTTGCAGGATATATACAATATGGGCGGCAGCATCGCGATATCGAGCGACTGTCACGATAAAGCCGCGCTTGATTACGGCTTTGACGAGGCGGCATCACTTGCCAAAAGCTGCGGTTTTAAAAGATTCATGGTCATTACAAAAGACGGACTTAAAAGCGAAGAGCTTTAATTTGCCGCCGCTGCGGATACGCAGACTCAATTATTATTTAAAATAAGACCCGGCCGGAAACCTTTTTAAGTCTCCGGCCGGGTCTTTTATAACAGCCGCCTGACGGCGAAGCTCGTTCATAAGGAACGCATCTATCGTATGATCGCTCTGATCGCGGCCTCTATGCCGGCGGCGATATCCGATATGCTCATGCTCGGCGTCGACGGGCGGCCGACAACCTGCTCGGGCGCAAACGGAACATGCATAAATCCGCCGCGCGCGGCTGGATGGTTTTGCGCCAGCGTATGCAGCACGCCGTACATCAGATGGTTGCACACGAATGTGCCCGCGGAGTTGGAGATGCTCGCCGGAATACCGGCGTCCGTAATCGCGCGTACCATCGCCTTTATCGGCAGCGTAGAGAAGTACGCAGGTGCGCCGCCGGCGATTATCGGCCGGTCGACAGGCTGATTTCCCTCGTTGTCGGGGACTCTCGCGTCGTCGATGTTAATCGCCACCCTCTCAGGAGTGAGGCCAAAACGCCCGCCCGCCTGGCCAATGCAAAGCACGGCATCCGGCTTTTCGCGTTCAATAGCAGCGGCGGTGACGTCAACGGATTTTTTGAACACTGTCGGTACTGTAAGTTTTACCACGTCGGCGCATTTAACCCTGCTGGGAACAAGACTTACGGCTTCCAGTGCCGGATTTATCTTTTCGCCGCCGAAAGGTTCAAACGCGGTAAGCAAAATTTTCATCATGATACCCCCTTTTTATTAGAAGTATACACAAGCAGAGCCGGCTTGGCAACTTTTGCTTTTCCGCGCCCTCGTCGGCGCAAGCTCTATATTCCGCGCCGTGGCGGCGAGGAAAAAATGTCGCACTTGCGGCAAAACAAGCGATATGGAGCTTGCGTCGACGAAATTGCCATAGGCGGAATTCACTTCCGCCGTAAAATGGATAAACGATGCAAGGCTCGCCGCGCGAGCCGAAGCCCAAAAAAAGAGGGTATCCTCAAAAACAAAAACATAACCCAGCGCAGCGGTTGTGTTTTT
>CALXCR010000042.1 GCA_944386855.1 uncultured Oscillospiraceae bacterium
CTATATCCTCGTTTTTGCGTTCAAAAACAACGGCACTCAGCAAATATGCGTCACCTGCCTTGTAAAAGCCTGTCCGTCTTTTGGAATATCAGTACGGCAGGGAGGGAAAGTGCCGTCCATGCGGCCGAAAACAGCGGGCATATCTGCCCCATCAGATTAAGCGGCTGCGAGCTGTAGTCCCAAACGGCAAGACCGAGCGCGATATTTAAAACCGCACCGGCTATAAACTCGACGGTAGTAATAACAGTGCCGCCGAGGACGCATTTCTGCCATATGCGCATAGATTGAGCGAGGCTTATAATGTGCAGGAGCACACAGCATAAACCGCCGGCAATAAGCATCGACCAGTGCGTAAAACCGCGGAAAAGTATTTCAATAAGACCGTAAGTAAGCCCGCCGGATATAAAAATAAAAAACCGTATAAGAAAAGCTCTCATATCCTCCGAAACCCCTCTCTTTTTAGATTAGGATAACCTGATATGAAAGCTTTTATGTATTTAAGCCAGTGGAAACCGGTATTGGCTTTGCTTTAACTAAGATTGGTATACGCTACAGTGACGAAAAGACCTCGCCTATATTTCCTCTGATAACGAGGTCGGCGGCGTTGTCGCGCGAAGTGGCATCGCGGTTTATGAGGACGAGGCGATGCCCGATATAATAGTCGATAAGCCCTGCCGCCGGGTATACGACGAGCGATGTGCCGCCGATTATCAGCATATCTGCGTCTTTTATAAGCTCTGCCGATCTGTTGAGTATGCGAAAATCGAGATTTTCGCCGTACAGCACGATATCCGGCCGTATTATCCCGCCGCACTTGCACGTCGGCACTCCCGAAAACGACAGCATATGCTCATAGTCGTAATGTCTGCCGCATTTCGTACAGTAATTGCGCAGAAGCGAGCCATGCAGCTCAAGAACGTTTCGGCTTCCCGCCGCCTGATGCAGCCCGTCAATATTCTGCGTTATAACGGCGGAAAGCTTTCCCTCGCGCTCGAGACCGGCCAGTGCGTAGTGCGCCGCGTTCGGCGCAGCGTCCGATATATTCAGCTTGTCGCGGTAAAATTTATAAAACTTGTCCGGAAAGGCCTCAAAATAGTTCGCGCTCAATATCTCCTCCGGCGGGTCACTGTATTTTTGGTTGTACAGCCCGTCGACGCTGCGAAAATCAGGTATGCCGCTCTCGGTGGAGACTCCCGCGCCGCCGAAGAAAACGATGCGCTCGCTCTCGTTTATCCACTGCCTCAGTTTTTCTATGTTTTCCATACCGTTCACCCCGCAAATTGTATTGTTTAATATGAGCTTATGCGCCGCATCACCGCAAAACCGGCGGATGCTCGTCGATAAGCGCAAAAAAACGCTGGTTCTAATAATAAGCGCCGCTGTGGCATCCGTGCCGCCGGCGCTCATTTATGCCCTGTGTTTTGTCAAAAGAGCTTTTGGCTTATTTCAGCATAAGCTCTCTGTACTCATCGGCCGGTTTTACGCGCCCCACGGCGGACAGCGACGACTTGGAAAAGTCGAAACAGTCGCGTGCCAGCCGGTGTACGTCATCCAGCGTCACGGCGTCGTATCTCGCCATCAGCTCGTCGGTGTCCGGAGCGCAGCCATAGGTCAGCTCGCCGCGGCCCAGCCTGTTCATCCTAGTTCCGGTGGATTCAAGACCCATAAGGATGTTCGACTTTGCCTGTTCCCGCGTACGGGAGAGCTCAAGCTCCGTGATACCGTTGTCATAAACGCGCCTGAGCTCGTCTTTTATCACTTCTATGGCTCGGTTTTCGGTGTCCTGACCGAGTGCCGTGTATATTCCGAACGTGCCGATATCGTCGTAAGACGAATTGAACGAATATATCGTGTAGCACAGGCCGAGCTTTTCGCGCACGGACTGGAACAGGCGCGACGCCATACCTCCGCCGAGCACGGTGGACAGTATCTGCATCGCATACCGCCTGTCGTCCGAGGCCGTAATGCCGGGAAACGCAATACATATGTGATTTTGCTCGATAGGCTTCTTCTTCGCCGTAAACGACGGCGTGTATTCAGCCCGTACGAGCTTGTTTTCGCCGTGCGCCTCCAAAACTGAAAAACGCTCGGCCAGATAGTCGATATCCTCACGCCTGAAACTGCCGGACAGCGCGATGACGATGTTTTTCGGATTGTAGTGGCGGCGCATATAGTCTTTCAAAAATGCCCCGTCCATTTTCCGCAGAGTGGATTTTTTGCCGAGTATCGGCCGGGAAAGAGACGAGCCCCTGTATATCTCCGCAAAAAGCCGCTCCGATACCAGGTCGTCGGGTGAGTCGGCGTACATATCTATCTCTTCAAAAATAACGCCGCGCTCGTTTACTACATCGTCATCGTCGAATTTCGAGCAGAACAGCATATCGCACAATATGTCCGTAAGCATATGCAGGTGAGTGTCGAGCACGCGCCCGTAAAAGCATGTGCAGTCTTTTGTAGTATACGCGTTCACCTGCCCGCCGATACTGTCCATAAGCACGGCGAGATCAGATGCAGAGCGCGTCTCGGTCCCTTTGAACACCATGTGCTCTATAAAGTGCGAAGCGCCGTTTTCGGACGCTTTTTCAAAGCGCGAGCCGCTTCCGACCCATATTCCGGCCGAAACAGAGCGGACGTAAGGGATGTTTTCAAAAACTATACGGACGCCGTTTTCAAGAGTGATTTTTTCGTACATATCATACCTCGCTAAAGCGGCGGGAGGCATGCGCCTGACTCCCGTGTGATTAAACGGGCGATGCAGAGCATCGCCCGTCTGATAGTTTTCCTAAACGCGTGCGCAGGCCTTGTCCGCGGGAAATTGCGGCAAAAAACGCGCGGCGTTCGCGGTATTTTTTCGTGTGGCCAATCAGTCTTTGAGACCCATCTGCTCGCGTTCTCTCAAAGCGTCCTTGCGCGAGAGGTTCACGCGGCCACGGTCATCGATCTCCATGACCTTTACCCATGTCATATCGCCGACGTTGAGCACATCCTCAACCTTTTCGGTGCGCTTGAACTCAAGATCCTTGATGCGGATCATGCCGTCCTTGCCGGGGACCATTTCGACGAAAGCGCCGGCCGGGATTATACGGACGACCTTGCCGTAGTACAGAGCGCCGATCTCCGGTACGAACACTATGTTGTCGATAGTGCGCTTTGCGGCGCGGCACGCCTCAATATCGGAGGAGGAGATAAACACGCTGCCGTCGTCCTGGATATCAATCTTCGCGCCGGTATCGGCACAGATCTTCTGTATGGTCTTTCCGCCGGAGCCGATAACATCGCGGATCTTGTCGGGATCGATTTTCATCGATATCATCTTAGGTGCTGTTGCGGCGAGTTCCTTCCTCGGCTCGGAAATAGCCGGGAGCATTATTTCATCGAGTATCTGTATACGCGCTTCACGCGTGATCTCGAACGCGGATTTTATGATTTCGGGGGTAAGGCCGTCGTTTTTCAGATCCATCTGGATTGCGGTGATGCCCTTTTTAGTACCTGCGACCTTGAAGTCCATCTCGCCGTGGAAATCCTCAACGCCCTGGATATCTATAAAGGTTGTCCAATCATCGCCGTCGGAGATAAGTCCGCAGGAGATGCCTGCTACGGGTGCCGAGATCGGAACACCGGCATCCATAAGCGCAAGCGTAGAGCCGCATATCGAGCCCTGCGACGTAGAGCCGTTGGAGGACAGAACCTCGCTCACGACGCGTATAGCGTACGGGAACTCTTCAACGGGCGGAATGACCGGCTCAAGCGCCTTTTCGGCGAGAGCGCCGTGACCGGTCTCGCGGCGTGAGGTGCTGCGCGCAGGCCTGGCCTCTCCGGTTGAGTAAGCGGGGAAGTTGTAGTGGTGGATATATCTCTTCGACTCCTCCTCGAATATCGTGTCGAGCCTCTGAGCGGCGGACAGCATATCGAGCGTCGCAACGGAGAGGACCTGAGTCTGTCCTCTTGTAAACAGGCCGGAGCCGTGAACTCTCGGCAGGACGCCGACCTCGGCCGCGAGCGGACGGATCTCGTTCATCGCTCTGCCGTCGACGCGCTTGCCCTCGAGCAGCCACTGTTTAACTACCTTTTTCTGGATTTTGTAGGTTATCTCCTCAAACTGGTCGTGTATCTCGGGATATTCCTCTTCAAACTGCGCGAACATCTCGTCGGCAACGGCGTTGTAGCGCTCCTCGCGGACGTTCTTGTCATCGGTGTCCATGCAGTATTTGACTTTTTCAAGATAATTCTCAACGATCTTCTCAAAAAGCTCGTCGTT
>CALXCR010000043.1 GCA_944386855.1 uncultured Oscillospiraceae bacterium
TGAATTAAAATCACCTCATGTGCAGAAAATGTACCTGAGGTGATTTTTTGATGGAAAACAACAGCGAGGTTTACGATCAGGAGGAAATCAAAGAACTGGGATCGGTCATAACAAGATCAGAGAAAGGCGTTATACACTGCCTCACAATCGTGGGACAGGTAGAGGGGCATCAGATATTGCCGTCGGACGTAAAAACAACGAAATACGAGCATATTATGCCGCTTCTCGCGGCCATAGAGGAGTCGGAGGAGATAGAGGGCCTGCTTGTGCTTTTAAATACGATGGGCGGAGATATCGAGGCGGGACTCGGCATCGCGGAGCTGATAGCCAGCACGACGAAGCCGACGGCGTCGCTCGTGCTGGGCGGCGGCCACTCGATAGGCGTACCGCTTGCCGTTGCGGCGGATCTTTCGGTAATAGCCCCGTCGGCTGCCATGACCGTACACCCCGTAAGGCTTACCGGCGTCGTCATCGGCGCGCCGCAGACATATAACTATTTCAGCAAGATACAGGAGCGCATCGTGAGCTTTGTAACGGAAAACTCAAACATAAGCCGTGAGCGCTTCAACGAGATGATGATGGCGACCGGTGAGCTCGCAAGTGACGTCGGCACAGTCGTCTACGGAGAGGAGGCGGTCGAGTCAGGGCTTATCGATATGGTCGGAGGACTTTCCGACGCTCTTGGCTATCTTCATAAGCGCATATTGGAGGAACGGGAGAAAAAGAAAATAAAATTGTAGCTAACGGCGGTAAAGTGTGATATTATTACTCTGTTAGATTATATATTTAATATAAAACAGCAGAGGTGATAAAGATTGTCTTATCTAATGTCGATTTTTCTCGGCCTTGTACAGGGGCTTGCGGAGTTTTTGCCGATCTCAAGCTCGGGTCATCTGTCTATACTGCAAAACATTTTCGGATTAAATTATGACGAGGCGGGCAATATGTTTTTCAACGTCCTGCTCCATCTCGGAACGCTCGTTGCCGTTTTTGTCGCGTATTGGCATGATATAATAACGATGATAAAAGAAACGCTGGATTTTATATTGGGAAAGGGCAGCGCAGGGAAGGACTACGCCGGCAGGCTCACCCCGTCTGTAAGGACGGCCATATTTATCGTTATTGCGACACTCCCGCTTGTGCTTGTACTCCCGTTTTACGATGCCATCGAAAGGCTCAACGGCAATACGGGATTTATAGCATTTGCGCTTATCGTAACGGGAACACTCCTGTTTATAAGCGATAAGCTTTTGTCCGGCAATAAAACGGCAAAGACGTTTACTGTGCTCGACGCGGTCATTATAGGGCTTGCGCAGGCAGTGGCAACGATTCCGGGGCTTTCCCGTTCAGGCACCACGATAACCGTTGCGACGGCCAGAGGGCTGAAGAGGGATTTCGCCGTAAGATTTTCATTTTTACTCTCGATCCCCGCTGTTATGGGTGCATTCCTGCTCGAGTGTATAGATGCCCTGAAAGAGGGCGTCGACTGGAGCATGATGCCGAAATACCTAGTGGGTATGATCGTTGCCGGAGTCAGCGGCTATTTTGCGATTATATTTGTTAAGAAGCTCGCCGTCAGTGCGAAATTCGGTAAATTTGCGTACTACTGCTGGACAGTCGGCGGCATTGCGCTCATCGCGTCATTTTTCATATAAAGCGGTGCGCGTAAATGAATGATGCGACACAAAAGATAACGAGAGTGCCAAACAGCGTGAAAAAGGAAACGGGTCTCGGCCGTCTGCGGTGGGATCTGTAACGGAAGGCTGGGCGGAACGGAGGAGATAATGGCACAGAGGAAAACTGCCGGCAAGAGGAAAACCACCGGTTCAAAAAACAGTACAAGAGCAAAAACACAGCAAAACAAGCCCAGGAGAAGAGAATGGGCAGCTTTAGTGTGCGCGATAATGGGTTTTCTCGGCGTGTTGAGGTATATTCCGGCGACGGACGGGCTTTTTATAGAGGCGCTGGCTCGGCTTGACACAAGATTGTTCGGCTGGGGAGGAAGCTTTGTGCCTGTAGCGTTTATCATATGCGCGCTGCTTCTGTGGTTTCACCACGGCAGACCGGTATGGTTTCGCGTTTTCGCAACGGCGATGATCCCCGTCCTGATAGGCGGCATATCCCATATAGTAGCATGTCCTAAACAGTACGAACTTGGTTTTCAAATGATTCCGCAGCTTTGGACCGATGCAACTGAGATATCGTGCGGCGGCGCAGTGTCAGGATCACTTGCGGAACTCTCGTCGCTCCTCATAAGCAAATTCGGCACAGCGGTGCTGTTTATCGTGCTTATGCTGCTGTGCGTAATGGGCTCGCTAAACGCGAGTATCGGCCGGCTTATAGATCGTTATAAAAACAGGGAACGCCTGGAATACGAGCCGGACGACACCCCTGAGAGGGATCTTCTTCAGGATTCGCTTGACGCGATCGACAGAAAGAGAAGCGAGCGCCGGAGGAAAAAGGCGGAGGCGGAGCAGGCGGCGCGGGAAGAGGCCGCGGCACAGGAGGATTTGAAAAATACGGAAACCGTAGCACAAGACAATCAAAATACGGGCAACAGAC
>CALXCR010000044.1 GCA_944386855.1 uncultured Oscillospiraceae bacterium
TGGCAAAGATATATCCCGCGGTAAGGGAATGCGACGTAGTCGTCCTGGCAACGCCGCTTTACTACTGGAATATGAGCGGGCAGATCAGGACGGCTATCGACCGCCTGTTCGCGCTTGAGGAGGGCGATGGGAATCTGCTCAGGGGTCACGACAGAGCCGTTGCTCTTTTGATGGCTGCCGAGGGGCACGGCTTTGAGGACGTGCTCATCTATTACGACCATCTGGCGGAGCATCTGCGCTGGAAAAACCTTGGCCACGTCCTTGCCGGAGGCAACGGTCACGTCGGCGATATCGAGGGAAAGCCCGAAATACAACAGGCATACGAGCTTGGAAAATCGATTCAGTAATATAACGGAAAGGAAATGTCTAAAATGCAAAAAATCAGTTTGCCGCAGGCGTCAAAGCTGACGTCTCCCAATCCCGTAACGGTCGTGTGTACCGAAAAGCCGGACGGTACGACAAATCTCGCCACCGTATCGTGGTGGACATATCTCTCGTTCAAGTCTAATATGATCGCCTACGCTATGGCGAAGACCTCATACAGCGGCGAAATGGTGCGCAATAACAAAAAGGTTATACTTACGATCCCGGGAACGAAGATAGCCGACGCCGTCATGGGCTGCGGAAGCACGACGGGGCGCGACACGGATAAAGTTTCTAAATTCAATATCGAGCTTGCCGATGTGGAGGGCAGCTCCATCAAGATCCCCGCGCATAGCCGCGTCGCGATCGTATGCAGCATGAAAGAGTATCACGAGGTGGGTGACCATTACCTGTATATCTGTGACGTAGAGCAGGTTTACGGGAATGAGAGCGAAGAAGCGCTGTTCGCCTGGAACGGTTATTCACAGCTTCGCCCCGCGAAGTGATACAAAACGCGATCTCGCGATATAAAAGAGCATATTTACGGTCCGAGAACGCCGCCGGTTTTTAATTCCGGCGGCGTTTTTGTTATGCTTTTGCATAGCAAAAACGGCCATGTGCCGCTTTCAGCAGCACGGCCATGAGATCAAAGCGCGTGGGCCGGGACGGCACGCATGTGCGAAACTTTATTCGTCACTTTCTTTTGCCAGTTATCGTGGCGCGTCCATGACGCATGAAGTTTTATGCCTGTACTAAAAAAGTCAAAAACTGCGGCAGACAATATGATTTTGAAAGGATTTTACATAAATATCGCATAAATTTGCTGGTTGACGGCGCATCTCAGACGTTAAAATTTTAATGGACTTAATGAAAAGTGGAAAAAGGAGATGTGTTTATGAAGAATAAGCGGAAACAGCGGATTCTGTCGGCGATTCTTGCCGTCGTGCTCACCGTTTCGTTCCTCCCGGGCGGGATAACAGTGTATGCAGACGACCGGATAACGACGACGACAGAGACCGCGGACGGCAAACCGTACGATGCCGAAGGCAATTACGATGTGGCAACGCCGCACGTGATAATCAATCAGGTGTACGGCGGAAGCGACGACGGGGCCGCCAGCCACAGCTTTATTGAGCTTTACAACCCGTGCGAGAATGACATAGATCTAAACGGGTGGGAGCTGCAGTATAAGTCAAGCGAAGACGGCGATCATAATGATAAGTGGTATGAACTTGCGCTTACGGGCACGATACCCGCAAACGGGTACTACCTCATCCGCTGCGGTGAGACAAGCGGTACAGATTATACTGTGCCGACAGGCGATCAGGAATGGGATATCCAGATCCACAACAAGGGAGTATCGGTCGCGCTGTTCAGCAAGGATGTCGAACTTGATGAAACATTTACTGGCAATGTGATGGCAGAAGGAACTGAACTACCCGACGGCTATGTTGACCTCCTCGCGGTACATGGAAACGATGAGGACGATACGCAGATTCCCCCGGCATATGAGGGAGAGTACGAAGATATCCAGTCTAAAAAGAAAGCTGTGCGCCGCGATGATTTTGCCGACACCGACAATAACGCGAATGACGCAAGCGAAGTAGACTATAGCGAGACGGTGGACGAGGATAAAGGTCCGCATAACTCAAAAAGCGAGACCGGCGGCGCAGGCAGCACCGAGCCGGACACACCGCCACAGGAAACACAGCGTCTAGATAGCTTCGAGACGGATGCGGCGCTCACGATGGAGCTTCTCAATAGTCTCAATATAGGTACAGCTAATGCCGACGGCGGCGTGGCCGAGATAGTTGCATATAACGCCGACAGCAAAGAGGCTTATGTAGTAAACGGACAGGACGGTCTGCTCTATCGATTCAGTGTCACGGAAGAGGGGCTTACCGAAAAAGATTCGAAAGATTTTAGAAACCTTATCAACGGTTTCACATATGGCGATATGACGAGCGTTGCAGTAGACACGGTAAATGATCGAATCGCAATAGCGCTCCAGGCGGCGGATTACAGTGCAAACGGACGTGTCGCGCTGCTCAATTACGATCTTGAACTCGTAACATCTTATGAGGTGGGCGTACAGCCCGATATGGTGACATTCACTCACAACGGCAGAATGATCCTCACGGCAAACGAGGGCGAGCCGAGACAGGGCTACGGCGACGGAACGGTCGACCCGGCGGGATCTGTCTCCATCATCGACCTCCTGGCAGGTACAGTGACAAACGCCGGATTTGAAGCGTTTGATTCGGCTGCGCTCGCCGCGGAAGGCGTCCTCATCGGAAAGGTGAACGGCGAGATGAACGAGGCGGAAGTCGATCTCGAGCCGGAGTACATCGCCGTATCGGAGGACGATACAAAAGCGTACGTCTCGCTCCAGGAGGCTAACGCCATTGCCACGATAGATCTCGAAGCAAAAATGGTAACCTCTGTAAAGAGCATGGGCTTTAAGGATCTCAGTTTAGAAGAAAACGCCATTGATTTGCTTGAAGATGATAAATACGAGGCAACGACTTATCAGAACGCTCTCGGCGTGTATATGCCCGACGCGATCAGCGTATTTGAGGCAAACGGGACTACATATATCATCACGGCGAACGAAGGCGACGCGCGCGAGTGGGGCGATTATCTGAATGAAGCGGAGGTCACTCTCACCGCTACCGATGGCACGACCGAAGCGGTAGAAGTGCGTGTTCTCGACAAAAACTACACCACTGTGCCGGATGAGAGCAAGGAGTACCTCTACGGCGCGCGCTCATTTGCGATATACAACGCCGATACGATGGAGCTCGTGTACGAGAGCGGAAACGATTTCGAGGAGAAAACGGCAGGATACCTCCCCACATGGTTTAACTGCTCAAACGACGATATTTCGATAGATGACCGCAGCGCCAAAAAAGGTCCCGAACCGGAAAGCGTTGCTATAGGGCAGATAGGCGAAAAAACGTACGCGTTCATCGCGCTTGAGCGCATAGGCGGCATCATGGTATATGATGTTACCGATCCAGTCAATGCAACATATGTAAACTATATAAATACGCGCGATTTCAGCGCTGATATCGCGGGCGACGACTCGCCGGAGGGACTTTGCTTCATCTCGCTTGACGGCACGCCGATGCTGCTTGCCGCGTGCGAGGTTTCGGGAACGGTAGCCGCTTACTCTTTCGGCGGAGAAGCTGTTGGAACGGTGCCGTCTGACGAGCCTGATTACGAGCCCATAAAAGACGACGCGGTGATACTCTACACAAATGACGTCCACTGCGCAATAGAAGATTACTCGGCGTTTGCAGCTTACAGACAGCAGATGTTAGACGCGGGCTATCAGACAGTAACGATAGACGCCGGCGACGCCGTACAGGGCGAGGTCATCGGGACGCTCACGAACGGCTCGGCGATAGTCGAGATCATGAACTCGGTCGGCTACGATTACGCCGTACCGGGCAACCATGAGTTTGATTACGGCATGGATGTGTTTAAAGAGCTCTCCGGTCAGACCGAGGCGGATATCATGCCGGATTACGAATACTTAAGCGCAAACTTCGTCGACCTGCTGACGGGTGAGACGGTGTTTGAGGCGTACGAGATACGCACGATAGCGGGAATGCAGGTGGCATTCATAGGCATCGCCACGCCGGAGACGTATACAAAATCGACGCCGGCATATTTCCAGGATGAAGACGGAAACTACATCTATAGCTTCTGCGAGGGTGAATTCTATGAGACGATACAGTCGGCCATAGACAGCGCCGAAGCTGAGGGTGCGGAGCTTATAATCGCAGTGGGACACCTTGGAACGGACGCCACGTCCGAGCCGTACCGCTCTACCGATGTTATCGAAAACACGAACGGTATAGACGCGTTCATCGATGCGCATTCACACAGCACGATCGCGCAGCAGACGGTACAGGACGAAGATGGAAATGATGTCCTTCTCACCTCAACGGGTACGAAATTTGAAAACTTCGGAAAGATGACGATCTCGGCCGACGGCACTATCACGACAGAGCTTCTCGATCCTGAAGATGTCGATATCGACGCCACCGCTTCATCGCAGGCGGCGTATGACGAGACTCAGGAGATTATAGAAAAGTATGAGGAAATGCAGGCATTCACATACGAGGAGATAGGCGAATCGGAAGTCGATCTCACGACGGTAGACCCCGAGACAGGCGACCGCATTATCCGCAATCAGGAGACCAACATGGGCAACTTTGTCGCCGACGCATACCGCGTCACGACAGGCGCTGACATAGCGTTTGCAAACGGCGGCGGCATCCGCGCCGACGTTGGAAAAGGTACTGTGACACGCAAGAGTCTTATGGACGTCAACGCGTTCGGCAACACAATGTGCGTGCTTGAGGTGACGGGACAGCAGATACTCGACGCGCTTGAGTGGAGCGCACATGCGCCCATAAACGAGACCGGAGACGGTCTCGCCGAAAATGGCGGATTTATGCACACATCGGGACTGACATACGATATCAATCTCCATGTGACGGAAAGCCCCGTCCTTACTGACAGTCAGGGCTCGTTCACCGGCATTGACAGCTCGAAACCGCGCCGCGTCCAGAACGTCAAGGTAAACGGTGTTGCAATAGACCCGAACACAACTTACACGCTTGTCGGCAGCGCTTACACACTGCAGAGCGGCGGCGACGGATACACGATGTTTAAGGACGCCAAAGTCGTAGAGGCCGACTGCGGCAAGGATCAGGATCTGCTCATCAAGTACTTGCAGGAGGATCTGGGCGGAACAATTCCGGCGGAGCTCTACTCGAATCCGTACGGCACAGGCCGCATAAACCTCATAGCTGCAAGTGATGAAGAAGCCCACCGCTATGTTGAGACCGAGAGGGTCGAGGCGACGGCCGATAAGGACGGCTACGTCAAATATGTGTGCAGCATATGCGGCGAGGAGATGACAGAGACACTCAAAAAGCCGGCTGACGAGACAAAGCCGGGCGATGAAACGACAAAACCCGAAGACCCGTCTGATATCCCGGGCACGGGCGATACAAGCGCCGCAAGCCTTTACTTTGCGCTCCTTGGTGTATCGATTGTCGCGATCGTGTACATTGTAATGTACAAAAAAGACAAACCGAACAAGGCAGGCAAACATTAAAACACACTTTCTCCTATGGAAATAGCCCCGCGCTCATCCAATCAGGGTGGGCGCGGGGCGCGTTTTATGCTTTCGCGGTTAAAATTATCCGTATTTCACGGAGGGAGGATTACGGGCAATCCTTTCGGAGTTTTATTCATGTTATTCTGATGTTGTATCGGATATTTCATTTTTGATCCGTTCGATTTCCGACTCAACATATTCGTCCGTTATTTGCTGATAGTTCCCGTCAACTTTCGGAAAAGACACTGACTCGAGCAGTTTTGCGTAATACATATAAGTCTGTTCGGCCGCGTCGAACGCATCTTCCGTTCGTATTTCCACAACGGCATATCCGACGATATTATTACCCTCGTAAAGCATAATATTGATATACGCTCTGTTTCCCGTATACAGGTCAACGCTTCCGTTATCTGTTTGATAAAGAGCCGTCCAATATATTGTTGTATAATTTTCGGCTTTGAAAGGGGAGCTGACGGGAATTATCTCGCCACCTTCCCAAAGGAGCAGTTCTCCACCATCGGCCGATACTTCAAAAATTACATCATGATAATCTGCAGCGGACAGTGTCAGCGGGAGACCCGGCCGGCTGCTCATGGCGGGATTCCAATCATAATTTAACGGCAGTTCTATCCCCTCCTGCATGACAATTTCTTCGCCGGATGAAGCGGCGTATGCCGCAACCGTCAAAAAGCCCGGCTTCGTGACTATATGGGAAGCGGTATTTTCGGGGACGGGGGTTTTAAAAAAGATCCCGACCGCTAAAGCAACGCACAAACAGGCTGCGATAGCGCCGCGCATAATCCGTTTGAATAGCGGCCGCTTTGTTTTCTGTGCCGCGCCATACATGACGGCTTCTTCGACGTACTTGTTGTCGATTTCACTCATGGCGTCGGAAAATTTCTTTGCGTTCATATCAATTCCTCCCTTTCAGTCAAATATTGCTTCATTTTTCCGCGGATACGGGTCAGCCGGACGGAGACATTTTTCTCTGAAAGCCCAACAAATTCGGCTATGTCCCTGTAGCTGTCGGAAAACCAATAGCGGCGCATGAAAATGACGCGATTTTCGGGGGTCAGCGTGTCCAAAAAGTCCTCGATAATACGGGCCAGTTCCTTGGCCTCGATGTCATCTTCAACGGTTTTCCGATCTGCGATACACGCTTCAATTTCCTCCAGGGCAATCGTATAGCGGCTGTTTCGTTTGGCGGCATTTTCTCTCTGGTAGATTTTAAGCGAAATATTCCGGACTATTTTCACAATATAGGTTAGAAGAGGACTGGGCCTTGCCGGCGGAATGGAGTTCCATGCTCCGAGGTATGCGTCATTTACGCACTCTTCTGCGTCCTGACGGTTTCCCACAATGTTGTATGAGAGGCTGCGGCAGATTTTTCCGTATTTATTATCCAGCTCCTTTATGGCCTGTTCCGAACGCGCGAAAAACAGCTCTATGATTTTTGTGTCGTCTGCCATCACACCGCCTCCTTTCCGGCTTTACTTATATACTACGGTTTTACCGGCGAATACTACATCGGTTTCCGGTTTTTTTCCATCATACCATAATGTACCAAAGGATGACGGGTTACGGTATAAAATGCTTTGTGCGCGCTTGTCCTGAAGCCGTGAATTGCCGTTTCGGTGAAACCGCCGTGTTTTAATATCAATCTTTAGGTTATGGCAGATACAATCAAAAAGTCATTGACTTTAAGTCATTGACCGTGATACAATTATATTAATTCGATAGGGCGAAACCTAGCCGTAAACATGAGAGGGGGAGGTGAATAAAAATGACCAACAGACAGCTTGCCGCGGCGGAAACGAGAAAGAAGCTTGTCGATACGGCAAAGGCCATAATATGCGATAAGGGGCTTACAAATACGTCGGTGGAGGAGATGACGGAGGCGTGCGGGGTATCTAAAGGGACGTTTTACACATATTTTAAACGCAAGGAAGATATAGTGTTCGAGCTCAGCCGCGGTATGTTTGACGAGATCCTTGAAAATGCCGAAAAGCAGGACGGCACGGTAGTCGAAAAGCTTGAATATTATATGACACATTTTGCGGAATACATCGAAAAAAGCAGTGTAAAGCTTGCACAGGAATGGGTCAAAAATGTTGTAGACCCCGATATATCTGAGATCGGCATAAACAAGCTTGCAAAGGACTCGGCGGCTGTGTACCGTCTGTTACAGCTCGCGCTTGAGGCGGGGGAGCTTAAAGACGGCACTTCGATAAAAAATATTGCGGCCGACATTGTCGAACTGCTTTACGGGCAGATGCTCTGTTGGGCGCTGAGCGGCGGAAAAGTCAGTTACAAGAGGCGTACGGAAGAGTTTTGCAAAGCGCATTTAGCCGCTTTGCTGAACGGATATTTAACTGAAAAAGGAGAGTAATCAATGGCATATCTGGGAGAAAATATAAAAAAACTGGGATTCGGACTTATGCGGCTGCCGAAAAACGGCGAAGAGATCGACATAGAGCAGACCAAAAAGATGGTGGATATGTTCATGGAGGCGGGCTTTACATATTTCGACACGGCGTGGGCATATGCGGGAAGTGAGGACGCGATCCGCCAGGCGCTTGTAGAGAGATATCCGCGCGACAGCTATCAGCTTGCGACGAAAAACGCCGCATGGATAAAATGCGAAACGCGCGAGGACGCCATAGCGCAGTTTGAGACGTCTCTCAAGCAGACGGGCGCGGGATATTTCGATTTTTACCTGCTTCACAATCTCGGTGAAAACCGCACAAAGGTTTTTGACGATTTTGATATATGGAACTGGGCTCAGGAACAGAAAGCCGCGGGGCTTATCCGCCATGTCGGCTTCTCGTTCCACTCGACGCCGGAGGAATTGGACGAAATCCTCACAAATCATCCGGAAATGGAGTTTGTACAGCTCCAGATAAATTACGCAGACTGGGAAAACCACTCGATAAAGTCGAGGGAATGCTATGAGGTGGCCCGCCGTCACGGGAAACCGGTAGTAATTATGGAGCCCGTAAAGGGCGGCATGCTCGCAAATCCGCCCGAGCCTGTAAAGGCTGTGTTTGACCGCGCCGATCCCAATGCGTCGTATGCCTCGTGGGGAATTAAATTTGCGGCAAATCTTGAGGGCATCATAACCGTGCTTTCGGGCATGAGCAGCGTTGAGCAGATGGCGGACAACCTGTCGTATATGAAAGATTTCAAAGGGCTCACGCCGGAGGATAAAAAGGTCATCGACGAAGCGCAGGAGGAGCTTGCCAAGATACCGCTGATCCCGTGTACTACATGCAACTACTGTGCGAAGGTCTGCCCGATGAATATAGGCATATCCGGTTCGTTTACCGCGATGAATATGCTCACGCTTTACGGCGATATGGAGGCGGCAAAGCGTCAGGAAAACTGGCTCGTCGGCGGCCACGGCGCAAAGAAGGCTACAGAGTGCATCAAATGCGGCAACTGCGAAGAGGCCTGCCCGCAGCATATACATATACGCGACGAGCTTGTGCGCACGGCGGAGGCTCTTGGACTTTAAGCCCGGAGCGGGAAACCGATACGCGTTTTTAAAAGTGAAAGATCGCGGCTTTGTTTTTAACAAAGCCGCGATCTTTCACTTTTATATAGTTTTAGCCGCGCAAAAAGCGCAGGCTGTCACGACAGAGTGCGAGAATGCAAAATTCCGTAAAAACAACAAAAAGAAGCCGGCAGGCGGTATAACGGGCCGGAAATGACATAAACCGGTCAACCGCGCGAAAGCTCCATTATGTAATTTGTCAGCGAAACGCCTTTGCGCATGACATTCTGCTCGGCCCAAACCTTATAGCCTCTTTTTTCAAAAAAACCGCGCGCCGTGACGGAGGCGTGCGTTACGATAACGGCGGCGCTCACGGAGCGTTCAAGCTCGCCGCATATGGCCGACGCAACACCCATGCGCTGATACCCGTAATGGACGTAGAGCCTGTCGAGATATCCGGAATCATCGATATCGCCGAAACCGGCGATCACACCGTCTATCTCCGCCACGATGGTGGTGTGCGCCAAAAATGAACGATCCCACTTTGCGAGATCAATATTGCCGTCTGCCCATGCGTCAAGCTGTTCAGATGTGTAATCGGCGGCGTTTACCGTGTGTACGGTGTTATAAAAAAGCTCCGCGAGCGTCCCGCAGTCGGACGAACGGTAATTTCTTAAAATCATAATGTTTTCAATCCTGTTTGTTGAGATATTTGGCAAACTGAGCGGAAAAAGTCCGGAATAACGCTGAATAAACCGTTAGCGGCACAAAATGTTGAGTGTCAGCTTAAAGAAGCATTGTAACTTTCGCCCCATACCTGCATAGCGTCAAGGATAGGCTTTAAGCTGCGGCCGAGATCTGTCAGGCTGTATTCGACTCGCGGCGGGACTTCGGCATACACTGTGCGTATGAGAAGTCCGTTTTCCTCCATTGCCCTAAGCTGCGCCGTCAGGACCTTTTGAGATATATTTCCGAGCGACCTTTTGAGCTCACCGAACCGCTTTGTACCCGTCATCAGATCCCGCAGGATAAGAACCTTCCATTTATCGCCGATAAGTGTCAAAGTCGTCTCCACCGGGCAGGCCGGCAGAGTGTTTGATGTTTTGTTTGATGCCATGGCTGCACCTCCTTGTAATTTGGCAGGTATATGCTGAAATTATACAGCACATGGCAAATACAGTCAAATATAAGGCGGCAAGCAAAAAAATTAAAAAATTTTTTCCGCGGGAAACATGCAAAAAGCGCCGTATACCGCAATAGTTACAAAACGGTAACCGTCTAATAGTACCCCTGCGGTAACTACGGCACAAAAAAGTGCTTACTTTACGGCGGAAACTGATGGCCGTATAATGTACCCAGAAGCAGAGAGAGCGGCCGCTCAACAGCTGAGATAAGAGATAAACGATAAAACAAGGACCGATAATCAGGAGGTATTTAATATGAAAATCGCAGTCGTATGTGCAAACGGTAAAGCAGGTAAACTCATTGTCAAAGAAGCTGTATCGAGGGGTATAGATGTGACCGCAGTTGTTCGCGGAGACAATCAGACGGAGGCAAAGAGCGTTATAAAAAAGGATCTGTTCGATCTCACTTCCGCCGACCTTAAGGATTTTGACGTCGTCATTGACGCTTTCGGAGCATGGACGGAGGACACACTCCCTCAGCACAGCACATCGCTGAAGCATCTGTGCGACGTGCTTAGCGGGACTGAAACTCGTCTGCTGGTCGTCGGCGGCGCGGGCAGCCTTTATGTCAATCCGGAGCACACAGCTTGTGTAGCGGACGGACCAGATTTCCCCGACGGTTTCAAGCCGCTTGCGGCGGCGATGGCAAAGGCTCTCGCCGAGCTCCGCCTGAGAGACGACGTGAAATGGACGTATATAAGCCCCGCCGGAGATTTCCGTGCAGACGGAGAGCGTACAGGCAGATATATTCTTGGGGGCGAGGAACTGACACTCAATTCCAAAGGCGAGAGCGTTATAAGCTACGCCGACTATGCGATCGCAATGATAGATGAAGCCGTAAGCGGCGAAAATATCCGCAAGCGCATCAGCGTCGTAGCCGAATAGGACAAATAAAGTACAGCATAGGAGAATTTATCATGAATAAAAACACATTTACAACAGAAAAACTCGCAAAGGGCGAGATGAACGTATACGATTTCGGAAATGTTAAGCTGCACGCGTACAAAACAAACGACTTTATAACGGACGAGGTGTTTGTCGTAGAAAAGGACGGCAAGGCAGTAATCATCGAGTCGCCGTGCTTCTTTGACAATATCGACGAGCTGACGTCATATTTAAGCGGACTTGACGTGTGTGGTATGTTTGTAGCGTATCACGGCGCAGGGGCGACCTTTTTACCGGATGTGCCGAAATACGCGACGGAAAACGCCGTTGAGTTCTCCAAAACGGGCGGCGGCAAGGCGCTTATCGACAACTTCACGGCGGCTTTCGGCAAGGCATTTGACAGTTCGGTACACGAAATAACAAACGTCATAGGAGAGGGTAATGTGACGATCGGCGGCATAGACTTTGTGATCAGGCAGACCAACGATGCATTTGATATCGAGATACCGGAGATCAATGCCGTTTATACGCACATGCTCGGTCATGACTGTCATTCTATAGTGGCCGGATTGGCCCATGCCGACGGTATTATAGTAGAGCTCGAGAGCTATATCTCGCGCGGCTTTGATCTTATACTCACGTCGCACTACACGCCCGAGGATCTCAAGGATGCCGAAACAAAGATTGCGTACCTTGAAAATCTCAAGAAGATTGCGGCCTCGTGCGCTGACGCGGACGGCTTTAAAGCTGAGGTCAAAAAGCAGTACCCGGAGTACAGCGGCGAAAACTATCTCGATATGACGGCAGGATTTTTCTTCGCATAATATCGGTGCAGGCGTGTTTTACCCGCCTGCACCGCCCGTGCACCAAACCGCTTCATAAGCACCGGTAAGGCGCAGTCAACGGCGCTTTAAACGTAAAGAAATGCAAAAGCGGTAAAAAGATTATAACAGAGGTGATACCAGTGTCTTTAAAGAATATTATTGTGACATCGGCGGAGACGCCAGCAAAGCAGGCGGCAAGGCTTATGGCCGCGCTGGATGCGGCCGACGCCGTCGTTATCGGAGCGGGAGCGGGTATGTCCACCGCCGCGGGATTTGAATACAGCGGTGAACGTTTTTACTGCTATTTTGCGGATTTTGAGGCGAAATACGGTTTCCACGATATGTATACGGGTGGATTCAATACTTTTGAGACGCCGGAGGAACACTGGGCGTACTGGAGTCGTTTTATATTTTTGAACAGGTATATTGACGCGCCGAGGCCGGTTTATGAGCAGCTTTACAGTCTGGTGAGAGATAAGGACTATTTTGTGATTACGACAAACGTGGATCACTGTTTTCAGAAAGCAGGCTTTGACAAGGCGCGCCTGTTCTATACGCAGGGCGACTACGGTCTGTGGCAGTGTTCAAAGTCGTGCCACAGCAAGACGTATGACAATGAAGAGACGGTGCGAAAAATGGTCGAGGCACAGGGCTTTAAAACGGGAGAGAACGGCTTTATACTGCCGGACGGCGTATCACCGAAAATGTCCGTGCCGTCTGAGCTTGTCCCGTATTGCCCAAAATGCGGAGCACCGATGACTATGAACCTGCGCGCCGATGATAAATTTGTAGAAGATGAGGGCTGGCATGATGCGGCGTCGCTCTATGATGCTTTCCGGAAGAGGGTTAGCGGGACAAAGGTGCTGTATCTTGAACTCGGTGTCGGCGGGAACACCCCGGGAATTATAAAGATCCCGTTCTGGCAGATGACGTATCAGAACCCGAACGCGACATATGCCTGCATTAATTTTGGTGAGGCATTTACACACAGGGATATCCAAAAGCAGTCGATATGCATAGAAGCGGACATCGGCGCGGTGTTCAACGATATAGCCGCAATAATGCAAAAAAGTGATACCGGCTATATAGAATAGCCGGTATCACTTTTAACATTTTTATATGCTTAGTCAATACCAAATTCTGCGGCATATTTAACGACGCCTCTGCATGGTGCGGCGTCTTTTTTTAACATATAAGCCATGAAATTGCTGTCCGATACCTCAAACGGCGCTTCAATGCCGAAATTTTTTGCGGGGAGATAGCCCATACGCGGATAGTATTTATCACTGCCTAAAACAATGGAATAGCTATACCCGCATATTTCCGCTCTTTTATGCCCCTCCTTTATTAGAGCAGTCCCGATACCACGCCGCTGATATTCGGGCAAAACAGATAATGGGGCGAGTGCAACTTCAGTACACTCTCCTATCAAAATTTTAGTAAACATTATATGACCGACAATTTTGTTGTCAATTTCGGCTACTAAAGAAAGATCTTCTATGAACGCGTCGCTGTTTTTAAGGGCGCGTACCAAAATATGCTCATTGCCGTCTGAGTGTTCCGCACCGGCAAAAGCTGTTTGAACAACCTGACAAATGGATTCGTAATCGTCATTTTTTGCAACTCTGATTATCATTTTCGCGCTCCCTGTTTTCTGTATGTGTTTTGCAGGTATAATATCATCTGCAGGCTTGGCGGCAGTTCCGTATTTCAAAATGTTGACACTGAACAGTGTGTGAGCCTTTAAAGAGCCAAATATGCTGACGGTAAGCTGCCCGGCCTCAGGATGATTATACAAAGATATAAAACGGAAATCAAGGCGTGGGCGAGGGTGGATTGATGTAATACAAAGAGGGCTTTTACAATATATTGACATTTTTCAAGCGCGTCAATATAATATACATATACCCGTTTCGGTATGGAGGGATTTTTATGAGACAATGTATGGATTCGGAGAACCTGCACAGGAGGCTGAAAAAGATAATAGGACAGGTGCAGGCCATCGATCGTATGATAGATGAAGATGTACCCTGTGAGGATATACTTTTGCAGTTGAACGCCGCAAAATCCGCATTGCACGGCTGCGGAAAAGTTGTTCTGGAAGGACATATAAAGCACTGCGTAAAAGACGGCATTGAACATGGAGATGCCGAAAAGACAATAGAGAATTTCACAAAGGCAGTAGAGCGGTTTGCCAATATGGGCTGAAAAAGGACGTCGGAAACGCCGAGAAAGCCGGTACTCACCACGGACGGATTGTAACAGCGGCATATCGGTAAACGCCCACAATCTATAAAAATCGTATAATTAAAGCAGCCGAACGGCTGCTTTTTTATTTACCCGCTTGACAGCCTATACCCGTATAGGTATAATATACCCATACCCACATAGGTATAGAAAGAAGGTACATAATGAGAGAGATAATAGGAAAAGCGGAGAGCCTTATGGAATGGGGAGGTATGAAAAAAGACGTAATCCTGCTCATAATATCGGGCATATCGCTTGTAATCAGCATATTTGATCTGATACCACTGCCGTTTGATGCGGCGTGGGCGGCGATAATCCTTTGCGGTGTGCCGATCGTAGTAGAGGCGGTAATCGGCCTTATAACCGCATTTGACATCAAAGCCGACGTACTTGTGTCAATAGCGCTCGTAGCGTCCGTGTGCATAGGAGAGGATTTTGCCGCCGGTGAAGTGGCTTTTATAATGCAGCTCGGGGCTCTGCTCGAGGATATGACAGTTGCCAAGGCGAGAGCCGGCATAGAAAAGCTTGTACATCTGACGCCGAGGACGGCGCGCGTTGTAAAAGGAGGGGATGTAACGGTAATACCGGCAGAAGAGGTGGCGGTTGGCGACATCCTGCGCGTGCTCCCCGGGGAGACCGTGCCGGTAGACGGTGTAATAGTTTCCGGACAGACGTCCATTAATCAGGCGGTCATGACAGGGGAGTCGCTTCCGGTAGATAAAACGGCGGGTGATGAAGTGTTCAGCGGTACGGTAAACCAGTTCGGCGCTTTTGAGATGAAAGCCGTCAAAGTCGGTGAGGACAGCTCTATCCAGCGCATGATCAGGCTTGTGCAATCTGCCGATGCAGGAAAGGCGAAGATAGTAGGGCTTGCGGACAGGTGGGCGACATGGGTTGTAGTAATTGCCCTCACGGCCGCAGCCCTGACATGGATTATAACGGGCGAGATAATCCGCTCTGTCACGATCCTTGTCGTGTTCTGCCCGTGTGCGCTTGTGCTGGCAACGCCGACCGCTATCATGGCGGCGATTGGCAACGCGACAAAACACGGCTTCCTTGTCCGTGAGGGCGATGCGCTAGAGAGACTGGCGAAGGTCACGAAGATCATTTTTGATAAAACCGGGACGCTTACATACGGAACGCCGGAGGTTACGGCCGTTAAAAGCATGTCGGATTACAGCGAAGAGGAAATTTTTGCATTAGCGGCCGCCGCGGAGCAGATGAGCGAGCATCCGCTCGGAAAAGCGATAGTCAAATGTTACGGAAAAACACCCTGCCTTGCGGAAAACATAAGGACGATACCCGGAAAGGGAGTTTCGGCGGCAGTAAACGGCATGATTATAAAGGCGGGCAATAAGAAACTTGTTTCGGAGTGCGAAAACGGCAAAAATATGAGTGATGCCATCGGTGACGAGCAGTATCTTGACGAGGGAAGTACAGTCATATACGTCGCGATAAACGACATACTTGCAGGGTTTATCGTTTTATCGGACACCCTGCGCGAAGAGAGCGTGCAGACAATTGATACGCTCCGGCACATCGGTATTGGAACAGTGCTTCTTACGGGAGATAATGAAAAAGCGGCAAACAGTATCGCCGGAAGGCTGCACATAAATGAGGTTTATGCCAATTGCCTGCCTGAGGACAAGCTCAGGCACATTGATGAATATCAGCAGAATAAAATTCATGTCTGTATGATGGGAGACGGAATAAACGACGCACCGTCGCTTAAAAAGGCGGATGTAGGCATAGCCATGGGAGGTGTCGGCAGCGATATCGCTATAGACGCCGCCGATATTGCGCTCGTAAACGACGACATCAAAGAGCTTCCGCACCTGATATCACTATCCTCCAGGATGATGACTACAATAAAGCTGAATCTCACATTTTCGATGGGACTAAATTTTTTGGCAATAGCGCTTGCGATAATGGGAGTTCTGGGGCCTGTGTCGGGTGCTCTTGTACATAACGCCGGCTCGGTCCTAGTCATAATCAATTCGGCGCTGCTGCTAAAATGGAGGAAGAGGTAAAGCCGGTATAACAGGCGCGGCCATAACCGGCGGTTTTCATCAAAAATACGCATTTGGCAATTGTAAAGTGCGTACCGCAAAACGGATTTTGGTATTTTACATTATGCGGAAAGGGAAAACGCATCAGATAATTTTTCGTTATCTGATGCGTTTTGCTTTGCTTAAAAACCACGGTTTTAAGCCGTTTATTTAGCAAAAGAGGCCGATTTTTATTGTTTTACACGGATTTTACAAAAGCCTCCTTTTCCATTTTACACACTGAATTTATCATGGGTCATGTAACAAGGAAATAGAAAAGAATACAAAATTAAAAAGGAGATCACATATCATGAGAAACATGAAAAAAATTCTTAGCCTTGTACTTATTGCAGCTCTTGCGGTCATGACGCTCGCAGGCTGCGGATCGGACAGCTCCGATTCATCAAGTGACAGTACACAAAGCAGCAGTTCGGTTTCAACATCGGACACAGGCAGCTCCTCCTCAAGCGAGGAAGAAGCTCTTTCCGGCACGGTAGCGACCGACGGTTCCACTTCTATGGAAGAAGTCATCGGCGCTCTCGGCGAGTCGTTCATGAACCTGCATGAGGATGTAGAGTTCACCTACAACCCGACTGGATCCGGTGCTGGTATCACGGCAGTTTCTGAAGGCCGCTGCGACATCGGTCTTTCAAGCCGCAGCCTTGACGAGGAAGAAAAGGCAAGCGGACTTGAGGAAACAGTCCTTGCTTACGACGGTATCGCCATCATCGTAAACCCGGAAAACCCCGTAGCAGACCTCTCCCTTGAGCAGATTGCTCAGATCTACACCGGCGAGATCACAAACTGGTCCGAAGTCGGCGGCAACGACGCTGAGATCGTTGTAATCGGCCGTGAAGCAGGAAGCGGCACGAGAGACGGTTTCGAGTCCATCACCGGAACTGAAGACCTCTGCCAGTATCGTCAGGAGCTCACCTCCACCGGCGACGTTATCACGAACGTAGCTCAGAACCCGGATGCAATCGGTTACGCTTCCCTCGCATCTGTCGATGACGATGTAAAGGCTCTCACGGTTGACGGCGTTGAAGCTAACGCAGACACGGTTAAAGACGGTTCCTACCAGGTACAGCGTCCGTTCGTCCTCGTAACAAAGGCTGACACGGAGCTCTCCGAAGTAGCTCAGGCGTTCTTCGATTATGTAACTTCTGCCGATGCAGTTGACATCATTACAAATGCAGGCGTAGTAGCCGCGAACGAGTAATAATTAAGCAGCAAAATAACGGCGGCGGTCCTACTGGAACGCCGCCGTTTGCCTGATTGAAAGGCGGAACATAATGAAAAATAGAAAGCGATTATTTGAAAATATTGTTCATGGCATCTTCTTAGTACTTGGGCTAGTTACTGTCGGATGTGTCCTTCTTATTACAGTGTATCTTGTAATCTCAGGCATTCCGGCTATTCGTGAAATTGGGCTTGTGGAATTCCTGTTTGGCGACACATGGGCTTCTACCGCCGATCCTCCGCAGTTCGGTATACTCCCGTTCATCCTTACGAGCATATACGGAACGAGCGGCGCAATACTTATCGGTGTGCCCATCGGCTTTATGACATCTGTATATCTTGCCAAAGTCGCGCCTCCGAAGCTTAAGTCGACCGTCTCCGCGGCAGTCAGCCTGCTGGCCGGCATCCCCTCCGTCGTATACGGCCTTGTCGGTATGCTTGTGCTTGTCCCCGGTATACGCGAGGTATTCGACGTACCCGACGGATCGAGTCTTCTCGCGGCGATCATCGTCCTTGCGATAATGATATTGCCGTCTATCATAAACGTCTCGGTCACAGCGCTTGAAGCTGTTCCAAAAGAATACGAGGACGCCTCTTTAGCGCTCGGCGCTACACCTATAGAGACATATTTCCGCGTATCAGTACCCGCCGCGAAAAGCGGCATTGCGGCAGCCGTAGTGCTCGGTGTCGGCAGAGCTATCGGCGAGGCGATGGCAGTCGTCATGGTATCAGGTAACGTCGCCAATATGCCGTCACTGTTCCAGAGTGTCCGTTTCCTTACTACGGCAGTATCGAGCGAAATGTCATACGCCGGAGCGGGGCTTCGCCGCCAGGCACTGTTTTCCATAGCTTTAGTGTTGTTCTTCTTTATAATGCTTATAAATGCGGCGCTTAACTTCTTCTTAAAGCGCAGTAAGGAGGGCTGATGAATGAACAAAGGTGTTTCAACAAAGCGAAAGGCCTACATAGGCACGATGCGTTTCCTCATGCTTGCTTCAGCACTGCTTACCGTTGCGCTTGTTGTGTTTCTCATAGTCTATGTAATGTATAAGGGTATACCGAATATAACGTGGGAGCTTTTGTCGACAAGACCGAGCTATCTCGCCGGTACGATCGGCATTCTGCCGGATATACTCAACACTGTATATATAATAATTGCAACTCTCGTGTTTGTGCTGCCGCTCGGTGTCGGCGCCGCTATCTATCTTACGGAGTACGCCAGCAATAAAAAGCTTGTCGCCGTGATAGAATACGCGACAGAGACGCTTTCCGGCATACCGTCTATCATATACGGTCTCGTAGGTATGATATTCTTTTGCCAGTTTCTCCAGATGGAAACGTCTCTGCTCGCCGGCAGCCTTACGCTTGTTATAATGAACCTGCCGACAATAATGAGAACGACACAGGAAAGCCTTAAAACAGTCCCGCAGAGCTACAGAGAGGGCGCGTTCGGCCTCGGCGCCGGAAAATGGCGCGTGATCCGTACCGTAGTTCTTCCCGGATGTGTTGACGGCATAATTACAGGGTGTATACTTACTGTAGGACGTATCGTCGGCGAAACAGCGGCGCTGCTTTACACTGCGGGCTTTGCGCACGCGCTGTACGGCTTCTTTGAAGGGCTGGAAAACGCCGGAGCGACACTTACCGTTGCACTTTATGTGTACGCAAAGGAGCAGGGCGAATTTGAAGTCGCATTTGCCATCGCCGCAATCCTGATGGCGCTGACGCTGATTATAAATATCGCCGCAAAGCTCGTCGGCGTTTACTTCAAAAGGAGAAGATAATTATGAGTAGTAATATAATTACCGTAAAAGATATGTGCCTATGGTACGGCCCTACTCAGGCACTTAAAAATGTCAATATAGATATCCCGGAAAAAAGCATTACCGCGCTTATCGGCCCGTCCGGCTGCGGCAAATCGACATTCCTCAAGACGCTCAACAGAATGAACGATCTGATACCCGATGTAAAGATCACGGGCGACATTGAGTACCGCGGTCAAAATATTTTTTCACCGTCGGTCGACGTGAACGATCTGCGGCGTGAGATAGGAATGGTCTTTCAGAAGCCAAACCCGTTCCCGATGAGCGTTTATGACAATATAGCCTACGGTCCGCGCACGCACGGAGTGACGAACAGGGCTAAGCTCGACGATATAGTCGAGCGCTCACTGCGCGACGCCGCGATATGGGATGAGGTCAAAGACAGGCTGAAAAAGTCGGCTCTCGGACTTTCCGGCGGCCAGCAGCAGCGCTTGTGTATCGCGAGAGCTCTCGCTGTTGAGCCTGAGGTGCTTTTAATGGACGAACCGACGAGCGCGCTTGACCCGATTTCCACCTCAAAAATAGAAGAGCTTGCAACTGAGCTGAAAAACAGGTACACTATAATTATAGTAACTCACAACGTGCAGCAGGCGGCGCGTATTTCCGACTAGACGGCGTTTTTCCTTCTGGGTGAGCTTATAGAATGTGATGAT
>CALXCR010000045.1 GCA_944386855.1 uncultured Oscillospiraceae bacterium
ATTCAAAACTATTTCCCATATTTAAAGTATAAATAATAAACAGGCGGTTTGACAATAGGTTTGTGCCGCGATAAAATAAAGTTGTAGCCATTAACAAAAAGCGTACGCATATATTGTGCAAACGGCATCGGAACATGTAAAAAACCGCGTGATTACTGCATAAGCTGTTGCGTATGTTGTATAAAAACTCGCATCAAAATAGTCTGTCAAGCTCATTCGTGACGGAAAACAGCACTTGAACTAGCCAAATAGCTCTGTTAGAATATAATTTAAGTAAAGTTTATCGGAGAGAGTAAGAAAGAATATGTGTTACAAAATTGTCAGACTTGTTGACAAACCGGAATTAAAAGAGCGGGCTGCTGCATGGTTTCACGGAAAATGGGGCGTGCCGCTGGAAGAGTATATGGAAAGCATGGATGACTGTTTGACAGGGACAAACGACGTTCCGCAGTGGTATATAGCCATGGACGGTTCAAAGATCGTCGGCGGTATGGGCGTGATAGAAAATGATTTTCATGTCAGGAAGGATCTGACTCCCAATATATGCGCCGTATATACGGAAGAGGACAGACGCGGCATGGGGATTGCCGGGGCGCTTCTTAATTATGTTTGTATCGATATGAAATCAAGGGGCATTAATACATTATATCTTGTGACGGAGCTTGAGTCCTTTTACGAACGGTACGGATGGGAGTTCCTTTGTATGGTACAGGGAAATTCGGAGTCCGATATAATGAGGATGTATATCCATAGAGCTTAATAAAAGCGGGTTTTGCAAATGCGCAGGCCGCCGCAGATTTAGGAGTCCTTATGACAGAACTTATAACGAGTAGAAGAAATGATAATATCATTCGCCTGAAAAAACTGATATCGAGCAAGAGGTTTCGCCGGGAAAACGGCGAGTTTGTCTGTGAGGGGAAAAAGCTGCTTCGTGAGGCTCTCATGTGGAACGCCGAAATAACGAGTGTGTTCACATGCGGCGACCTTGAATGGGATATACCGCAAGGGGCAAAGCGTTTTGCCGTAAGCCGTGAGCTTCTCGAGTACGCCTCGTCGCAGAAAACGCCGCAGGACGTCATATTTACCTGTAAGATCAAGCCTGCGGAAAAACCGCTTTCCATGACGCGCGGAAACATAATACTTGAAAACATCCAAGATCCCGGAAATGTCGGCACGGCGCTTAGGAGCGCCGCCGCATTCGGTGTAGACACAGTCATTCTGGCGGGTGACTGCGCAGACCCGTACAGCGTGAAGAGCGTCAGAGCATCAATGGGCGCTGTATTTCACAGCAATATAGTTGAAATGGCGATGGACGAGCTTGCACAGTGCCGTGAAAACGGCATGAAGATATTTGGTGCGAGTTTGAGTGACCGAAGCAAAAGTGTTGAGGATGTGGGCCTTGCCGGTGTTACCGTAGCTATAGGCAACGAGGGCGGCGGGCTCAGCGCGCAGATGCTCGAGCTTTGCGACGAGGAGATAATCATCCCCATAGCTGAGGGGTGCGAGTCTTTAAACGCCGCTGCTGCCGCGGCGGTAATCATGTGGGAGATGTCAAAAGCGAATAGGTAGGGATGTCAAAGGCGGAATAATAAATAATAAAGAGGGGGCGGATGCGATGGCGATGTTAAAATACTGGATATGGCTTTCCGCAAGGAAAAATCTCAAGCTTAACACCGGGGAAGACCTTGTGGATTTTTTCGGCTCGCCTGAAAAGGTGTATCTCGCAGGCGAGGATGAGCTCAGAAAAACAGGCCTTGTAAAAAAGGAAGAACTGCCGTCGCTGCTCGACAAGGATCTTGATCAGGCGCAGAAAACGATAAGCTTCTGCCATAAATATAAGGTAAAGATACTGACGATAAACGATTCTGCGTATCCGGACAGGCTCAGAAATATTTACGGCGCGCCGCTCGTGCTGTATGTTTTAGGCAGGCTTCCCGATATGGATGACGAGGCGGCCGTCGCCATCGTCGGCACAAGAAAATGTACCGATTACGGTGAGAAAAACGCGGAGCGTATAGCAAAAGAGTATGCCGGGTGCGGCGGAGTCGTAGTAACCGGCCTTGCCACGGGCATCGATTCGGCCGCGGCAAGGGGCGCAATTAAGGGCGGAGGACAGGTAGTCGCCGTGTTAGGCTCCGGCATAAATGTCCTTTACCCCGCATCAAATAAAAAGCTTTTCAGAGAGGTTTTCCGCCACGGGGCTATAATAACGGAATTTCCGCCGGGGACAAGGCCCGAGCGATGGAATTTCCCGCGGAGGAACAGGATCATAAGCGGACTTTCGGTCGGCGTGCTCGTCGTGGAAGCGCCCGTAAAGTCCGGTTCGCTGATAACAGCCGCGCGGGCGGCCGAGCAGGGGCGCGATGTATTTGTCCTGCCGGGCGATGTCGATAAGGAGACGTTTGCGGGATCTATGGGGCTTCTGAAAGACGGCGCGGGGGTCATAACAAGCGGGTATGAGCTCGCGGACGAGTATATAGCGCTGTATCCGGACAAACTGAGGATCAGGGAGTCGGAAGAGAGCGAGAGCACGCGTGAAAATACGGGAGAACGGCATAATAACGATGTTAAGAAAGAGCAAATTGATAATAAATCGACAAAAAAAGCGGTTGACAATAAAAATAGTATAGAATATATTGACATAAAAGATAAAATAGACTCAATAAGCGATGACGAGAAAGCGGTCATGGCGTTTATGCAGACGGGAGTCGCCGTCCATATAGATGAAATAATCGCCAATACCGGCCTGCCTGCGTCAAAAGTTGCGTCAGCACTGACGCTTCTGCAGCTGAAGGGCTATGTGTCGCAGCATACGGGCAAAAATTTCACGCTTGAAGTTGTATTCGATTTTTGAGAAGAGGTATATTGATGGCAGCAAAAACAAATCTGGTGATCGTAGAGTCGCCGGCAAAGGCGAAAACGATCGGCAAGTACCTTGGCAGTGATTATAAGGTCACGGCTTCTATGGGCCATTTGCGCGATCTGCCGAAAAGTAAGATGGGCGTTGACATCGAGCACGATTTCACGCCTGAATATATCCCCGTAAAAGGCCGGGAGGACACTATAAAAGAGCTTAAAAAGGCCGCGAAGAGCAGTAAGATGGTCTATCTCGCAACCGACCCGGATAGAGAGGGCGAGGCAATATCTTGGCATCTCAAAGAGCTTCTGGAGCTTGATGACGATAAAACCGCGCGTGTGACCTTTAACGAGATCACGAAAAAAGTAGTTCAGAACAGCATACAAAACCCGCGCGCCATAGATCAGGATCTTGTCGACGCGCAGCAGGCCAGGAGGATACTTGACAGGATAGTCGGGTATAAGCTGAGCCCGCTTCTGTGGCGGAAGGTAAAAAGAGGCCTGTCTGCGGGACGTGTGCAGTCCGTTGCGACGAGAATGGTCGTCGACAGGGAAAATGAGATAAGAGAGTTCAAGCCGGAGGAATACTGGCTTGTCGACGCAGACCTTAGCCGTATAGAGAAGGACGGAAAGTTCAAGGTCGCATTTTACGGTAAAAACGGCAAGAAGACGGAGCTTAAAAGCGCGGAGGAAGTGGACGAGGTCGTAACGGCCGTAAAATCGTCTCCTTTTACGATCACCTCGATCAAAAGATCAGACAAAAAGCGCTCGCCCGCTCCGCCGTTTATAACGTCGACCCTGCAGCAGGAGGCGTCGCGCCGCCTCGGCATGACACCGCGCTGGACGATGAGCATAGCGCAGCAGCTGTACGAGGGCGTCGATATCGAGGGCCAGGGCACGGTCGGCCTTATAACGTATATGAGAACCGACTCGCTCCGCCTGTCAGACGAAGCCGTCGCCGCGGCAAAGGACTACATCATAGAGAGGTTCGGCCCGGAGTACCACCCCGGCACACCGAGAGTGTTTAAAACAAAAAACTCGGCGCAGGACGCGCACGAGGCCATACGGCCGTCGGATGTGCGCCTGACGCCGGAGAGCATCAGAAAAAGCCTCACAAACGACCAGTACAGGCTTTACAGGCTTATATGGAGCAGATTCCTCGCCTGTCAGATGGCAAGCGCCGTATACGACAGCATGACAATAGATGTGGAATCGGCCGGTTTCACATTCAGGGCGAACAGATCGGTAATGAAATTCCCGGGGCATACCGCCGTGTATGAGGAGAGCCGCGACGATGAAAAAGAAGAGGATAAATCTCCGCTTCCCGACCTGCAGGAGGGTGAAGTAGTAAAACTCGATAAAATAAATACGGAGCAGAAATTCACGCAGCCGCCTCTGAGATATACTGAGGCGACGCTTATTAAAGCGATGGAAGATACCGGCGTCGGACGGCCGAGCACATACGCGCCGACCGTTTCTACGATCCTCACAAGGGAATATGTAATAAAAGAGGGCAAGTATTTAAGGCCTACGCCGCTCGGAGAGGTCGTCACGAAGCTCATGGAAGACCGCTTCGGAGATATCGTGGATCTGAAGTTTACCGCAAAGATGGAGGATGAGCTCGACGACGTAGAAAAGGGAGACAAGGACTGGAAAAGTGTTCTGCGCGAATTTTACAGCCCGTTTGAGAAGTCTCTTGAGGACGCGGAAAAAGCCCTTGACGGGGAGAGGATAAAAATTCCGGTCGAAGAGTCGGACGAGATATGCGATGTTTGCGGCAGGAAAATGGTGGTAAAAAGCGGCAGATTCGGCAGATTCCTCGCCTGCCCGGGCTACCCCGAGTGTACGTTTACAAAACCGCTCGTTATCGAGATGCCCGGCAAATGTCCCAAGTGCGGCTCGAGGATTTTAAAGCGGACGTCGAAAAACGGGCATACCTATTACGCCTGCGAAAAAGGCGCGGCCTGCGGATTTATGACGTGGGACGTCCCGGTGAAAGACGTTTGTCCCGAATGCGGCAAGACGATGTTCAAAAAATCGGGCAGAGGCTTTAACAAGCCGTTCTGCATAAATGAGGAATGTTCGAAATTCGTACCCGAGGATAAACGCGGATATAAGAGAAAAACCGCGGCGAAGACGGAGTCCTCGACCGGAACGGATGAGAGCAAGAGCGAGAAGCCTGCCGCGAAGAGAGGCAGGAGGAAGACGGCTGCACAATGACGGATAAGGTTACTGTAATAGGGGCGGGACTCGCCGGGTCGGAAGCGGCGTGGCAGATAGCGTCCCGCGGGATAAAGGTCGAGCTTGTCGAGATGAAGCCGGAGAAGAAGACGCAGGCGCATGTATCCGACAAATTCGGTGAGCTTGTGTGCTCAAACTCGCTTAGAAGCGACGAACTCACAAACGCGGCCGGCCTGCTAAAAGAGGAGATGCGCCGTTTAAACGGCCTGATTATGCGGTGCGCGGATTCATCAAGGCTTCCGGCGGGCGGGGCGCTCGCGGTAGACAGGGAGTCATTTGCGGAGAAAATAACTGAAAAGCTGTGCTCGCACCCAAATATAACTGTTGTAAATGCAGAAGCCGAAGAGATACCGGACGGCGAAGTTATAATCGCGACAGGGCCTCTCACATCAGAGCCTATGGAAAAGGCAATAGCGGGGCTTTTACCTGAGGATGAATTTATGCACTTTTATGACGCGTCCGCTCCGATCGTCACGCTCGAGAGCATAAATATGGACAGCGCGTATTTCGCCTCACGATACGGTAAAGGCAGTGCCGATTATATAAACTGCCCAATGAACAAAGAAGAGTACGAGAACTTCTGGAGAGAGCTGTGCACGGCCGAACAGGCCCCTGTACACGGCTTTGACGACAGCGGCGTGTTTGAGGGATGTATGCCGGTAGAAGTCATGGCGCGCCGCGGTATAGATACGCTGCGCTTCGGCCCTTTAAAGCCGGTAGGGCTTATAGACCCCAAGACGGGCGAGGAGCCATATGCCGTCGTGCAGCTGCGCCGCGATAATTCGGAGGGCAGCATATATAACATCGTCGGCTTCCAAACGCATATGAAATTCGGCGAGCAGAAGCGAGTGTTTTCCATGATACCCGCCCTTAAAAACGCGGAATTTGTGCGCTACGGCGTAATGCACAGAAACACATACTTAGATTCACCGAAACTCCTCGACAGGTATTACAGGCTGAAAACCGAGCCGCGTATAAGCTTTGCCGGACAGATGACGGGCGTGGAAGGCTATATTGAGTCAGCGGCGTCAGGGCTTCTCGTCGGAATAGAGACCGCAAGACGCCTTTTGGGACAGAGTGCGGTAGATTTCCCGCCCGAAACGGCCATCGGCTCGCTCGCGCTTTATGTGAGTAACGCTTCCGTAGTAAACTTCCAGCCGATGAATATAAACTATGGAATAATCGCACCGCTCGGATACCGCGTAAAAGGCAAAAGAAATAAAAACGAGGCGATCTCAAAGCGGGCGCTTGAGATCATCGACGGATTGTTGGAGGATAAAGCAATATGAAAATAATAGTTGACGCAATGGGCGGAGACAACGCGCCGGGCGAAATAGTGAAAGGCGCTGTTATGGCGTCAAGAGAGCTTGGTGTCGATATCATCCTCACCGGCCGAGGTGAGGAGATATTAAAAGCCCTGCACGCAATGGGTGAAAAAGAGCTGCCGGAACACATTGAAATTGCAAATGCGACAGAAGTGATCTCAAACTGCGACGATCCGTCGACCGTAACCAGGCAGAAAAAGGACTCGTCTATGAGCGTGGGGCTTAGAATGCTCCGCGACGGCGCAGGAGACGCAATGGTATCGGCCGGCAGCACGGGTGCGCTCCTGTCAGGCGCGACCCTCATAGTAAGACGCATAAGAGGGATAAGAAGGGCGGCGCTTGCGCCGTTTATACCGAATAAAGCCGGCGGGGTACTGCTGATTGACTGCGGGGCGAACGTCGAATGTACGGCGGAATATCTGCTTCAGTTCGCATTTATGGGCTCGTATTACGCAAAAAGCGTACACGGTATGGAAAACCCGCGCGTAGGGCTGTTAAATAACGGCACTGAGGCGTCGAAAGGGACTGCGCTGTGCAAAGAGGCGTATGCCCTCCTGTCCGACGCTGGCGAAAAGGGACTTATTAATTTCGTCGGCAATATAGAGGCGCGCGACGTTATGGAGGGCGCGTGCGACGTGATCGTGTGCGACGGCTTCAGCGGCAATATTTTCTTAAAGGGCATGGAAGGCGTTGCCATGTTCATACTTTCGGAATTTAAGCAAATACTCATGAAAAGCTTTAAGACGAAAATGGCGGCGCTGATGATAAAAGACGATATAGCGGCGCTTAAAAAGAAACTCGATTCAAATGAGGTCGGCGGGACGGCGCTGCTGGGTATAAGCAAGCCTGTAATAAAAGCGCACGGCTCGTCAGACGCATATGCGATCAAAAGCGCTGTCAGACAGGCCATAGAAACGGCAAAGGCCAACATAGCTGCCGATATCGAAAAAAATATCGAAAGTATGCGCTATACGCGGCCGAATGGAAAAATAAATGTCGAATAAATGAGAAAAGCGATTGACAAAATTATCCTTATGGACTAATATTCCGATATATGGAATGTAATTTACAATGCTGTGGAGGTGAAAAAATGATATTTGAAACCTTAAAGAAACTTGTTGCCGAACAGTTTTCAGTAAGCGAAGACTCCGTAACGATGGATACGGCGTTTGTAGATGACCTTAATGCGGATTCACTTGATATAGTGGAGTTTACCATGCAGCTTGAGGAAAAATTCGACATACCCGAAACGGATGAGGAAGAGCTTGCAAAGCTGACCACCGTAGGGGATGTGGTAAACTATATCGAAAAGCTGACCGATGAGGATTAAAAGGGTAAGGGCGGGGATGACCCGCCCTTATAAATTTCCGAAAAAGATCGGCCGCGGGCGGCATACGTCTGCAATATGGAACTAATGTAATGGAGATGTAGAGATATGAATGAACTTGAAATAAAGCTGGAGTACAGCTTTGAAAATATCAAACTGCTTGAAAATGCCTTGACGCACAGCTCATACGCCAATGAAAACAAGAACTCGAATGTTAAATGCAACGAGCGGCTCGAATTTTTAGGCGACGCGGTGCTGGGGCTTGTATCGGCTGAATATCTCTATAATGCCGGCGATTCCCTTCACGAGGGAATGATGACAAAACTCAGAGCGGCGATGGTCTGCGAGCAGAGTCTGGCGGAAGCGGCGACCCAACTCGGTCTCGGCGCATATTTAAAGCTCGGCAAGGGCGAAGCCCATAACGGCGGAGCGAAACGCCCGTCGATACTTGCCGACGCAATGGAAGCGATAATAGCGGCCGTTTACATAGACGGCGGCTTTGAAGCGGCGCGTGCGCTGATAAAACGGCTTATATTGAAGCCGATAAATGAGAATGACCTGCAAAAGGATTTTAAGACGGAGCTTCAGGAGCACGACCAAAAAAAGAGCGGACAAACGCTTGAATACAGGCTCGCCGAGGAACGCGGACCCGAACACGATAAGCATTTTAAAGTTATCGTTGCCTTAAACGGAACGGATATC
>CALXCR010000046.1 GCA_944386855.1 uncultured Oscillospiraceae bacterium
GATTTCGCTGCGCTCTACTCCAAAGTCCTCCAGCGCTGCGGTAACCTCGTCTATCCTGTCTATATAGCTGTCAGAAAATGTGTCAAGCTCTTCCGCGCCCGCTACCGTTATATAGATATCGGTGTAGACTTCAAGGCTGTAAAACTCTATCGGCACATACGCTATGATATTAAGCTCGCCCGTTCCGACGGTGGTCGGCTCTGAGTTTATAGACATATACTGCGGATGGCGTATCAGCCCCACTATCTCCATCGAATCGTAGGCGTATGTGTCGCTTCTCGATTCGTAATCAGTATTTTCCGGCGATATTGTGAGCTTTTCGCCGAGGCTGTGATGCTCTGAATATTCGTTCGGCACTACGACTATACATTCGTCCGCGTCCATGGGAAGACGCCCCTCGAACAGCTCGAAGTCATTTAAAAACTCCTCCGTGCCGTATGTTGAAAAATCGACGCCGTACACCCTTGTGACATAGCTGCCGTTTGAGGTGTCCATTATTACATCCGTCACGTCCGCCGGCATCGCTCGGTCCACCGCATCCAGCGCTTTGAGCGCCTCAACGTCGCTGTCGGTAAGGCCGAGAGTCCCGTTTACATATATATCGAACAGGGAATGACGGTCGTAATAGTCATCGACCGTGAGGTGCATATCCGGTGTGGTAGCCAAAAGCCCGCCCAGAAAGCCCGTTCCGAGTGCCACTATGGCAAGTATCGACATGAAACGCGCGAATGTGTTTTTTACGCCGCGCCGCATCATTTTTATGTATGTGCTTCCCATATTTACCACTCTATCTCCTCGACCGCAAGCGGATTTTTGTTCAACAGGGTATTTTCTACCTGCCCGTTTTTGATATGTATGATCCTGTCGGCCATATGGGTTATCGCGCTGTTGTGCGTTATGATTATGACGGTTTTGCCAGTTTTACGGCACGTCTCCTGCAAAAGTTTCAGTATCGTTTTGCCCGTATTATAATCAAGCGCACCGGTCGGCTCGTCGCAGAGAAGGATTTTCGGATTTTTGGCGAGCGCCCTCGCGATCGAGACGCGCTGCTGTTCTCCGCCTGAAAGCTGAGCCGGAAAATTAAGCATTCTGTTTTCAAGTCCCACATCAATAAGCGTCTGCCGCGGGTCAAGAGGTTCTTTACATATCTCCGACGCAAGTTCTACGTTTTCTATCGCGGTGAGATTCTGAACGAGATTATAAAACTGGAACACGAACCCAACATCGTATCTCCTGTAATCGGTGAGACGCCGCTCGTCATACGAGCTTATCTTTTCCCCGTCGAGCCAAACCTCTCCCTCGTCGCAGGTATCCATGCCGCCCAAAATATTGAGGAGCGTGGTTTTACCCGCACCGGACGGGCCGACTATGACGCAAAACTCACCTTTTTTAACCTCGAAAGATATATGGTCCGCAGCGGTTATCGTATGCTCGCCCAGTTTGTAGTATTTAGAAACCTCTTTAAACGTGACAAATTCCATATATTTCTCCTTTGCGCCATACGTTTGATTTTGATCTTATGACTGTACAAGATGTAGATCCCGCTATGGTGACATGCTGTTGCACAATCATAATAATTATAACATTCATTTGTGAACTTTTCTATACCAATATGTGCTTTTTATAAACAATGGAACGCATTTTTAACCATGCGTCCCATTGTTTAAAGATTGTTCATAATATAAATTAATCTATACTGCAGTTCTCCCAGTTCCATGTCACGGATTTCGGCCGGCCGAGCAGGTCGTACTGCACGTCGGCGCTGCGCATTTCAAGCTCCAGCGTTGTCCCGTCGTACTTTGCAAAGCATTCAAGCTCGTCCCTGTCGCGGTCGATCTTCTCTTCATTGTTGTAATCCCCGTCGGGAAACGCCTCCGGTTCGTTATACCAGCTTGTATCGCCGATCTCATCAAATCCCAGCTTATTGCGCGAATACAGAATGTCGGTTATCTCACCGTCTTCATACATTACGATCGCGCGCTCGTCCATGTCGTACAGAGCGTATTTATTCGTATCGAGCGTTACAAATTCTATGAAGCCTACAAGCTCCATCGTGCCGCTCTCATCGGAGTAGGCCTCAAATTTAAATCCCTCGGCCCACTGGTCGAACTCCGCCGTCATATATCCGCCGTACCCGTCCGGAGACGTGTAGTCAATCCGCCATGATCCGTCCTGCTCGGTAACTTCGCAGGTGTCAAAAAACGCCGATAGCCTGTCCTCTATCGTATCGATGCCGACGTCTCCGCCTAACGCCGCGGTAAACGCCGCCGTCTCGCTTACAAACGCCGTTTTAAACTTGATATCGACATAGCCGTCCGAATTGTAAAACCCCTCGGAATTCCGCTCTTCCAGCGCGTAGTTGTTTGCGTCTATCATATCGTTTATCTTATCCGTCAGCGCGAGAGCGATCTTATTGAACGCCGCGTACGCCGACGCGTATGACGTTATTATGATCTCATCAGCCGGCTCTTGTGATGACGATATCCCGCTGTCGCCGGACGTGCTGTCCGTTGTCCCCTCGGAGCATGCCGACGCGCATACGAGCAGCGCCGCCGCAAGAAATACACACAATACCCTTTTCATTGCCGCCTCCTTATACGCTTTGCTTAGTCAACAACGCGTACTTCTTTGATAACGGGCTGGTTTTCAGGCGCAACATAGCCTGACTCCTCGTCCTCGATGACTGCATCCTCGACGATAGCGTCGACGATGTCCATCCCCTCGGTCACCCGGCCGAACGCGGCGTATCTGCCGTCAAGCACGGACGACGAGTCCTCATGTACGATGAAAAACTGCGAGGTAGCACTGTCAAAATCCGTGGCGCGCGCCATGGATATAACGCCGCGCGTGTGGGATATATTGTTCTCGACGCCGTTCATCTCAAATTCGCCCTTTATCGGCTCTCCGCTGCCGCCGCTCCCCGTTCCCTCCGGGTCGCCGCCCTGAATGACAAACCCCGGCACGATGCGGTGTATCGTAAGTCCGTCATAAAACCCTTCTTCAGCGAGCGATATGAAGTTTTCAACGGTTATAGGCGCTTCGTTCGGATCGAGCTCTACATATATCGTTCCGTATCCTTCGATCTCTATCTCTACATGGCGCATCTGCTCGATGCTCTCCGGCCAGAACATAGCCGCAAACGCGGCGATTATCAAAATCGCTCCAATTGCAACTATGATGACCTGCTTTTTCGTCAGCTTATGGTCTGTCGATCTCTTTTCTATATCGGCATACACGGCCTCGTCGACGCTCTGCGGGACGGTTTCCCGCGCCGCCGCTGCGCGCAGCTCCGAGCCGATATTCGCAAGGCGTATATCGATGCTTTTATCGCCGTCCTCGGGATGTGCCTGCGCAAGAGACTTCGCCATGCTCTCTCTGCCGGCTTTTACCGTATCGACTACCGCATCCTCGTTCATTTTGACCGCCCCGGCTATCGCTTTGGCGTTAGTCCCGTACAGGTATGTCATTAAAACGGCTATGCGCTGTTTGTCGGGCAGGGTTTTTATGGCGGATACGGCCTCACTCTCTCCGGCCGCTGCACTCCCGGCAGGCGGTATTGCATTGTTTTTGCTGTGCTTTACGAAGTTTGCCTGCAGTATGCTCTCAAATCCCCTTGTGTCGCCTTTTTCAGCCGAGATCAGCTTCCACGCCTCGGCAAAAGACTTGCGTACGGCGTCACCGGCTTTTTCCTCTCCCGCTATAAGTTTGCAGAAGAAGTACGCGCTGCCCTTAAATTCGTCATACAGGCGGCGCATGGCCTTACCGCTGCCCTTTGCGGCCTTTTTAGCCATCGAGTCTACGTTCATAACTTCACAGCTCCTAAATTATAGTTCGCTTAATAATATAACACGGTTTTGTATTTTTTTCACTATCTTACAGTGATTTTTTGAAAATTTGCATCTCAATGCGCATACTCATATGTCAGATTATACAATAATATTTTTTTGCTTCGATTTTATTTTACAAAAAATTTAATATTTATTGCAACACGTTTTAATAAGTGCTATTATTAAAATCAGTTTATAAAATTTATGGAGGATTCAGATGAACGCTACTGCACCCGCTCAAAAATCGACGCTATGGACCAGAAACTTCGTTATCCTGTTTTTCGCCAACGCCGTTATAGGCCTTGGCGCCGCACTGACGCACGCCTTGCTTGCGCTGTATTGCCGCGAACTCGGCGCCGACGACTCTGTCGTCGGCATGGTCTCAGGTATTTTCGCGCTTACGGCTCTCGCTGTCCGACCGATATCAGGCCCCGCGATAGACGCATGGAACAAGAAAAAACTGTATCTCGTAACGATCACGATGAACGCTTTCTGTACATTCGGCTACGGTATATCGTCGAGTATACCGATGATAATTTTTTTCCGCCTGCTGCACGGCATCGGAAACGGCACGTCCGCTGCGCTCTGCCTTGCGATGGCTACGGAATCGCTGCCGTCTAACAAGATATCGAGCGGTATTGCCGTATATATGCTGAGTACCGTCATATCAACCGCTGTCGGCCCGGGCATCGGTCTTGCGCTTGCGGAGAGGTTCGGCTACAACATCACATATTACATATCGGCGTCCCTGATACTTGCCGCTACGCTTGTCGGCTCGCGTCTTGACTACAGCGGCGTCAAATCAAAGCCTCTCAAGATCAGGCTTGACACCGTTATCGCAAAGGAAGCCGTTGTGCCGGCACTCATCATAGCGATAATGAAATTTGCGTCCAGCACGATCGACTCGTTCCTCGTGCTTATGGTTACGGACAGAGAAGTCGCAGGTCTTTCGACTTACTATACGCTGAATGCCGTCACGGCGGTCGCGTCGCGTCCGCTTGCCGGCAGGATCGCCGATAAATACGGCTCTACAAAAGTACTCTATCCGACGCTTGTCCTGTTTATGTGCAATCTCATTTTACTCGCGTTCTGCGACAGCACATGGATGCTTTGGCTGAGCGCGCTGACGCACGCGTTCGGCTACACCGCATTCTACTCGATGCTTCAGGCGCTTGCGATGAAAATCACTCCGGCGGAGAGGCGCGGAGCCGGCGGCTCGACCTGCTACATCGGCACCGATACGGGCGCGCTTTTAGGCCCTATCGTCGCCGGCGAGATTGCAAACTCATTCGGGTTTGAGACCATGTACCTTTACGGGCTCGCCCCGCTGTGCATATGCGCCGTCATAATGACCGTATGGTTTAAAAAACGCAAGGCGGCAGGCGCTGTGCTGTAAATAACAAAACGCTCCGACAGCAACCGGAGCGTTTTTCTTCGTTTTGGCGTCTTCACGCGGCCTTTTAATCCCTGACACGCGGTATGGCGCTGTTTAATGCTTTTTACGCGTCAGCGCACTTCTGGAAAGCTATCCTCGGCGTTCCGTTGTGCGTGATTATTATACCGCACTCTTTAAAGCCGAGCTTCGGCAATACATGGCGCATAACGGAGTTGTCGCTGTGCGTGTCGATCCTGATATTCGGACGTTGCGCGTACACCCAGTCGACGCAGAATTTGACTATGCCGTGGCATATCCCGGAGCTTGAAATGCGGTGTATCGTGAGATACGGGTCGTCGTTCAACCACGCGCCGTCGATCACCTCATACGTCGGGTCTCGTCCGTCGAACAACGTAAAAACCCCCGCTATCCTGTGATCGTCGGTCATGCAGACGTAACAGCTGCCTTTGACTATATCCTCCCGCACAAGCCACGGCCACGGATATCCGTTTACCCACTGCCCGGGATTTCCGTTATCTATTTGAAATTGCCGCCCGTAATCGTATACATAAAGTATTTCATCAAAATCATCCGGCGCGGCACGGCGTATATACATTTTAAAAACCTCATTTCCAAGGCGGTATATCGTCGATAAAATGCGGGCATTTTATCGAGTCCTTTCTGTCCCGCTGCGCGCACTCATTTCATTCGCATACTTGCGCGGCTATCTGTATTTTTCGTCCGGTACACGCTCAAACGAAAAGGGGATTGAAACCTTTTTGCCCCTGCAGGGCAAATTCTGCGAAACCTTTTTCCGCCACCCTATAAGGTACGAGAAAAAGGACTTAAATTAAAATATAATACCCATTGCGTGGATATTATATCATATATATTTGAAAATGCAAATAGCCGTTGAATTAAAAGGCGGAGAATAATATAATACTATTTGATAAAGGGGTGAACAGAAATGGATAAAAAGATTCCTGAAAAACTGCTTGATTTTATAGAGAAAGCTCCGACAAGCTGTCACGCGGTGAAAAATATTGCGGACACGCTGAAAAATGCCGGCTACAGCGAGCTCTACGAGCACGAAATGTGGAAGCTTAAGCCGGGCGGGAAATATTTCGTCACGAAAAATCAGTCGAGTATCATAGCTTTTGCTATACCCGCCGGCGGAGGCGGCGGTTTTATGATAGCCGCCGCACATTCCGACAGCCCTGCGTTTCGGATAAAAGCAGTATCCGAAAACTGCGGCGGCCACTACATGCAGTTGAACACCGAAGGCTACGGCGGGATGATATACTCGACGTGGCTCGACCGGCCTCTCTCGGTCGCCGGAAAGGTCGCTGTATCACGCGGCGGCGCTATCGAAGTAAAGCTTATAGACATTGACGGCGACATTATCGTCATACCGAATGTCGCGATACACATGAACAGGCAGGCAAACAGCGGGTACGCTTATAATCCCGCCGTCGATCTTCAGCCGCTTTTCTCCTCCGAAGCCGGCAAGGGCAGTTTTAAAAAACTCATTGCTGACGCCGCGGGATGCGGAGAGGATGAAATTGCCGGCAGTGAACTTACAGTCTACAACAGGCAAAAGGGCATGATTTGGGGATATGACGGGGAGTTTATTTCGTCTCCGAGACTTGACGACCTGCAGTGCGCTTTCGCTCTTGTTGAGGGGTTTATGGCGGCGGAAAATATCAAAAGCATACCCGTATGCTGCATATTTGACAATGAAGAGGTCGGCAGCGGCACTATGCAGGGCGCGGGTTCTGCTTTTTTGACTGATGTACTGTGCAGGATTTATGAATCGCTCGGCAAAAGCGAGACGGAGCATAAGATGGCGTTATCCCGCAGTTTTATGGTGTCGGCGGACAACGCGCACGCGGTGCATCCGAACCATCCGGAATACGCCGACAAGTCCGGCGGGCCGTATATGAACGGCGGCATTGTCATAAAATACAATGCAAATCAGCGATATACAACGGACGCGGTATCGGAGGCGATATTTAAAACCGTCTGCCGCGAGGCGGACGTACCAGTGCAGGTATACGCCAACCGCGCCGATATTGCCGGCGGATCGACGCTCGGACACATTGCCGTCGAAAAACTGCCCGTACACTGTATCGATATCGGGCTTGCCCAGCTTGCCATGCACTCGTCTTATGAAACGGCGGGGGCGCGTGATACAGAGTATCTGATAAAGGCGATGAAAGTGTATTTTGAAAAATCCATCACGCCGTACGGTGACAAGGCGTATAAATTATAAAGGCAAGGCAATTACTCGCAGCAGCGGAAGCTAAAATTCGATCATCGCACCGAAAACAGGCAATGCGGCGTTACATATTCATAAATTCTGCCAAACACGCTAAAGGGGTACGTTGACGTGAAGAAGACCTTTGTTGAAATATTTAAATACGCCGTAATTGTTTTTGCGGCGATCATTTCGGCTCTTGAATATATGATTTTTATTGACAAAAACCAGTTTGCGCCGTCGGGACTGATGGGTGTTGCCACAATGATCCAGCATACAACAGGCTTCAGCGTCGCCTATATGACGGCAATCATGAATATTCCTCTTTGTATCGCCTCGTATTTTGCCGTCAACCGGCATTTTGCCGCGAGGACGGTCGTGTACACGTCTGTCACATCTCTGGCTCTTTGGCTGCTGCAAAACGGGTACGTCGACGTCTCGCCGTTCGTCTATTACACCGAGGACGGGATGAGCCGCATACTCGCGCCCATAGCGGCCGGCGTAATATGCGGCCTATATTACGGCGTCGTAATAAATCTCGACGGTTCTACCGGCGGGACTGACATAATCGCCGCAATAATTCAGAAACTACGGCCTGAGCTGAACCTGATGTGGATAATTTTTGCGATAAATACCGCCGTAGCCGTGAGCTCATATTTCGTATACGGTTACCAGATGGAGCCCGTTATACTTTGCGTTCTGTACAGCTTTCTCGCCAGCAATGTGAGCGACAAAATGCTCAAGGGCGGCAAAAGCGCACTGAAATTCGAAGTCATAACAGACGATCCGGAGCGTTTGGCGCGCGAGATAATGAATAAGCTCGAGCGCGGGGTCACAATCGTTCGGGCGAAGGGAATGTACACCGAATCCGAGCACTGGCTTCTTATATGTATTGTAAACAGGCATCAGATCGCTGCGTTCAACGAGATGCTGAAGCAAAGCGGAGACTCGTTTGCATACATCTCATCCGTAAACGAGGTCGTCGGACAATTTTACAGCCGTCTTGAAGCCGGCGAGGTACAAGACGTCAAAAAGCCAAAAATGTGAAAGAACCGGCTCAAAAAAGCGCTATGCCTATATTGGGCATAGCGTTTTTAATATGTGATATTCAAGGTGCGCCGCTGGCGATAGCCGGTATCTCAGCCGTTTACGGCGTACTTTCCACGTCCCATAGCGAAGAGGTCGCCGCCGTACATATCTACACCGACGGTAAGCGGCATATTATCAATCGTGAACCGTTTTACCGATTCACATCCGAGCTGCGGAAATGCAATCTCCTCCGCGGCCGTTATATGGCGCGCGATAAGTGCGCCCGCACCGCCGACAGCACATAAATATACCGCGTGATTTCTCACTATGGCTTCTTTTACGGCGTCTCCGCGCTCACCCTTGCCGATCATCGCGGCAAGGCCAAGGTCCAAAAGCCGCGGCGCAAAGCGGTCCATCCGCCCCGATGTCGTCGGGCCGCATGAGCCGACCGGCTGCCCGTCGCGGGCCGGCGTGGGGCCTGCGTAATATATGACAGCGCCGTCTATATTAAACGGAAGCGCCGCTCCCTCGTCCAGCAGGCGGAAAAGCTCCTTATGCGCAGCATCGCGCGCGGTGTATATCGTCCCGCTGAGAAGCACGCGGTCGCCCGCGCGCATCTGCGGTATATTCTCCTTAAGCTCATCTGTCGTTAGAGTAAATGTGTTGCTCAACCATAACACCTCAGCCTTTATTATTTACACGCTCAAGCTTTTCTATAGCCCTGTCCAGCTTTGAGCAAGCTTTATCAAGCGTCTGCGGCAGAGTCTCTACCTGTGAGCGGAGCTGTATAAGTTCATCCGACATGGAGGCCGAAAAAGCGCCAATCTTCTCTGCGGCCTCTGCCAGAGCAGCCTTATATCCCCGCATGGAGGTTACCGTTTTTTCGATTATTGCGGCGTGTTTTTCGGTCGGAGGCCTCTGCGCCTCGGCAAGTCTGCTCTCCGTCTCCGTGAGCCGCTTTGTCAGCTCGTCGATCTTCTCCTGCATCGTATCGACCTTTTCCGCAAGCTCTTCGGATTTATTCTTATATCTGTTGCGGTCTAATGACAGCTTTTCTATATAGTCCGATACGTCCTGACGGTTAAATCCGCCAAAAATCGACGCCCTGAAATTCCCCGTTTCGTTAGCCATGAGAAAGACTCCGCCTTTCAGCATTAATAATATTAATTTTAGCACATTCGACAAGATAAAACAATCTTTTTTGCGGCGTCTGCTTTACACAGCGGCGAAAGCATGATAAAATATTCAATATGCCACGGTTTTACCGTAATTTTGGGTATGTTCGGCTTGAAAATTATATGCGCCCGTAGCTCAGCTGGATAGAGTGTCAGACTCCGACTCTGAAGGTCGTGCGTTCAAATCGCATCGGGCGTACCACGTCGTCGCGGACATCGTATCGTTCGCGACGGCGTTTTTCTTTTCAAATTAAACGCCGTCTCTCATTTACTTTGTCGCTCCTCCTCTCAAAAACACAACCGCTGCGCTGGGTTATGTTTTTGTTTTTGAGGATACCCTCTTTTTTTGGGCTCACGCTCGCGCGGCGAGCCTTGCTCCGTTTAGCCATTTTACGGCGGAAGTGAATTCCGCCTATGGCAATTCTCCGCTTTGCTTCGAATTGACGCGCCACCCGGCGCGCGGCTCAGAAGAGCCGTTTCTTTTTTGTACCGCCCGCTTCCTTGCTCCTCCTCTCAAAAACACAACCGCTGCGCTGGGTTATGTTTTTGTTTTTGAGGATACCCTCTTTTTTTGGGCTT
>CALXCR010000047.1 GCA_944386855.1 uncultured Oscillospiraceae bacterium
GAAAACAAGAAAATTTTCTGATAATCTGAACTTTTTGTGAAAAGGTACAAATTAAACCAAATAAATTGTGAAAATTGCACAAGCAACAGTGACGAGGTATGAATACCTAAAGCCGGCATCCGATAGCGTCCGACAGCCTGGCAAAATCATCGAGCGACAGATCTTCTCCCCTGACAAGCGGCTTGAACCCGCATTCTAAAAGTATATCCGCGATATCGCCTTTATCAAACTTATTCCCGAATGACGACATGAGACTGTTGACCAGAATCTTGCGCCGCATTGAAAACGCTGCGCGGATGACTCTGAACAGGAGCTTCTCATCGTTTACGCTGACCAAAGGCGTTTTTCTTGTAACCATCGATATAACGCTTGACGTCACTTTGGGCTGAGGTATAAAGCATCCGGGTGAAACGTCAAAGAGAATTTTCGGCTCTGTATAATAATTTACAAACAGTGTGAACGAGCCGTAATCGGCTGTGCCCGGCTTTGCGCATATCCTTTTTGCAACTTCTTTTTGTATCATGACGGTTATAGATTCAAATCGTCCGCAGCTTATAAGCAACGTTAGAATAGGCGACGTTATATTATACGGCAGATTCGCGCATACAATCGGAGTAAGCCCCGGCAGTTTCTCTTCGATCAGGGCAGGAATATTTATTTTTAAAGCATCGCCGTTAATGACCTCGACATTTTCTCGATCGGCCAAAGTCTCGTTCAAAACAGGAATCAGCTTGCTGTCAAGCTCAATAGCAACTACTTTGCCGGCCGTCTCTGCAAGTTTTTGTGTAAGACAACCGATACCGGGACCTATCTCTATAACACCGTGTGTATTATTTACGCCGGCCTCTAAAACGAGACGCTCTGGAACCCAACTCTCGACTAAAAAATTCTGCCCCATAGATTTAGAAAATCGAAAACCGTATTTGGCGAGCAGAACTTTGATCACATTTATATTGCAGAGATCCATAATACACACCTTAAAATATCAAAAAGTAAAAAATCGCCGCAAGCAAAAGGCTTGCGACGATATGGTCCGAGTGACTGGAATCGAACCAGCGGCCTCTTGAACCCCATTCAAGCGCGCTACCAATCTGCGCCACACCCGGAAATCCTCTAAAACATAGATATATTAACACACTTAAAAGAAATTTTCAAGCAAATTTTTATTCGAGCTTATTTTGTTTATATTTTGATACTATTTTGTTTATAATGAGCATATATTGTTACCAGTGAGGTCAAAGTGGTGCATCTCATCGTCTTTTTTCAAGAATATTTGACAAAAGTGGAGAGATATGCTACAATGCAGGAGCACTCAAAAAGTAACAGATTGTAATTATTTTTTAGGAGTACAATTTTATGAAATTTCTAAACATTGTTTTTTCACAATCGATTTTTAGGATTTCGCGTGTTTTCAAGGGTATTTTCTTCGTGCTGTTTACGCTCCTATTCGTATTTTTTGCATATGCCAAGTACGATCCGCCGTCTGATTACGCTGATTACAGTGAAACGTCCGATCAAGCAAGCAGCGAGCTTTCAGAAGTCAGCGATGTGGCGTTGGCCGATGATAATGACATATCAGCCAAAACCGATCAACACATTGCATTGACGCTAAGCGCGTTCAGCAGGAATATGAGCAGGTTTGACGATCCTCTTAACGGTGTATCCATTGAGAGCAAGCGTTCTATCGTAGCATCTGAGGAGGAAAGTGATGCCAGCGTAAACGAAGAAGCGCCCGAATCTGCGCCGGAATCCACTCCACAGCCGCAGCCGGAATCTGAGCCGCAGCCACAGACTCCTTCTGCTCAGGAGCAGCCGCCGGCCAATCAGTCGAGCAGCTCTTCTGTCGAACCGAAGCCGGAAGCGAGTGCCCCCGTTGAAGAAGAGGCGTCTGAGGCAGAAGATCAGACTGAGACGCCGTCCGAAAACGTCGTCACAACGATGTCGGGCGAACAGTATGTATATACTAAAGCAATCAATATGACCGCCACTGCCTACACCTATTCGAATAACGAGCTTGACATAACGGCAAGCGGCCGCCCCGTACAAGTCGGTGTTGTTTCGGCTGATTTTTCCGTGATACCCATGAATACGAAAGTTTATATCGTCGCTGCCGATGGAAGCTGGGAATACGGATACGCAATCGTCGGAGATACGGGTGTCAGGGGAAATACGATCGATATTTTTCTTGAGACATACGACGAGTGTATAAACTTCGGAATACGCGACGCGATCGTCTATATCCTTGAGTGATCCTAAACACAAAATCAAAGAGGAAGCTTTTTAAGCTTCCTCTTTTTATTATCGTCTTGGCATTTGTCACCGACTCATCTCGTTTGTGCCGGATGTGTAATACCTTGTGACAAACCCATCGTATATCTCGCCGATGCCCGTCACGGTCATGACAGCCTTTTCCATATGCTCAGCCGCGTCCATCGGAACGGAAAATCTCGCGAATACCTGTTTGCAGTCATATGTTTTATTGTCAAAGCTAACCTGCGTCGTGGCGTCGTATTCGCTTTCTCCCAGACAAAGCGTTATCTCCGACGGGTAGATTCTCCCTGCAACCGGCTCAAAAATAACGGTAAGCGTTCTTTTCCCACCCAGCACGGTGTCGCTCAGCTCAAATTTGGCGATTTTGCAATCGCTGCCCTCAAGCCGGATAATCGCACCTTCCGGATCGTCGACAGCAATCGTTACCGCCGGTATCTCCTTTTCGACAAGATATGGCGGAATCTCCACGAAAAGCACTTCCCTGCCGGCTGTGTAGTCAAAATCTATGCTCACCTCGGGGAATGAGGTATAATCGATTTTAATATTGAACATCGGCGACGTCATTGCCGAATTGTCATACACGCGCACATCGTCCGTCATCCTGACATTTGTCGCGTTATCCGGCAGCTCAAGAGGCAGGGTAAACCTCCCCGCCGCAAGATTCTGCATTATCTCCCCGCTTATCTCAGGTTCGTCATCCGACTTGCTTGAAAGTACGGGATACGATATTACAAACGTGAATGCCGCCAAAAAGCCGAGCACAAGCACAACATCCCGCAGATCTTTTAGTATTTTCTTCATGGTATCCGCCCTCCTCTTCCGATAAATGCTTAATACGCCGTCACAGGCGGCAAAGACTCCCGCCGCCGGCGGGAGCGATGACAAGAGGAAGCCGAAAACCGGCTTCCTCTTTTTATTTTATCCTATTCCGTCACAGCGCCCGGGTTATACGTCGCGACAAAGCCCTGATTGATCTCATATTCGCTGTCAAACGATATAACAAGGTCGTTCACATCGACTTCGATATCATCGGGTATCAGGAACATGCAGGAAAAGCTCTCGCAGTAATCCGTCCCCGTCGTCTCGTTTTCATCGTAGATCGCGCTGAAGCCGCCGTAGTATGTCTCACCGTCTATGACCATCGTGGAATCGCCCGGGTGGAACATCTGCTCTCCGATCGCTTCAAATTCTACAAGTATCGAGCCGCCGGACGGTATCATCGTCTTTGGCACTTCCTGGTTGATCGTTACCTCGCTAAGCTTAAAGCACGCCTCTCCGCCGATATTCAGATAAACCTCCTGCGTATCGCTGAGCTGCACGGAATACGTCTCCGTATTCTGCGCGCTTATATACGCCGGAACTTGTACGTAAAGTGTATCGGCATCCGGCGTCACGGCAAACGCCACCGAAGCGCCCTCCATCGCGTTTGTCTGAAGCGTCGCGTCGGTTACAAGCTGTGTGCAGGCCTCATCGGAGTAAACCTCTACATTGTCCAAAAACTGAAAATCTATCGTATCGCCGTCAAGCTCAACCGGTATGTCGTAGCTTACCGGTATCGTCGCCTGGGCCTCCGGCGCGGCTTTCGGCAGCAGGAGAACAGCACCTATTACTACCGCGACCGCAATAATGCCGAATAATATAGTCTTGGTCTTTTTATTCATCGGTTTCTCTCCTCTCACACGAATTCCCTTACTGCCCAAGAGATGGAAACCATTGGAATCACCTGCCCTTTCTGCGCACATACTTTTTTTCATTTGTATTATATCATAGTTTTATCAAAAAGTAAACAAAATTTAAAAATTTTAAAATTTTTCTTATATCTCCCGCCCATGCCGCATCATTCCGGCGCATACTGCACCACAAAGCCGTCATATATTTCACATACGGAGTCGAACGTGAGCTCTGTATTGTTTATGTCGAATTCGGCGCCGAACGGGATTTCAAAAATACAGCCGAAGCTATCAAACTCATATTCATCACCCGAGAATGTTGCACTCACATGAGAAGACTGCTTTTCACCGTCGACATATATATACGCGCTGCGCGGAAACCAGTTCTGCTCCCCTATCGGCTCAAATCGCACATGGAGATACCTTATAATACCCTCGCTTAACCATATTTCGCTTGCCTTAAAGCACGGCTCACCGTCGCGCCCCAGTATTACGTCGCCCGAGTCGGAAAGCTGTATCGAATACAGCGCTGTGTTACGTCCGAGATAATAGCGCGGTATCTTAACGGAAACAGCGTCGCAGTCAATCGGACAGTCAAATTTAACAGTGATATTTTCCTTGAAATCGCTTTCATAGTACCCGGTTGTCAAAAGTTTGGTGCACGCCTGGTCGGAATATACCTCTATCGAGCCGATGAAATTTATCGTCGGTTCATATCCCACGCTGAAATCAATGGGAATATCAACACTCGCGGGCCTTGTTGTCACTGCCTCCGATTCGCTTTCGCCGCCGTCATCTCTGTACCAGAACAGCCATTCCCAGTCCAACTCCTTGTTATTATATAGAAACGGCAGAGCGTTAAGCAATGTCAGCGCAACAATAAACATAATAATAGCAAGAATCTGAAGCGCGTTTTTAATTACTTTTTTCACGACAACTACCCCCTCTTTCGTATAAAATTATGGTATGGCGCAAAGCAACGGATGCTTTGCGCCTTTATTTGCGCGGAAGTTTGCGGATCATCCGGAGATTATCTCCATTTTCACTTCCCTTATATAGTATATGTCAAGCCCCATAGCGTCGATAAACTCTCGGTACATCTGAATTTCGTTTTTGTACGGCGCAAACATATACAATGAATCGTCGATAAGCAGATAATAGATGTAGTATCCAACCTCGTAATCGCCGTCCTCGTTTGGCTTGGCATACGGCACGCCCATGCTCCAGAGCTTAAAATTGTTACCCTCGATGCACTCAAATTTACATATGTCATGATTGTAAAATGTCTCAAAATAATTCGTATGGAAGTCAAAATACTGCCCGGCAATCTCATTTGATACATATTGCGTGTAATGCGCGCCTAAAAATCCGCCGTAGTATTCAGTGCGGAACTCGCAACCCTCGACGGTATCGGAGACCTTCTTTACCTCTTCTATGTACGGGTCAAAAAATTCGGATATACCATGACCGACCTCCAGCGCCTTAATCTTTTCTGTCCGAATAGGCGTTGCCGTTCCATTTACCGTCGTAATGGCTATAGGTAGCGGATCGGCTGATTCCGTTGTGACCGGAACAAACATATATGCCAAAACCGCCGCGCCTATCGTCACTACAGCTGCAACGGGTATGATGATTTTCATCTGAGGTATTTTTTTGCCGCGCATGATAAATATAACAAGCTCCGCTATAAGCAATACTGCGGCCGCGGCTATAATAATTATATGTGGAACGGGTATCCCGCTGTCTGGTACGCTGACGCCCGCCGCTTTGGCGTCACGATACTGGAGATACGGTGTGACATTGTCTACAACTCCGCCGTCAAACTCGCTTGCATCGTGTCCCACGCTCACAGTGTCAAATACAAGTATTAGTAAGTCAAAAAACCGCTGGGCGAGTATTATGTCATCATTTTTTAACGGCTCAAGAAAGCTCTCAAGCTGAGATGAAGAAAGCTCCGGCGTGAACATTTCAGTTGCTGCGGCTCCGGCGTCGCCGGTCTCGGCATTATATGCAATCAGTATTAGATTTTCTGCCTGCGGGAACTGCTGTTCAAAATTGCTTATATAATTTTCAGCATAATCCGCTGCGCTGCCCTCTATGCTGCTTAAAACATGCAGACGCAGTGAAATATCAAAGCCCTGCGTCAGATAACCGCACATTGCTCTCAGGCGGTACGCCTCAGGCGTGTTCAGTATGCCCTCGTCAAATTGAAATTCAAAATTTGCGATATACGACACGTAGGCGCTTGACGGTATCACAAAGACCGATAACAGGATCACAACTGCCAGTAATACCGTAATTTTCCGTTTCATGGTATCTCTCCTCCTTTTTATATATTTACCATACAACTTCTTCTTAATAATAAGGTGATACAGGTACATGGGAAAGCAATGTTGCTTTCCCATGTGGGGCATAAATGTTTATTCGGTTACAGCGTCGGGGTAATACGGAACGACAGTACTCGGGTGTAACTCATACTCAGTATCGAAAACTATCTCAAGCTCATTAACATCAATTTCAATATCGTTTGGAATCATAAATATACATGAAAAACTTGAACACAATTGAGTGTCTTTTTCGTAAATGGTGCCAGCTAAATCGGGGTCTTTAGTATAATTTGCAGTTAAACCGCCCTTGTATGTCACCCCATCAATAACCATTGTTGATATACCGGGATGAGTGTATTGCTTTCCTACAGCCTCAAATATAATGCCAACAGCACCTCCTGACGACACCACATTTGATGGTAAATCTTGATTAATTGTTATACTACTGAGCTTAAAGCATTGTTCACCGTCAATTTCCAAATAGACATCTTCAGTATCACTGAGCTCCACAGAATACGGACTTACCGCTTCAGAAGTTTTATATGGCGGAAGCTTTACATACAACACATCCGCGTTCGGAATCCTGTTAAATGAAATCTCTGCATTCCTATTACTCAAATTTTCTTCCGTAGTTGCTGTTGACAAAAGTTGTGTACATTCCTCATCGGCATATATTTCAGCATCATACAAAAACCTAAAATTCTCCCAATCGTTTTCAAACTCTATGGGAATATTAAAATTGACAGGTATAGTCGCCTGAGCTACCGGCGCAGCTTTTGGTAACATAAGAACAGCGCCTATTGCGACTACAACGGCAACTATACTAAATAAAAAGATTTTTGTTCTTTTAGTCATCTTATACAGCTCCTTTAAGTATTATTATCTGCGTCATATGTTGGTGCCAAATTTTTACGAATTATAATATGTGGTTGATCCAAGCGGAAATGTTGTCCTTGTAAACTGCCAATACTGGGAATCCCCGATGCCTACAGCAATTTCCGCTGCGGCGCCTTTGGCAAACGAACCCAGAGTATCGCCTTCAATTACTGGCGCAATAAAAGTGCCGGTATCACCCATTTCTATTGGATTAAAAAAACCTTGGTCGCTTAACATTTCTACATGAATATTCCCTTGCAAATTAGTGTTGCTTTGTCCAATTCCATAATCCACTTTATAATCTAAGAAATTTACATCACCAGCAATACCATTTCTGTTATCAACTTCAGTTTCCATATAATAAAACGTAATTGAATTGGACATATTCCCACCATAGTATAAATACGACGCCATCTTGAAGCCAGCCAGAGGTTCTTCTTTCCTGCCCATTCCGATAATATATACTGCAGAAGCATTGACGCTTATCATACACACTACCAAGATTATCATAATCATTGTCACAAACATTTTACGTCTCATGAGGTATCATCCTTTCTTATCTTATGTTTATCTTATGCCTAAATTGTTATAGCTGCCGGGATAAATGATTACCGAAACATTGGAATCACCCTCTTTTCTTTATTCATACATTAACAATTTACATTGCATTGATCGAATATAAGCCTTAATGTATGATTTATTAAGAAAAGATAAAAATTTATCTTTCTATTATTATATAACAATTAAGAATACTGTTTTGTGACAATTTATTTAATTTTTTATTTTTATAAGCTCCTATAGTTTTAATTATTTTTTTCGTCGGGGTAATACGGAACGACAGTGCTCGGATGTATTTCTTTAATACTGTCAAATGTGATTGTTGCGCCTTCAAGGTCAACTTCCAGATTGCTTGGTATGCCGAATGTAAGATTGACGGTCTGACATTCCGTTCCGTCCACATTAAAGTTGGCTCCCGCTACGCCCTCGTATGTCTCACCGCCAAAAGTTATTGTCGCATCAAACGGGAACACGGTCTGCTCCTGCGTTGCTTTAAAATGAACGATCAGCGTTTTGACACCGTTTTGTGAACGGGTGCTTACCGTATAATCGGAAAACTCATACTCAAACAAATCTCCGAATTTCAGCTCCGCAGTATTATTATTTATGGTTGTTGTTGTCGCTTCAACGGCCTTGCCTGTCATATATACCGGCGTTTTTATATAAAGAGTCGTATCGTCCGCGCCGTACCGGAACTGTATCGACGCGCTTGTATCCGTCGGCTGTTCCAATACGACACCTGTAATCTCCTGTGTCAACGCCTCATCTGTAAAGACCTGCGGCGCGCCGTATATTTCAAGTGTCTCGTCATCGTCCGCAAGCTCCAGCGGCAAGGCAAACTCGGCCTCTTCTGTAGCGAGCGCCACATTGCCGGCCGCCGGTTCCGTATCGTCACCCGACCGCCATAACATTACAGGGAGCAGGACTACGGCAAAAAAGCACAGTACAAATACAACGGCAAACAATATATCACGTTTATTTTTTGTCATTTTAACCCCTCCTCTTAACTAAGGCAGTATATAATTTTAATAATATGTGTATGAAGTTGATCCATATGGAAACCGTGCAGTTGTATATGTCCAATATAAGTCACTACCTTTACTGGCTCCAATTTCAAATAAACACGTTTTTGCATATGTTCCAAATGGTTCATATCTTGACGTTGGTACGACAATATATCCCATTCCACCTGCTGGAATCGCATCAAATTCATAAGCTGATGCCCATAATTCTACGTCCACAACATAACCATAGCCTGAATTCAGCGCAACCGTATAGCGGGCATAATTGACTGGGCCGCCAGAATTATTTACAACAAGCATAGACATAGATGTTAATGATATAGTTTCAGCCTTATTTTCGGAATAAGTTAAAACAGAATCAATGGAAAAATCTACATCATCATTGTATTTGGAACCCATTGTAACGGTGGCCGCAAACGCATTCACACTTATCATACATACTACCGCGATTACCATAATACACGTTATCAATCTTTTCTTTCGCATAAAGCATACGTCCTTTCGTTTAGTAACCTTATCTTCTGCCTAACTTCTTACAGTGCCGGGGATAAAAATTACTGAACCACCGGAATCGCCCTCCCCTCTGTAGTATTATATTTCAGATATTAAAATGTGCCATAAGTTTTATGTAATTATATTTTAACATAAAATTTTAAATTAAACAACACAAAATTAATACCTTCTATTATATATAACAATTTAGACGGTCGATTTGTGACACATCGGGAAGAAAATATTGTATTTTTTTGTTTCTGTGCTATACTTAACAATATAGTTTTACAAATAAGAAAGGGTCGAGTCCAGTGTTGATAGGTTTTTATAATGCTTCGGTCATTCTCACTTACATAGGATTAGCCGCCGCCGTTTTCGGCATATTCCAGGCGTTTGAGGGAAATTTTATGGCCGCCGTGTTCTGCCAGCTTATCGCCGGCGTCTGCGATATGTTCGACGGCAAGATTGCGCGTGCGATGAAGCGGACGGACGATGAAAAGGTGTTCGGCATACAGATAGATTCGCTCTGCGACCTCGTATGCTTCGGCGTATTTCCCGCAATGTTTGCTTACTGCGTCGGCGTACAGTCTGTCGCAGGCATGGTAATTTTGATTTTCTATGTTCTGGCGGCCGTTATAAGACTCGGTTATTTTAATGTCACGGAGCAGACAAGACAGCAGCAGACAAGCGAAAACCGCAAAATGTATCAGGGGCTTCCCGTCACAAGCGCGGCGCTCCTTATACCGATACTGTATCTCATAACGCTTCTTATCGACGGCGTTACCGTGCCCGTATTCACGGTAGGTATGCTTGTTATAGGGGTTCTTTTCATCGCAAATATAA
>CALXCR010000048.1 GCA_944386855.1 uncultured Oscillospiraceae bacterium
ATGAGTAACACCGATATAAATTGCACGGATATACTTTTGGTATCTTCTGCACGCAAAACTGCATAAAAAGCTGCAAGGAAATATCCTTGCAGCTTTTTTGTGCTTTTATTCTATACCTGTGAGATCGAATTTATCGAGCCAGTCGCTCGCCGCCTCGCAGACTCCCTTTAAGCAGTTCTCGTCAAACGGGGACTGAAGTCCGGCGTTTTTGAGAAGCTCTGTAAACGTGCGGCTGCCGCCCTGAACAGTGTACGCCATATAGTGCGCCCACGCGTCTTTCAGATTTTTTTGTATCATCGCCCAGAACTGGAGCGACACCGTCTGCGCGAGGCAGTAGTCTATATAATAAAATGGGGATTCGTATATATGGCTCTGACGCTGCCATCCCTCGCCCTCCGAGTAAAACGGGATGTCTCCGTCAAGCCTCATCCACGGCATATAAACGCCGAGCAGCTCCTTCCACACGCCGTGTCGCTCCACCGGCGTCATATCCGGCTTTTCGTATACAATATGCTGGAAGTGGTCGACCATAGTGCCGTACGGGATAAACGTCAGCGCGCCGGACAGATGGCTGTAATAGAATTTTCTCGTATCTTCGCCGAAAAATCCCTCAGCCCACGGCCACGCGAAAAACTCCATGGACATCGAATGTACCTCGCATGCCTCCATACTGGGCCAGATATATTCGGACGGCACGCGCTTTCTGTTCATGTAATTTGCAAACGCGTGACCCGCCTCGTGCGTCACGGTCTCGACATCGTCTTTAGTCCCGTTGAAGTTTGCGAAGATAAACGGCACTTCGTAATCGGCAATGCCGGTGCAGTAACCGCCGCCGGCTTTCCCGTCGGTTGATAGCACGTCGAGCAGTTCGTTATCGAGCATGACGCGGAAAAATTCGCTCGTCTCGGGAGAGAGCGCGTCGTAAAACTCTCTTCCGTGCTCGAGTATCTGCTCCGGCGTTCCGAACGGCTTCGGGTTTCCGGAGCGGAACTGAAGCGCGTTGTCGGCAAAGCTCATCGGGTACTCTTTGCCGAGCCGCTTCGCCTGCTCGCGGTATATCCCGTCGGCTACAGGCACGAGATATTTTACGACGGCGGCGCGGAATTTTTCAACGTCCTCCTTAGTGTAGCAGTTTCTGCCCATGCGGTAGTAGCCGAGCGTGGTGTACCCATCGTAGCCGAGCTTTTTGCCCATCTTGTCGCGCAGATGCACGAGCTTATCGTATATATCGTCGAGCTTCTTCTGATTGTCCTTGTACCACTTGCCCTCGGCTTTCCACGCGGCGAGGCGGCGCTCATCATCCGGGTCTTGCTTGAAGGGCGCAAACTGCGCTATCGTGTAGGTCTTACCCTCAAACGGGATCGCGGCGGAGGCGAGCAGCTTTTCATATTCTTGCGTGAGATCGTTTTCCTCCTGAAGTTCGGGAATTATCTCCGGCGAGAATGTTTTGAGCGCGATCTCTGCGTTTACAAACATGAGGTCGCCGTACTCGGCCTCAAAATCGGCGCGAAACGGCGACTGAAGCATTGCCGTCGTCCATGCCTGGCTGTACTCCTGAAGCTCGGGACCCGCCTTGTTCCAGAACTTTTCCTCTTCATCGTAAAACTTGTCCTTTGTGTTTATCGAATTGCGGATGGTCGCAAGCGTCCTCGCGGTCGAGACGTGCTTTGATTCTTCCTCGACCTGCAAAAACACCTTTTTTGCTTCCTCATAGCTTTTAGCGGCTTTAAGCGCTTTTATAGCTTCAGTAAGCTGATTTTTGACCGTTTCAATATCCGGTCTTTTGTATTTCATCTGAGAAAATTTCATATTATTTCCTCCGTTTATTTTTACTCGGGCGCGGGAGGCTATACCTGCCCGCGCCTTGCAAAGCATATGCTAGCACATTTCGTTTTCTTTTACAAGCGCGTTGGGGGCTTATAAAATTCCTGTACTATTGTACATGCGCATAGGGCATACGGACAAAATGTAACGGAATAGTATAAATCATGGGATATTTTCCACACTGTTTTTCTGGTGGTGATTTTGTAAATGCTGTCGACTACGTTTGGCCTTCTCCTGTCGTGCCCGTTTCTGATGCTGCGTCTGTCCGGCGGGGGAGGCTCGTTTCCAAAACCGCTCTCCGCAAAGGAGGAGCGCGAATACATAGAGGCGTACGCCGCCGGCGACCTCGAGGCGCGGAACGTGCTTATAGAGCGCAATCTCCGGCTCGTCGCACACATTATAAAGAAATACTACACGCAGACGAGCGATCAGGACGACCTGATATCCATCGGCACTATAGGGCTTATCAAGGGCATATCGACATATAAGCCGGACCGCGGCGTGCGTCTTGCTACATATGCGAGCAGATGTATAGAAAACGAGATACTGATGCACTTCCGCAGCCTGAAAAAATCGGCCGGCGAGGTCTCCCTCTCCGACTCGATCGACTCCGACGGCGACGGCGGCGGACTTTCGCTTATGGACATGATAAGCGTTGATGACGATATGCTCGAAAGCATAAGCTCCGCTGAAATGTATTCAAAGCTGCGCCGCTTTATTTCAGAGGTTCTTACGGAGCGCGAACAGCAGATAATACAGCTGCGGTACGGCATTGGTATGTCTCATCAGAAAACACAGCGCGAGATTGCGGCCATGTGCGGCATCAGCCGCTCTTATGTGTCGCGCATCGAGAAAAAGGCAATCGAGAAGCTGAAGGCCGCTTTTGACGAAGAGGACACGGCAAAGCCGGTATCGGCCAAAAAACGCCGGAAACCATGATCTTTTTCTGTCACTGCCCGGAATTTGGGCAGTTTTTATCCAAACAGTCTTTACATTCCTCATCTCTATGCGTCTCCGAGCAGCACAGAAAATAGTCGCACTCATCACAGCAGCACTCTATCGCAAGACCGAGCGCATCCACCTGTTTCCCGTTGCCCGGACAGTTTTTCCCGTTGTCACCGGGGATAAGCTCTATACCGGTAATATCTATTATCATTATGTTCATCCTCTATATCTAATGTTTTCATTATATAATGTATCAGTCTATATGTAAAGGACTAAACTAAGATATTATCTCATTAAAAAATATAGCACGGAGAAATATCTCATGATAAAGTTAGATGTCTTGAATTTGCTGGCAAAGAGAGGAAAAACAAAATACTGGCTGTATAAACAGCTTGGGATGAGCTATCAAAACTTCAACAAAATGATAAACAACGAGACAAAGTCTATTCGATACGAAAATATAGAGGCAATCTGCATGCTGCTTGAGTGCACACCGAACGACCTCTTTGTAATTACGGGCGATTAATTCCGCAGGCGGCCGGTATTCGGCCGCCTCGGGGCTCATGCGGGCGTGCCTCAACAGGACGCCTGCTTTGCGTTTATTTCAGCTTTCCAGATTTTTCATAAGTCAATTTTTGTAAAAATATTGCCCACCGTGTGGTATTACTGTATAATATAATGTACAACTGTATGAAACTATAAATTATCATGTCGAATCATAATAGGAGACACCGCATATGGAGATAAGATTTAGTGAGCTTAAATTTAACGCAAGACAGCGCATATTTTCCCAGGGGCTTCGTTTTATCCTGATCAACGCCGCGTTTTTCGCCGTATTATATGTCATGCAATATCTTTATACGCGCCTTTCCGGCTACGACGTCTACGCAAACGAGTATATGCTTGCGCTTCAGGAGTATATGCAGACAGGTTCTGCAAGCGCGCTTGAAAATGTCGCATTGCCTGAGGTGACACTGTTTGCAGGCATTTTGATGCTTTTAATAAACATTATGCAGTCCGTTCTGAATGTCGGATACGCCGGATATTGCCTTGATCACAGCCGCAATGCACCCGCCGGGTTTAAAGATATCTTCAACGGGTTTAACTACATCCTGCGGATTATCGCGATAAATATACTCATATACCTGATAACGCTTTTGTACATGCTTCCGGGGCTTATCATTGTTATAGCGTCGTGCGTGGCGCTGATTTCCGGCAGTATTCTGCTGTTCTCCCTGGGCCTTACCGCAGGCGCAGTGTATGTTGTGGTCGCCGCTGCCCGTGTCTCACTCCGCTACAGCGTCGTGTTCTATGTGATGTTCGACAACCCCGATATGTCGGCAATGGAGTGCCTCAGAGAGTCAAAAGAGATCATGCGCGGCAGGCTGGCCCAGAGACTCGCGCTCGATCTGTCGTTTATAGCGTGGTATTTTCTAAACGGATTCCTGTCGGCCTTCTTTATCCCTGTCCTGTCGATATGGATAAACCCGTATCAGGGAATCACGATGGCAAATTACTATAACAGAATCACCGGATTTTCCGTTCCCGCTGCGAACCCCGCACCCGGCAATGACCCTTTTGACAATTGAAGTCAGCTGCAATCCGGCTTTGGGTCGTTGTTGTAAGCCGATAAAGCGGAGGTAAAAAATGCCTGAATTTATATGCCCTGTATGCGGCTATCCGCTGCACAGGCGTGATAAAGCCCTAAAATGTGAAAACGGCCACAGCTACGATATTGCAAAGCAGGGATATGTAAACCTTTTGATGTCCAACGCATCTTCGTCAAAGCGCCACGGTGACGACAGGACTATGGTGCGGGCGCGGCAGCATTTTCTCGGCCGCAGATATTATGATGCACTTGCCGGCCGTATTGAAGATCTCGCCGTTAAATACTCTCCGCACAACGTATCCTTATTGGACGCAGGCTGCGGCGAGTGCTGGTACACCGCAAGGGTTAAAAAAGCGCTGGAGAATGCGGGAAAAAAGGTGCATGCCGCAGGCATCGACATATCAAAATACGCGCTCATGGCGGCGCACAGCCGCGGCGGTGATATAAAAACGGCCGTCGCGAGCGTCTTTTCCCTTCCGATTGGCGATGATTCATGCGATATCGTTTTGAACGTCTTTGCTCCATGCGCCGAAAAAGAATTTGCACGCGTACTTAAAAAGGGCGGCATTTTGATCCGCGCGATACCGCTCGAAAAGCATCTTCTCGGCCTTAAAAAAGCCGTATATGACGCGCCGTACGAAAATCCGCCCGTATCACCCGAGCTCTGCGGCTTTGACATATCGGAGATATGCGATATAAAGTCGAGCATCACCGTTTCGCCTCACGCGGATATCGAGGCTCTTTTTATGATGACTCCGTACTATTATAAAACGAGCGCTGCCGATCAGGCAAAACTTAAAACTCTCAATTCGCTTGAAACTCTGATCGAATTTGAGGTAATCGTATATAAAAAGCCGTAAATGCTGCGGATAAAACAATATAAATGAAAACAGGAGACGCGAAAAAACGCGTCTCCTGTTTTTGTACAATAAAAGGCGTCCCGCCTTTTACATATGTAAAAGTTTTTACGGCGCAATGCGCCGTTTTTCGACGTTATTCGATGTCTTTTATGATCTCTCCGACATTTTCGAGCACAAGGCGCGGCCTGTACGGGAATCTTGAGATCTCAGCGCGCGAGGTGACGCCGGACAGCACGAGCACCGTGTCAAGACCCGACTCGATACCGGCGACGATATCCGTATCCATACGGTCTCCTACGATCGCCGCATCCTCGGAATGTACGCCGAGCATACGAAGCCCTGTACGCATCATAAGCGGGTTCGGTTTCCCGACGAAATACGCCTGTTTGCCCGTGGTCATCTCTATCGGCGCAATGAGCGCGCGGCAGGCCGGCACTATGCCGTTTTCCATAGGCGCCGTGAGGTCGGTGTTCGTTCCGATAAGCTTTGCGCCTTTCTCGATCAGGCGCACAGCCGTAACCATGTTTTCAAAATTGTAGTTGTCATTTTCGCCGACGACGACGTATTCCGGGTCAACATCGTTAAATGTGATGCCCGCATCGTAAAGCGCCGTATACAGTCCCGGTGCACCGACTACATATGCGCTGCAATTCGGCGACTGCGACTTCAAAAATTCCGCTGTTGCAAGCGCGCTTGTGTAAAAATGGCTCTCATCAACGTCAAGTCCCATGCGGTACAGTTTCTGCTGAAGCTCTTTCGGCGAGCGGTGGCTTGAATTGGTTAAAAACAGGAATTTTTTATCCTCTCTATAAAGCCACTCAACAAATTCCTTGACGCCCGGCAGTATCTGGTTGCCGTGGTATATGACGCCGTCCATGTCGCATATAAATCCTTTTTTACTTCTGAGTATCTCCATCGTCTACTCTTCTTTCCTTTCTTTCATATCAAATCTTTCTATCACGATTTTATCATACTCGCACAATGTTAAATCCGTCAGCGCGGACATGTAAAATGTTCGTTAAATCTAAGCGCGGCGCACTTTCGTAAAACTGATGCCGCGCGGATCATTTCTATTTTAGCAGTAATTTCTGAACACACTGTCAACATATTCGCAGTATCCGGGAGTTCCGCCGCCGAATTTATAAAAGTATGAGTAGATCAAAACCATATAGTATTTCACATATTCGAAGTCGCAGAAGCCCGCCGAACAGTAGCCTTCCATAAAAAGCTCGAGTTCACGCGTTGTACTCAAAAATTTCTGCCCCGGTCTGAGTATCAGTGCCCACGCGATGTCAAATTCCCTATTTCCGAGTCCGGACAGTTCAAAATCAAGTATAGCCGACATATGACCGTTTTTCCACAGTATATTGGCGTAGTGGAAGTCGCCGTGACAAAAACATTTATGTATCTCCTTTGGTCGGTTTTCGGTCAGATATTTATAGACGAACATCAAATTCAAGTCTTCAAAGTGCCGGATATCCGGGATATGGAAAAAAACGCGGTCTTTCACCTCATGAAACTTTCCTTGCAGGCCGTGCGTTTGTGCAAGCGTCCTCCCGTATTCATACATATAATCGAGCGACTCAAGGTCCGTATTGTCGCCTACGATAGTCGACATCCGCTCTCCCTCCTTTGCGAGGGTGACTACGAACTGTTCTTTTCTGTCGTCGTGGTCGATGATCTGCGGGGCAAGCGGGCAATTTATGGCGTTTATAGTATCTATCTCGTTTTTGATATCCGCTCCGCGCTGCCTTGCTACCTTTATGTAAACTTCGACGCAACGCCCATTATAGACGCCTTTTGCCTGAAACACGTCATTTCCCGCATGTGGATAGCCGATGATCTCCTTTAATTTAAAATTGCTATACGGCAATTTAAACGGATCTTCCGTCTCTCTCCATTTTTTCGGATGTATCAAAGCCGTTATCCTTTCATACAAAGCGCCGGCGCTTTACATTACCGACGCATTTTCGATGTCCTCTTTCGTTATCGCGACAAGGTCGTCTCTCGTCGGAGCTTCCATTACGGCGAGCCTGTCCGCCTGAGCCGACACTATGTTCTCAAACAGGTTTCGCACGTCGCGCGCGTTGCCGAAATTGTCGTCGCGCGTGTCGTACAGATACTGAAGATGCTCCTTAGCGAACTTCTCAGCCTCGGGCGTCAGTGTATAGCTGTTTTTTTCGCACATTGACTTAAAAATCGCAAAAAGCTCCTCCGGCGTATAGTCCTCGAACACGAAATAGCGGTTGAAGCGCGACTCAAGCCCCGGATTTGACGATATGAACTTCTCCATAAGCCCCTCGTAGCCGGCGACGATGACGACGAGATCGTCCCTGTTGTCCTCCATCGATTTTAAGAGCGTCTCTATCGCTTCACGGCCGAAATCGGCAGTTCCGTCTCCCCCGCCGGAGGCCAAAGCGTACGCCTCGTCTATAAACAAAACGCCGCCAAGCGCGCTTTTTATGACCTCACCCGTCTTTATCGCCGTCTGGCCGACATACCCCGCGACGAGCCCGGAGCGGTCGACCTCAATAAGCTGCCCTTTTGACAGCACGCCGATAGCCTTATAGAGCTTGGAAATCAGCCGCGCCACCGTCGTTTTCCCGGTGCCGGGATTTCCCATAAACACGAGGTGCAGCGACATCGCGGGCGACGGAAGCCCGTTTTCCTCACGCAGCTTCCGTACTCTGACAAGATTTATAAGACTTTTTACGTTTGCCTTTATCTTATCAAGGCCTACAAGTTCGTCAAGCTCCGCCATGAGCTCCTCGACCGTCTGCTCCGGCGTCGTCTCCTGAGCACTTTGCGGCTCTGACTCCTTTGCCGCCGTGTCCTGAGACGCTTTCACATCCGGCTGTTTTCCGTCGCGCTTTTCCGGCTGTATCACGGTTGTCTCCCGTATAAGCTCCTCGGCGGCTTTCTGCGCTTCCTCGACAGCGTCAAGAAACGATGAAAACTCCTCCGTCTGGCCTTTTCTGTCGATCGCGTCGTTTATTTCCTCAAGGTTTTTTCCGGAAATGTCATCCATAAAGCTCGCAAAATTTTTCAGATCGTCCAGATAAAATTTCGCCGGCTTTAAGTTGTATTTATTGAAATCGGGCTTTTCGTCTCTTTTCTTCTTCATAAAGCACCCTCGTCTTTTAACATTTGAGTTTCAAATTTTCAAGACCCGCGGCGGAGTGTTGCCGCGGGTCTTTCGATATCGCTTTAAAATTCGGCGCTTCCGACCGTCCTCGGATACGGGAGAACGTCGCGGATGTTTGAAACGCCCGTGAGATACATGATAAGTCTCTCAAAGCCAAGTCCGAATCCGGCGTGCCTCGTGCCGCCGTAACGGCGCAGGTCGAGATACCACCAATAGCTCGCGATGTCCATGCCGAGCTCTTTTATGCGCGTCTCAAGCATATCGAGCCGCTCTTCACGCTGTGAGCCGCCGATTATCTCGCCTATGCCGGGAACCAAGCAGTCCATGGCGGCAACGGTCTTTCCATCGTCGTTTAAGCGCATATAAAACGCCTTGATCTCCTTCGGATAATCGGTCACAAACACGGGCTTTTTAAAGTGCTTTTCCGTGAGATATCTCTCGTGCTCCGTCTGGAGATCGACGCCCCACGACACGGGGTATTCGAATATATCTCCGGCCGCCTTTAATATCTCAATCGTCTCGGTATACGATACACGTCCGAAATCGGAATTTACAACGCCCTCGAGCCTTTCTATGAGCCCCTTGTCGACAAAGCTGTTGAAGAAGGCCATCTCATCCGGGCATCTTTCCATAACAGTCCTTATGACGTATTTTATCATCGCCTCCGCCGTCTCCATGTCGTCGGCGAGGTCAGCAAAAGCCATCTCCGGCTCGATCATCCAAAACTCCGCCGCATGGCGCTGAGTGTTCGATTTCTCGGCGCGGAACGTCGGCCCGAAGGTGTACACGTCTCCAAATGCCATGGCAAAGCTCTCGGCGTTCAGCTGGCCGGACACCGTGAGGTTTGCCTCTTTTCCGAAGAAATCGGCACTGTTATCGACTTTACCGTCCTCCGTCCTCGGCGGATCGTTTATATCGAGCGTCGTCACACGGAACATCTCTCCCGCGCCCTCGCAGTCGGACGCCGTTATTATCGGCGTATGGACATATACAAAGCCGCGGTCCTGGAAAAACGTATGGATCGCGTGGGCCGCGACGCTTCTTACGCGGAACGTGGCCGAGAAAAGGTTTGTCCTCGGGCGCAGATGCGCGATCGTGCGCAGAAACTCGACCGTATGACGCTTTTTCTGAAGCGGGTAATCTGGCGTCGATGCGCCCTCGACGGTTATCTCCGCCGCTTTTATCTCGAGCGGCTGTTTTGCCTCCGGTGTCAGGACTACCGTGCCTGTTACTATAAGCGACGCGCCGACGTTCTGTTTGGCTATATCGGCGTAATTATCGATAACGCCGTTTTCAAAAACGACCTGCACGCTTTTAAAACAGCTGCCGTCGTTCAGCTCTATAAAGCCGAAATTTTTCATGTCCCTGATAGTTCTGACCCATCCGGCGACCGTTACTTCTTTTCCGCCAAGCTCCTCACTGTTTTTAAAAACAGCCGAAATTTTTGTTAAATCCATAATTATATCCTCTCCCGGCATTGTCCGCCGCGTTTTGATTGACAAACATTATTTTCTGACTATTATCTTCTGCGATGACACAAAATAACCGTCCGTAAAATCGATGAGCTCCGCGCCGTCGTCATTTTCCGCGAGCCTTCCGGCGGCAAACATCGCCCTGCCCTTCTGCGCCTCGACTATCAGCTCGTCATGCGGCACCGTTTTAAACTCTACGTCGACGCCGAGGATGTCTCCGACTGCGCGCGCAATATCTATATCCATGCCGCGCAGTTCGTCCCCGTCGTAGTAGCAGTACGGTGCGCCGGCCGTCTCGACGGCCATAACTATGCTCGCCGTATGCTCTCCGGCAGAGGACTCGTACCTGTAATCCGAGCCGCCCGTATATCCGGCGATTATATTATCCAAAACGCCGTTTTCACGAAGCTGTGCGAGTGCGTCGTTTATATCCTGCGTCAGGTCTACGTTTTCCTTTGCCACCGCAAACCTGTATGTCTCGTCCGGCACACTTTCGTCAAGCTGCGCCACGCCAAGCCCCCTCGCCGCCGCGTCGGCGTCCGGTGAGTCGACGAGCAGGCAGTCCGCCTCACCTGATCTGAGCGCGGCTTTGGCCGTCTTTATATCTGTATATGCTTTTACCGTTATCCCGCTGTATTCGAGGTCCGCCGCGCGGACGGCGGAGGCGCTGCCCTCTATGACGCCGATCTGCTTTCCGGCGAGATCATCCGGCAAAAACACTGCATTAGGCACTTTATCGCCGCACGAAGACATAAAAACAGCAGTAAAGCACAGCAGGATAAGGCAGAATATCTTTCTGATCCCCATATGTAACCGCCCTTTTAAATATCGAATTTTCTGTCTGTACAATCAGCTCTCGGACGCGGAAGGACAAACCGCTCTCCCGCGCCCTCGCTGATCTATTATTTTATTATATTTTTACAGTTATATCAACATTTTTCTGTAAAGTGCGCCGTTTTTCTATTCGGCGTCGGCGTTTTTGATAAGCTTCTCAAAATCGGCGCACAGCTCGTCCGCCACCTCGATGCTTTTTGCCTCGCTGCGGATGATAAGCGAACGGCGGCGCGGGTTCGGCGTTATACGGACAAAGCCTCCGGCCGCATATGCTGTAAATCCCTCCATCTCGTCTCCCACCGTCTCAAGCTCCGAATAGTGGAGACTTTTCATGACGCGTCCGCGGTCGTGATCCAACGCGACCTCGCGCGATGATACGGCAAACTCGGGCGCTCTGTCGACCATGTCGGACAGGGGCTCGTGCTTTGCCGCCATTGCCGAACATATCCTGACGGCGGAAAAGACCGCGTGCCTCATCACGTCGCCCTCTTCCCCGCCGCGCCCCACCTGCCCTCCGTACCTGTCGGCAAGTTCCGAGAGCACTGCCGGCGCGTATTTTCCGACATTTATAACGGTTTCTCCGCGGTCAAATTCCGTCATCGCCGTTAAAACAAGCATCATCTCGGCCGGGAGCTGCCTGCCGTTTTCATCCTTGGCCGTCAGTGAAAATCCGTCCGGCGAAACTGTAAAATGCGGCGCACTTTCGGCGTGTCCCTCCGCGGAGACGCCTATCATCTTCAGCGCCGCGGCAAGTGTCGCCGCCGCGCTTCCGTCTCCGTCTATTACGGCCGTAACGCCTTCGCAGTCACTGCATACTGCGGCATCGCGCGCCGCGGCTGATGAATAGAGACGCATCACTCCAGCCAGTCTCTCCACGCCGCCGACCGCGACGGCCGGCGCTCTCTCATACCCTCCGGCCATGGTCTGCTCTATCTTCCTCTGCGTATCGCGCCCTATTGCCTCGCCGCGGGAGTCGAAAAACGATATCTTTATCTGACTGCCGTCCTGCGCGAAAAACGCGGTGACAGGTGCACCCAGCGCCCTTCCCATATACGCGGAAGCCGCGGCAAAGCACTCGCCGAGCGTCGTAAGGTTCACCCCGGCCGAGCGGACTCCGCTTCCGAACGCGTCCGCGAGAGTTCTCGCGCCATTTTGCCCGTCCCATCCAACGGCGACACTCCCTAAAGACGCGGCGGCAGAGCCCAGAGCGATACAGTCGCCCGCTGTAATCGATACGTTCAGTTCCTCCGTTATCTCACCGCCGCCCGAGAATTCGAGCCCGCGTCTCAGACTGCCCTTTATTATATTTTCGGCAACACGGCTGCCCGGCTCTATCCTGCGTCCGTGCCATATCTTCACGCCTGATAAAACATGAGCAGCATCGCCTATTTTAGTGCCGTCGCCAATGACAGCACCCTCGTCGATACGGGCATCGTCTCCGACGGCGACATCCGGACATACAACGCAGCCGTCCAGCCGCGCGTTTTTGCCTACAGACGACCTAAGCACTACGGAATTTGTCACCACAGCTTTGCTTTTTACGATGCTTTTTTCTCCGATTACCGTATATGGCCCTATTTTTGCCCCTCGCTCTATTTTCACGCCGGATGCAATATAGACAGGCGGCGTTATGTTGATCTCCATCCCGCCGAGATCCGTACCGCTCCATACCCCGGGCACGAGCTGGGGCACTTTCTTATCTAGATTTACCTTGCCGTCGAGCGCGTCGTAAACACATTGCAGAAAGCTGTCGCAGTTTCCGATATCGCGCCAATATCCATTTGCCGCAAAGGCGTACAGCCCTTTTTTCTCTACCATGAGCCGAGGGAAAAGATCACGGCTGAAATCATATATCACGTCTTTAGGCACGCTGTCGAGCACTTTGCCTGACAGTATATATATACCTGTATTTATCATGTTGCTGCGCACATTTTCCCAGTCGGGCTTTTCAATGAAACCCTCTATCCTGCCGTCCGCCTTTGAGACGACGACGCCGAACTCAAGCGGCTCGTCGCACTCGGAAACTACTATGGTGACATCGGCTCTTTTCTGCCTGTGATACGCCATTGCCTCCTCAAGATCAAAGTCGCACACGGCGTCGCCCGAGATCACTATGAAATCATCGTCCCCTATAAAATCCCGGCATGCCGCGACACCGCCCGCCGTTCCGAGCGGCTCGCGCTCGATATTATACTTTATCGACACGCCGAAATCTCTTCCGTCTCCGAAGTAGCCGGAGACTGTCTCGGGCAGATAACCCAGTGTCATGCATATATCGGTAATGCCGCTCTTTTTCAGAAGCCGCACCGTATGCTCCAAAACCGGCGAGCCGAGAAGCTCGATCATCGGTTTTGCGCGCTTTGCTGTCAGCGGACGAAGCCTCGTTCCCTCGCCGCCGGCAAGTATTATCGCTTTCAAATCAAATCCCTCCGATTCGTCTTGATTATATCTGCTATCTTTCCCCAGAATATGGTCAAAAATTCGTTCAAACGTGTTGTGCTCGTATGTTAATTTTGGTATAATATTAAGCTGTATAAACATATTAGCAACTGTGTGGGAGTGGTAGAAAGTTGAACAAAAAAGTAAAAAATGTTCTTGAACCGAATATGCAGCTTTATTTTATAATGCTGATTGTGTTTGCAGTGGCTACGTTTTTCTGGAGAGACAATTTCAACTATCTCGCATACGCCGAGGTCGGTATAATCGTGTTTCTTTTCATATATTCAAAAATAACTAACAGACGCCGCAGAAACGAGATACTTAAATATATCGAGGAAATAACATATAACCGCGACAACGCCTCCCGCAGTTCGCTTGCTACTTTTCCGCTGCCCATGGTCATATTCAACCTCAACGACGGGCGGATCATCTCGGCTAACGACAATTTCCTGAATATGACCGGCGATCACGACCGCTTTTTTGAATTCCGCATAACTGATTCCGTGCCGGACTTCCCGGTCAAATGGCTCGCCGAGGGCAAGAGCGAATGTCCGGAGATCATCACGGTGCGCGGCAAGAAATATGTTGTGTACGGAAACGTATTCCGCACCGAAAATTCAAGCGGCAAGAGCAGCTATATCGCGACGACATACTGGGTAGACGTCACGCACTATGAAGACGTGTCGGAGGAGTACGAAAACTCGCGCCTTAATTTCGCCATACTCATGCTCGACAACTACGACGAGCTTTTAAACGGCCTGTCGACAAAAGAGCGTACGGCCCTGCTGTCGGCTATTGACGACGTAGTTACCGACTGGACCTCCGAATTTGACGGGTATCTCGTCCAATACGACCGCGACAGATATATCTTTCTGTTTGAAGAACGGTATATGCAGCGGATCATAGACAATAAATTCCCGATACTCGACTCTGCCCGTAAAATACTGAGCCCGAAAGGAATTGCCGCTACGATAAGTATCGGCATAGGGCGTGACGGCAGGAGCATTTCCGAAAACGCACAGTTTGCGTCACTCGGCATTGAGATGTCACTCAGCCGCGGCGGCGACCAGGCAGTAATCAAAAACCGTTTCTCATTTGAATTTTATGGCGGGCACTCTACCGAGGTCGAAAAGCACACCAAGGTCAAGGCCCGCGTTATGGCAAATTCGCTCAAGGAGCTCATATCCGAGGCGAGCAGTATTTTCGTCATGGGTCACAAATTCGCCGATCTCGACGCTGTCGGCGCGGCGGTCGGCATATGCTGTATAGCGCGGAAAGTCGGCAAAAACGCGCGCATTGTTCTCGATCTTGAAAACAACGCGTCGCAGAAGCTCATAGACAGGCTTGTCGCGCTTCCGGAATATGAAAATGCGTTTATATCCACTCAGGACGCCATGCTTGAAGCTGACGGGCAGAGCCTGCTTGTAGTCGTTGACACTAACAGGCCGGAACAGGTCGAATCGGAGGAGCTTCTGCTCTCGTGCAACCATGTAGCGGTTATCGACCACCACCGCCGCGCGGCAACATATATCCAAAACGCGGTCTTAAATTTCCACGAGCCGTACGCCTCATCCGCGTCGGAGCTCGTTACCGAGCTTTTGCAATACATCGTTGATCAGAGCGACATACTGCGCTTTGAGGCGGAGGCGCTGCTTTCCGGTATAATGCTCGACACGAAGAATTTCACGCTGCGCACCGGCGGCAGGACTTTTGACGCGGCTGCGTTTTTAAGGCGGGCAGGCGCCGATACGACCGAGGTCAAGAAATTTTTGCAGAGCGATATTAAAACTGCGGTCGCAAAATACTCCATCATCCAGAAGGCCAAAATGTATAAGGACGGTATCGCTATCTCCGCGTCAGAGACGCCACAAAACCGCGTTATCGCGGCGCAGGCGGCGGATGAGCTCTTAAATATCGCGGGGATACAAGCGTCGTTTGTCGTTTTTCCCGAAAACGACAAAATCAGCATATCGGCGCGCTCTATCGGCGACGTGAACGTTCAGTACATCGTTGAAAAGCTAGGCGGCGGCGGCAATAAGTCGACCGCGGGAGCACAGATAGCCGGCAAGACCGAAAAAGAAGTCATCACCGCGCTGCTCACCGCCATCGACGATTACCTTAAAAATGAGTGAGTTTAAATTTTTCGATTGGAGCGCTGTAAAAAACTTGCAGTGAACGCAATATCGATGTAAATTTATACCACACGGCAAAAATACAGCGATAACGCAGATAAACGCCCCTGTCCGCCGCCGGCGGAGGCATAAGAGGTTTATACCTGCGCACGATATTCGGCGGCAGAATGGAGAATCATCATGAAAGTAATCTTACAGCAGGACGTAAAAGGCAAAGGCAAGAAAGGCCAGATGGTAGAGGTCGCAGAAGGGTACGCGAGAAACTTCCTGCTCCCCAAAAACCTCGCCGTTCCCGCAACGGCCGGCAATGTCGCCATAATGAAAAAACAGGAAAAGGCAAAACAGGCGCAGATCGCTCAGGAAATCGAGGAGGCTAAAGCCGCGGCTAAAAAACTTGAAGGCTGTGTCGTCACAATAGAAGCCAGAGCCGGCGAAAACGGCAAGCTTTTCGGCTCTATCACTTCCAAAGAGATATCCGAGGCACTTGAAGCCCAGCACGGTATAGTAATCGAGAAAAACCGTATTGTGCAGAACGACCCGATCAAGGCCTACGGCCGGTTTGAGCTCAAGGCTAAACTCGGCCACGAGGTCACGGGTACTATAAATGTAATCGTTACGGAAGCGAAATAACTCCGCCCCACGCCGCCGGCGTCCGGCGGCAAAACGCATATTTTGTCTATTGCGCGGGCGACCGGCAATGCCCGCGCCCGCAAGACCGAAAAGGAGGAACTTTGATGGATTAGCTGCTCTCGCGGCAGATGCCGCACAGCGTAGAGGCT
>CALXCR010000049.1 GCA_944386855.1 uncultured Oscillospiraceae bacterium
AACTCGACGATGCGCGTGCCGAGTACGCGGAAGCGGAGGCTGAGGCAAAATCCGAGCTGGAGGACGCAAGACTTGAGATAGAGGATGCGAGAGAACAGCTTGATGAAGCAAGACGTGAGATAGAGGACGGCCGGGCGGAGATAGCGTCTGCGCGGGCCAAAATCGCGGCTAACAGACAGAGTCTTGAGGATGCGAAAAGGATCTACTACAGCGGGGCATCACAGCTCGACGACGCAAAGACGGAGCTTGCCGAACAGGAGCAGGCGCTGAACGATGCAAAATCAGAGCTTGAGGAGAACAGGGCTCTTATAGAAAGTCAGAAAGCGGAAATCGCTTCCGGCAGAGCGGAGCTTGAACAGCTCTCCTACGCCATACAGGCGGCGAGGGAGTCGATAGCCGAACTTGATACGGCAATAGCAGGCGTTCGGCAGGAACTTGAGCAGGCGGAAGCGGACGAGACAACCGACCCTGCTATAATTGAGGGACTGCAAGAACAGCTTGCCGGCCTTGAGGAGCAGAAACAGTCGGCGGAGATGCTTTTATCCGGATACGAGACGACGTATAACGAAAATGACGCTATCCTCACGGCTGCGGAGGGGCATATAGCTGCTGCTGAACAGGAGCTTGCCGCCGGCGAAAGCAGGATAGCCGAAAGTGAGGCCTTGCTTGAGGAAGGAAAGGCAGAGATCGCCGCAAACGAGCAGGCGCTCGCCGATTCATGGACACAGATAATGGCCGGCGAGGATCAGATAGCCTCCGCCGAGGCACAGCTCGCCTCTGCCGAGGCGGAGCTTGACGCCGGAGAGGCAGAAATCGCCGAAAACGAGACAAAGCTTGCCGACGCGGAACGTGAATACGAGGAAGGCAAACTCACAGCAGAGCAGGAACTTAGTGACGCGCAGGAGAAGATTGACGATGCGCAGCGTGAAATAGACAACATAGAGGATGGCGAATGGTACATATTCGACAGAAGCGACACGGTCAGTTTTGCAAGCTATAAGAGCGACTCTGAAAAAATCGAGGCCATAGCGGCAGTTTTCCCTATATTCTTTTTCCTCGTCGCGGCGCTTGTCGCGCTGACGACAATGACAAGGATGATCGAAGAGGAACGTACGCAGATAGGCGTTTTAAAGGCGCTTGGCTACTCCAACGGCGCAATAAAGGCGTACTATTTGGGCTACAGCATCTCGGCGAGCCTTATCGGCGGTGTGATCGGTGTTGCTGCCGGATTCAAAACGCTGCCCGGCGTAATAAGCAACGTCTACACAATGATGTATACGACGCCCGCCGCTATCATGCCGTTCCGATGGAACTACGCTGTGGTCATCGTGCCTGTAGCCGTTATATGCACAACGGTGGCTACCATATCGGCCTGCCGCAGTCAGCTCAGGGAAAAGCCGTCGATGCTGATGCAGCAGAGAGCACCTGTAGCCGGCAAACGAATTTTCTTGGAACGCCTGCCGTTTATATGGAGAAGGATGAAATTCACCCATAAGGTCACGGCGAGGAATATATTCAGATATAAAAAACGGCTGTTTATGACCATAATAGGCATCGCGGGATGCAGCGCGCTGCTTGTTGCGGGCTTTGGCGTGCGCGACTCGATACGAGATATAGTCGACAAACAGTATAACGAGATATATCGGTTTAATATGACGGTATATCTCGGGGACGATACGGTGATATCAGAGGACGAGACGCTCAGCGGTGTTTTCGACGGCGGCGAGTATATAGAAAACTACGCCCAGATGCACTACGAAACCGGCTACGCCGAGAAAGACGGCGAGTCCGTCAGCGCGTATATATATGTGCCGCGCGTGAATTCGGAGCTTAAAGAGCAGTTCACTCTGAGAGAGCGCAAAAGCGGCAGAGACGTCCCGTTTGAAGAGGACTCGGTCGTCATGACGGAAAAGATGTGTGAGGTTCTCGGAGTGTCTGTGGGAGATACCGTAACGGTCAGAAACGGCGACGGCAAGACCGCAAGCGTTGTAATAACCGGGATCTCTGAAAACTACGTTCAGAACTATATATTTATCACGGCGGCACAGTACGAAGAGATATTTGGAGAAGAACCGTCATATAATATGATACTCGCCGTCATGACGGATGAGGGCATGCAGCAGCAGGATCATGTGTCGGAGACACTGCTAGAGAGCGAAAACATACTGCTTCTGCAGTACGCAAGCACAGTGAGGACGACGTTTGAAAACACCGTCAAGAACATCGATTATGTAGTAATCGTTCTCATACTCGCAGCGGGACTTCTCGCGATAATCGTGCTGTACAACCTGACGAATATCAATATATGCGAGCGTCGGCGCGAGCTTGCCACGATAAAGGTGCTCGGCTTCCATAGAGGCGAGGTCGCGGCGTATATATACCGCGAGACAACGATTCTCAGTATTATGGGGATGTTTGCGGGATTTCTGCTCGGTGTCTGGCTTCACCAGTTTGTAATAAGGTGCGCCGAGGTATCCGATGCCATGTTCGGACGGACCCTCCACTGGACCAGTTTTCTTTACGCCGGACTTGTGACCATCGTTTTCACGGTTGTGGTCGATCTCCTGATGTACAGAAAGCTCGCTAAGATCGACATGGTGGAGTCGATGAAAGCCAACGAATAAAAGCGGAGGTAAGTCACATGATGGAAATACTAAACAGAGACGGCTTTGTATATTACGACGGAGGATTTGGAACAATGCTCATAGCCGCCGGGAAAAAGCCGAACGAACGCGGAGAACTGCTTAACATCACAGAGCCGGAGCTTGTGGAGGAAATACACAGAGCATACGTCGACGCGGGAAGCGATATTATCTGCACAAACACATTCGGCGCGTATGCGGACAATCTCAACGGCTGCGGCTATTCGGTGGAGGAAATAGTGTCGGCGGGAGTTGCCGTCGCAAAAAGAGCCGCCGGAGACCGCGCGCTCGTCGCGCTCGACTCAGGCCCGATAGGAGAGCTTTTAGAGCCGTACGGCGATCTGACGGAGGAACACGCCTATGAGATGTTCGCCGAGCAGATGACAGCAGGAGAAAAGGCGGGAGCGGACCTGATCGCAATAGAAACGATGACGGCGATGGAAGAGGTGGAAATTGCGCTCCGCGCCGCAAAGGAAAACACAAATCTCCCCGTGTTCGTAACGATGAGCTTTGACAAGAGCGGCTTTACGATGATGGGGTGTACCATAGAGCAGCTTGCGGAGACGGCGAAACGTATGAACGCCGACGCGGTGGGGATAAACTGCTCGGCAGGCCCTGAAGAGATGCTCAATGTGGGGGAAAGACTTGTAAAATCGGCAGAAATACCGACGATAGTGAAGCTCAATGCCGGGAAACCGGATATGAACGGCAATTACAGTATTTCGCCGGAAGAATTTGCCGCGCAGATGACAAAATATGTCCCGTTCGGCATAAAAGTCGTCGGCGGGTGCTGCGGAACTACACCGGAATATATAAAGGCGCTGAAAGCGGCGCTCAAATGATACTGTTTGCACATAAATAAAAAAAGCTGCACCCCTCTTTTTGAGGGGCGCAGCTTTTTGCCGCATGTGATGCCCAAGGCTTTAAAGCATCCCGAGCATTTTGCACAGCGATATGATTACGAAAAGGCTGACAGCCGAGACAACGCTCGACCATAAAACAAGCTGACGTGCAAGATCGCCGTCGCCGCCCATCTCTTCCGCCATTATTGCGCTCGAAAAGGCAACGGGCGAGCCGAAGAGGGCGATAAGCGCGGCATATTCGGCAGGCCCGCAGTGAATGATGCCGAGCGCCGAGCATGCGTAAGCGCCGAAAAGCCCGATGATCGGGGCGACAAACGTGCGTCCGACTGTTCCGAAGACTATGTAACGAAGCTTTTCACCGATCCCGTCAAACTGCAGCATGCCGCCGAGTATGACCAGTGACAGAAACGGAGACGCCTTGTTTGCGTCCTCGATCATCTTGTATATAAATGACACGTCGTCTTGTATCGAAAAGACAAGCTCGCCGTCAACGCGCGGTATGAACGAGCGCACAAAGAGGACGATTATTGCAAAGCCGACCGCAATTATCTGAGGGTTTCTCAGAATCTTTTTAAAGACCGACGTAAAGGACGGCTTTTTCACGTCTGCACCGTCCGACGAGTACATGGAGAGTACAATTATTGCAAGAATGTTGTACAGCGGTACGACAAAAGCGGATATAACAGCGGCGACAGCAGCCCCATCCGCGCCTCCGATCGACAGCGCAAGCGGCAGGCCGATTATGCCGAAGTTAGAGCGGTATATACACTGTATGACGACACCGCGGCATGCCCGCTCCTTGACAAACGAAGCAGAAAATACCATCGCGAGCAGTATAAGGACTATGACAGCCGCAAGCGAAAACAGGACTATGCTCCAATTGAGGTCGCTGAAATTCTGAATATTATATATGTTGTAAAACATCATCGCCGGCAGGCATATATTAAAGACAACCTTATTGCCGGAGGTCAGAAACGAGTCGGAGACAAAATTTGTTTTCCGCAGAAAGTATCCCAGAAAAGTAAGAAGCACAATAGGGAGGACGGCGTTAGCCGAAAAAAGAAGGATATCCATATAAAACGCTCCTCTCCCGCCGAAGCGGGCAAAAATAAACCTTTGGTCATGGACCACAAACGGGAAAGATATCACGATTCCGAAAATGTCAGGCCGTGCTGCACGGCATAGCCGGCATAAAACTTCATGCGTTATGGACGCACCACGATAACAGGCGAAAGGAAGTGGCGCATGAAGTTTCGCGCATGTGGGCCGTCCCGGCCCACGCGCTTTGATCTCATGGCCGTGCCGCTGAAAGCGGCACATGGCCGTTTTTTGCTATGCTTTTGCATAGCAAAAATATGCATATCAAAACAGCCTGATAGGATTTTGTCAGGCTGTTTTGTTTTTTTGACTCGTACAGAGGTTTTTGGAGAAGATTGCCGCGTTAAACACCTGCGTGGATATAAAAAATATTGTCAGCAGCAATTCAAAATCGCCGGGTGAGTCCGGCAGAGAAGCCGTACAAAAATATATCCCGAAAAGCGCAAATAAAAGCGTGAGCCGCGGAGATGAGCGGTTGTATATATACCCTGCGCTGTAGAAAAAGCCGAGGCATGCCGAGGCGTAGCCAAAGCACGGCAGGACAAAATCAAGCAGTACGGGATTGGTCCTGTTTGCCGTGTATATATCAAGAAGCCATAAACAGAAAAAAAGTGACGGAATGACCCCCAAAAAACGCATAGCAGGGACATTTTTCCGCGTGAACCCGCATACCGCGCCGGTAATCAGCGAGATGCCCGATAAAAACGACATCAGCATTAAAAACATGTCGTTAACATTAAACATGTCGTGACTGGACATATAAGAGGCAAACCAGAGACCCGATGTCACTGATACGGCGCCGCCGAGCAGCGCATACAGCGCAAATACAAAAAAAGACGATATATGAAATGCCTCGCTGTATCCACGAAGCACGGCGCGCCCGCGCGGTATTAAAACGGCGGCAATAACGGCAAAGATGACTGCGGCAGCCGACAGCAGCGCAAGATTTATAGTCTCTGACGCCATCGGGCGTGCAAGGCCGGTGGCGTAGTCGAAAACCATGTCAATCTCTATCTGACGGAGCTTCGCGCCGAAAATGCCCGCTATCAGCATAAACACAGGCGGCAAAAAATATAATTTACGCATAATCGACTCCCTGCAAAAATATAATGACAATACAAGTCTATTTTACAACAACAGATCAAACCCGTCAATTAAAAGAAAGAGGAACTCAAATGAAAATCATTATAATAACAGTGATCGTCCTGACGATATTCTCGTTTGCTTATCCCGCGGCCATGGCGCTTACAACGCCGATGGACGTATTACCGCAGCAGTCATCGCAAACACCGTCGGACGAGCCTGACTCATCGACACAGCCGCAGGACGATACTGCTTCTGAAGACAGCAGTGCCTCTTCCTCTCAAACAGGAGGCGACGCGCAAGCTGCCGTAAAACCGGACGAGAGTATCATGATAAAAGTGCTTAAATCGGACGGAAATGTCTACGATATGACGATGCGCGATTATCTCATTTCCGTTGTAGCGGCGGAGATGCCCGTCTCGTTCGAGCCGGAAGCGCTGAAGGCGCAGGCGGTCGCCGCGAGAACATATACGCTGTATAATATGCTCGTCAGTCCGTCGCACGAAAACGCCGACGTGTGCACGGATTACGCGTGCTGCAAGGCGTATATCGAGATAGACGAGCTTAAAACTCAGTGGGGCGGTAAATACGAGGAGTACATAAAAAAGATAGACGACGCTGTATCGTCGACAGATGGTAAATATATGTCGTATAACAATGAGATAGTGCTTGCTGTATTTCATTCCTCGTCGGCGGGCAGAACGGAAAATGCGGAGGAGGTCTGGAACACGGGGAAACCGTACCTTGTCAGCGTAGACAGCCCGGAGACGGCCGATATCGTCCCGAATTTTAAGACCACAGTCACCGTAACGCATAAGGAATTTGTAGACACTGTAAAAGCCGCATACCCGGAAGCGTATTTCGGCGATGACATAACGGCATGGGTAGGGGAGACTGTGAACACGCCGAGCGGAAGAGTGGATCATATAACAATCGGCGGGATAGACATAGAGGGCACAAAGCTGCGCGATATGTTCGATCTGCGGTCGGCATATTTTTCCCTTGATTTGAACAGCCTCGACGCGACATTTACCGTGACAGGCTACGGCCACGGAGTCGGCATGAGCCAGTATGGGGCCAACGTGCTCGCCCTCGAGGGGAAAAACTACGAGGAGATATTAAAATGGTACTATACAGGCGTAGAATTAAGAGACGACGCGGAGCTTTTTGAATAATACTCCCTCTCAAAAGCCGTTAGGATGCCGCGTAACAATGCACTTATGGCTTCGGCGCGATTAAGCTCTATAGGCGAAAGAACCCGATCCTTTATTAAATGTGCCGACGGACCGGGCAGACGGCACGGCCCATATGTTCCGAGCATGAACTTAAATACAAAATCTCCCATACGGCAAGCTCCGTACGGGAGATTTCGTGTCGTAATGCTATTTTTCGGACTCGCCTTCGTGCTTTAATCTCTCTTTTGCTTCTTCAACCGTTTCGCCGTCGTGTGTTAGATAGCGCTCAACAAAAGCATCCTCGATCTTCTTGTAACCACCGACTACGCCGTCTTCAATTTTCTTGTAACCATCAACCACACCGTCTTCGATCTTTTTGTATCCTCCGACGACCGCATCTTCGACTTTTTCAAAAGCGCCGGCGACTTTTTCGGTAATCTTTTCATTTGTTTTTTTTGACATTATTTATCATTCCTTTCTTTTTTCCGTTTATTGCCATATATGACCCCAGTCCAAACACAAACAGGCAAACAGCCGCGCCCGTCGAAGCGTTCATTATTGCGGCAAATCTGTCATCCGATGAGCCAAATGACGCTATCATCGACCGCTGCAGTGTTAAAACCGACGTCGCCGCCTCGGCATATCCGACCATGTTCAGCGCCGACAGCAGGGGGGACGGGTTTCTGCGGTGCTTGACAGCTCTGATTGCCGCCATTGTGATTTTACCGAAGGTACAGGTCGCAATAGTGATCATGATGATCTCGCCGTATTTCGTGGCGATGTGCTGCGACATGCTGATGTAAACAACGGCCGATAAAACTATGCTAAGAGCCATAAGCAAAACGCCGGCCAGCTTCATCACAAAATATTCCGTATCGGCAGCCGCGGCGGTGTGCCTGCGTTCAAATAAAACGGCGGAGAAGCGTACCGTGGCCAAAATGGCATAAAAAGCGCACATAGTAATAAACCATAAGGACAGGTTTATGATGCCAAGTATGCAATGATACAGCGCATATAAAAGATTCAGCGCAAACGTAGCGCCGGCCGATAAAATCATGCGGTAACGCTCATCTTTTAAAATCCCTTTGCCTATTTCCGTCCGTGAAAGCAGAGCCGCCGCCTTTTGCACCGGTTTCACCCCTTGATACCCTTAGTAAGCGGTATCAGACATAGCAAAATAACAATTCCGACAAGTCCGATCAGAATTCCCATGACCATCTGTTCCCATACCATGCTAAAGCACATGCCGACACCAAGAGCCAGCGCGCCTACGATACCGACAAGAAGCGTTAAAACCGTCTTGCCGGAAACATGGATCGGCGCTTTATGCTCCATCTTTCTCCAGATGAAATATGTGATAAGCCCAAGCGCAACGCCTACGCAGCCGAATATGATGCCCGGCTCAAACGCGTTCCACTCGGGGATGAGAGCCATGCACATGCCGAGCGCGAAGAGAACTCCGCTTACTGTGCCCAGAACCAAACCGACGAAACTGCTTTTTTTCATGTAAATTACCTCCCAAGCTATTAATACAACACTTGTCGTCTGTTTACAATTAAAGTATAATCGACGTATCGAGTGAAAACAATCACCAATTTACACACAAGTGTTGGAATAATAAAAAGGAGACTCAAAATGAACACGAAAAACAACCGCCGCCGGCGCGAATCCGTCGAAAAAATCGAAAAGGCATTTATTGAAATGCTCCAATATAAAGAATTAAATGAGATCACTGTTTCCGATATCTGCAAGAAATGCGAACTTAACCGAAGCACATTTTATGCAAACTTCATAGATATCTATGATCTCGCGGATAAAGTCAGAATACACTTGGAGGAAGAGGTGAGACGGCTTTATGAAGCGGAGCAGACTCAAAAATTCAACAGCAACGACTATCTTCGGCTGTTCCGCCACATAAAAAATAATCAATTGTTTTATCGCACGTATTTCAAGCTCGGTTACGACAGTCAATGTAAAGTGTGGGCATATGATAACAAGCAGGCGGAGCGCTATTTCGACAACCGCTATATCGCGTATCATATCGAGTTTTTCAGAACCGGATTTAATGCGATAGTAAAAATGTGGCTTAACGGAGGCTGCAAAGAATCCCCTGAGGAAATGGAGGAGATAATCCGCACCGAGTATCAGGGCAGAGTATTGCAGCCCACAGATGTCAAGGTATGAAAAAAGGGCGCTGCGATCATCGCAGCGCCCTTTAAAAGCGTTATCTTACGGGATATCCCGCAAAGATCTTTATTCGTAAAGTGCCTGGAGCTTGAGAAGGTGCTCGTAACGCTCTTTTGCGGCTTCCTCGGATTTCTCGAAGAGGTCTTCCGCTCTCTCCGGGAAGGAGCGCGTAAGCGCGGAGTATCTCGCCTCGTTCATCAGGAAGTCTCTGTAGCCGCCTGCCGGAGCTTTGCTGTCGAGCGTGAACGGGTTCTTGCCCTCAGCCTTAAGAGCCGGATTGTAGCGGAAGAGATTCCAGTAACCGCAGTCAACGGCCTTCTTCATCTCGGACTGGCAGTTAGCCATACCGCCCTTGATGCTGTGCATCTCGCACGGAGCGTAGCCGATAACGAGAGACGGGCCGTGATAAGCTTCGGCCTCGGCGATAGCCTTGAGCGTCTGGTTCGGGTTTGCACCCATAGCGACCTGCGCTACATAGACATAGCCGTAGGACATTGCGATCTCGGCGAGACTCTTCTTCTTGATCTCCTTACCGGCAGCCGCAAACTGTGCAACCTGACCGATGTTGGATGCCTTGGATGCCTGGCCGCCTGTGTTGGAGTATACTTCCGTGTCGAATACGAACACGTTTACATCCTGACCGGATGCGAGGACGTGATCGAGTCCGCCAAAGCCGATGTCGTATGCCCAGCCGTCTCCGCCGAATATCCAGATGGACTTCTTGGAGAGGTATTCTTTATTTGCAAGGATGTCGGGAACATGCGGGCAGTTCGGATTCTTCTCGGCAGCGGCGATAAGCTTTTCGGTAGCGGCCTTGTTAGCCTCGGCGTCTTCCTTAGTGGCGAGCCACTCTTCAGCCGCAGCGGCAAACTCCGCGTCCTTCTTGGCGTCGGCAACAGCCTGAATCCTTGCGGCAAGGCGGTCGCGTATAGCCTGCTGGCCGTAGAACATACCGAGACCGTGCTCTGCATTATCCTCAAACAGTGAGTTCGCCCAAGCCGGACCTTTACCCTCTTTGTTTACGGTGTACGGGGACGTTGCGGCCGGACCGCCCCAGATGGACGAACAGCCGGTGGCGTTGGAGATGTACATCCTGTCGCCGCAGACCTGGGTGATGAGACGTGCATAAGCCGTTTCGGCACAGCCTGCGCATGAGCCGGAGAACTCAAGAAGCGGAGTTCTGAACTGCGTGCCCTTGACGGTCATATCAGCCATTTCCTCTTTGACCGTGACGTTAGCGACAGCATAGTCAAAGACCTCCTGCTGAGCAGCTTCGGATTCCTGCGGGACCATAGTGAGCGACTTCGTCGGGCAAACGCCTACGCAGACGCCGCAGCCCATGCAGTCGAGCGGAGATACGGCTATGGTGTATGTGTAAATACCCTTGCCCTTGCCGGCCTTTACGGGAGCGGACTTCATAGCCTCCGGTGCCGCGGCGACTTCTTCCTCCGTCATCGCGTAAGGACGGATCGTCGCATGCGGGCAGACATATGCGCAGAGGTTGCACTGAGCGCACTTAGCGGGTTCCCAGGACGGGACGGTAACGGCGACGCCGCGTTTTTCAAATGCGGAAGCGCCCTGCTCAAACGTACCGTCGACATGGGGGACGAAAGCGGAGACAGGCAGGCTGTCGCCGTCCATTTTGTCAACAGGATCAAGTATCGTCTTTACCATATGCTCAAGCTTTGTCGCGTCGTGCTGTTCAACGGTCTCGTTTTCGTCAACGGCATTTGCCCACTCTGCGGGGACGTCGATCTTAACAAAAGCGGTAGCGCAGGCGTCGATAGCCTTGTAGTTCATATCGACTATATCCTGACCTTTTCTGAGGTAGCTGTTCTTTGCGGCTTCCTTCATGTATCCGATAGCTTCCTCCTGCGGCATTATAGCGGCGAGAGTGAAGAACGCGGACTGAAGGATCGTGTTCGTGCGCTTGCCCATACCGATCTCGATAGCGAGGTCGATAGCGTTGATTGTGTAAAGCTGGATATTGTTCTTTGCGATGTATCTCTTGGCCTCTGCCGGCATATGGTGGTCAAGCTCCTCAGGAGTCCACTGGCAGTTGATAAGGAATACGCCGCCCGGCTTTACGTCATTTACCATCTTAAAGCCCTTGACAACATAAGACGGGTTGTGGCAGGCCACAAAGTCTGCTTTGTTTATGTAGTACGGGCTCTTGATCGGCTTGTCGCCGAAACGGAGGTGTGAGATCGTCACGCCGCCGGTCTTCTTGGAGTCGTACTGGAAATATGCCTGAACGTATTTGTCGGTGTGGTCGCCGATGATCTTGATGGAGTTCTTGTTGGCGCCGACCGTACCGTCGCCTCCGAGACCCCAGAACTTGCACTCGATAGTGCCTTCTGCGGCGGTATTCGGCGATTCGACCTCTTCAAGAGAGAGGTTTGTAACGTCGTCGACAATACCGATGGTAAACTGATGCTTCGGATTGTCTTTCTTGAGCTCGTTGTATACTGCGAAAACGCTGGAAGGAGGAGTATCCTTGGAGCCGAGGCCGTAGCGTCCGCCGATGACCGTCGGATTGAGGCCGGCATTTGACAGCGCGGTGATAACGTCGAGATAAAGCGGCTCTCCGAGGGAACCGGGCTCTTTCGTCCTGTCGAGAACGGCGATTTTCTTCGCCGTCTTCGGGATAGCGGCGACAAAGCGGTCAGCCGCGAACGGGCGGTACAGACGGACTTTTACGAGACCGACTTTCTCACCCTGAGCCATAAGGTAGTCGATGACTTCTTCCGCGACGTCGCAGATGGAGCCCATTGCGATGATAACGCGTTCCGCCTCGGGATCGCCGTAGTAGTTGAAGAGTTGGTAATTGGTGCCGAGCTTTGCGTTTACCTTGCCCATGTATTCTTCGACTATGCCGGGAACGGCTTCGTAGTACTTGTTGCATGCCTCACGGTGCTGGAAGAATATGTCGCCGTTTTCGTGCGAGCCGCGCATTACGGGGCGCTCGGGGTTGAGAGCCCTCTTGCGGAACTCAGCGACGGCGTCCATATCGCACATTTCTGCGAGGTCGTCGTAGTCCCAGATCTCGATCTTCTGGATCTCGTGAGAGGTGCGGAATCCGTCGAAGAAGTTGATGAACGGGACGCGGCTTTTGATAGCGGCAAGATGCGCTACGGCGCCGAGGTCCATGACCTCCTGGGTGTTCGTCTCGGCAAGCATTGCAAAACCTGTCTGACGGCAGGCGTAAACGTCAGAATGGTCGCCGAAAATGTTGAGAGCATGGCTTGCTACAGTTCTCGCGGAGACGTGGAAAACGCCCGGGAGAAGCTCGCCGGCGATCTTGTACATGTTCGGGATCATCAGAAGAAGACCCTGCGACGCGGTGTAAGTAGTCGTGAGAGCGCCAGCGGCAAGAGAGCCGTGAACAGTACCGGCAGCGCCGGCTTCCGACTGCATCTCAACAACCTTTACGGTAGTGCCGAAGATGTTTTTTCTGCCCTGAGCCGCCCACTGATCAACATAGTCGGCCATCGGGCTGGACGGGGTGATAGGATAAATACCGGCGACTTCCGTAAACGCATAGGAAACGTGGGCCGCGGCATTATTGCCGTCCATGGTTTTGAGTTTTCTAGCCATATCTTTTCTCCTTATATTAATAGTGTAAACTAGTGATGATAAAACACCTATACCAGTAAACTATTGTAGCACATGGATTTAAATCTGTAAACAA
>CALXCR010000050.1 GCA_944386855.1 uncultured Oscillospiraceae bacterium
AGGTCCCGGCTACGGGCGGGTTATAGCTCGCCGATTCACCGTTTCCATTTAAATTGTCGTTATCAAAGCTTTTCATTATGAAAAACCGACCGGATGTCCCCTCACGGTAGATTTCGATCACCGTGTCGATTCTCTCGCCGCTGCCGCGGAAGTTCATATTCAGCACCTGACCGTCCGCCACTTCCACCTTGAGGAGCTTTCCGTATCTGAAATAGTCGTCGCCAAGGTCATAAAGCACCGAGCCCTCGCCGCCAAGGTCCACCTCGGCGCTGTATGGAAGCGTTGCCGTCTCTGTAAGGGCCGCAAAGCCCTCCTCTATCGTCATAATCGGCGGTGCGTCGCTGACGCTGATATCCAGTCGGCAAGAACCCGTCTCATATTCATCCAATCCAAGGAAAGCCAGATAATAGACCCCCGCTTCCGGAAGGATATACTCTGCCGATTCACCGTATTCATTTAAATTGTCGTTATCAAAATCTTCGACATCTTCAAACTGCCCGGACGGCGTTTTACGGTAGATTTCGATCACCGTGTCGACGCTGTCGCCGTTGCCGCGGAAGTTCATATTCAGCACCTGACCGTCCGTCACTTCCACCTTGAGCAGTTTGCCGTATGTGAAATCGTTGTCTCCGACCTCATAGAGCATCGTGTCCTCGCCGCCCAGGTCCACCTCGGCGCTGTATGGAAGCGTTGCCGTCTCTGTAAGGGCCGCAAAGCCCTTCTCCAGCGTAGGAGGGTCTGTGCTGACCGTAATTTCAGCCTCCGCGGGGGCGTCCGGCAGCGGTTCGCCGCTTTCGTCCCACAGCATCAAGACGATCTTCGTCGCTTCCGACGTATCGGATACCGTAAAACTGTTTGTGCCTTCTGTTACGCCGGCTTTGCTATAGCCGCTCCAGTCCGTGGGCGCGGTCTCCCCGTCATTCAGCAGAGCGTAGGCGTAGCTTCCGACAAAGTTGCTCTCAAATGATACCGTCAGCTCGCCGTCTTCGCGTACAGCGGTGAGGTCGGTGATTTCAAGTTTTCTGCCGGTGAGAACCGTAATCGTTTGACTGAGCGTATCGCCATATTGCTGTTCGTTCAGTTTATACATACACCCTACTTCGAAACTTTTTGTTCCGGCCTCGACATCCGCTGCCGATACGGTGAAATGACCCGACATTTTGCCAGATGATTTTCCCGACTCCAAACTCTGGCCATAAGCGGTAGTACCGTTGTCCACCTTATAATCGTAAATAGTCTCTGAAGTGTCGTTCGTGATAAAAACTTCAATAACTACCTGCTCCCCCTCGGTGTAATATGCACCGTTTTGAGGAGTGCTCGTCACTTCATAGCTCAGGGTAACGCCGTTATCGTCAGTTATTGTCCCTTGCGTCTCCGCAAAGGCAACTGTCGGCGTCAGCGTGAGCAGCATACACAGGCAGAGCAGGACCGCCGCAAATCGTTTTTTCATCCTTTCTTTTCCTCCTTCTCCGCGCCGCTTTCCGCTTGTGCCGGAGCGCGCGCCTAATCGCTTGATTTTCCTGTTCCGAAGCCGTTTTATCGGCGTCCGGATTTTTATACAATAATTATACAGAAGGAAAAGCGGCATTTCCATTACCAGTTTTGACCCATAAAACGGGTGATGCCCGCGGCGTTTCGCGGGCATTTTCCTATTGCAGCATATATTGTTTCAGTTCTTTCCTTGCCGACACATTGAGCTTTTTCATCGCCTCGGAAATGTGCCGCTTAACCGTATTTGCAGATATATGCAGGTGTTCCGCAATCTCCCGGTTGGTCCAGTCCCGCGCGGCAAGCATGGCGATGGCAAACTCCGTCGTAGTCAGGTCGTCCGCCACATCATGGCCGGTGAGCGGGTTGTGAATTCTACGCCATCCGGAAGAGAAGCGATATGTAATATCGATTATCCGCTTGAAATCTTTCGGCCATTTCGGTTTAATAACCGCCTCCAGCATCGCCCCCAAAAGGCCGTGATGCTCCCCAAAGCCCTCGATAAGGTCGTCGGGGAGGGCGATCTCCCACGCCGTCAGAAGATGGGTCTCGGCCCGGTCGGGCTGCTTTAGGCTCATATAGTCCATCACGGCCACAAGGTGCAGGTATATCGCGGGTATGGGATAGTTTTCCGCGCCCATGGCGAGCGTCGCTTCCACGATGCCCGCGCTGTGTTCGTACTTCTCTTTTAAATAGAGGTAATGAGCCTGCACATACATAGCAAATGCCCGCAGCCCCGGCGGAAGCTGCGGCAGGAAGCTCTCCGTCTCCGGCATCTCCTCCGGCAGCGGCAGATGGAGCAGCACCGCGCCGGTCGATGCGATAAAAGCCGCGGCCGCCCGGAACTGAGCCGACTGCTCCCCCGCGGCGGCAAGGGAGGCATTTAACTCCCCCAAAGCAAACTTTGCCCGCTGTATCTCGCCGATCGACAGATTGGCATATGCGTAGATCAGGCAGGCGGAGAGGCGCGCCCCCATATCGGGATCGGTGAGATATGCTTCCGCCTCTTTCGCGGCCTCCTCCGGCCGGCCGCAGAAATAACTGTATTCCGCCGTGGCGATGTCGCGCTGCGTCCCCTCAGCCATTGCCTCTACGGCCTCGCGGCAACGCCCCGGCGCGAAGGGCGTGTTCATCAGCGGCATTAGGTTTTTCGTGTCAAGCAGTCCGCCGACGGATGTCTTAGCCGGATCGGATTTGATTTGCCGCGTCCGGCGCGGGTCCTGCGGTTTTTCCGCATCGGCAGGTATGGCCCACGATTTCCCGAATTTCTGCGCGCCTGCGATGCGCCCCTCGGCGCAGTATTGGTTGATCCGCCGCTCGGACACTCCCCATTTTTCCGCCGTCTCGCGTACGGATAGATAACTTTTCACTTTGCCACCGCCTCTTAAGAGGTAATACCTCCGCCAAAACTATCATTTGTACATGATTTTCCCTCTGTATTATATACGAACATCCGTATACTTTCAAGGCTGTTTCTAGCCGGACAGCAATGCCAACATATGCATATTTTGTGATTTTAGCGGGATTCCGCCCGTCCAAAATGCTTGTTAAGGGATAACTCTCCAATCCCCAAGACCGTTACTATCGGTGGCGACCACACATTCTGCGGATACTGAAGATTTGAAAATCCCACGCAGTTTCACTGAATTTGGCCGACGCTGATATCTGTCTCCGGTCCAGTCATATTCTCTTCAGCTTGCTATCTTCCGGCCGAAACCGTCACCCCGATAAAGGCGGGGATCATGCTCTCGCAGTCGATGATCATGTATACGAACGGGCGGTCGAGATGCACCGTCTTTATTGTCGATTCATCCTCGAACGCCGCCGCGCCGTTATCATCCATTTCGACGACAGTGGCCGCTCCCGCACGCGTGCCTTTTTCTCCGACCTCGATAAACGCCTTGTGCAGGACGCGGTTTATATAGATGTTGTCGTCCGCCGTCCCCAGCCGCGAAAAGTCTGCATCCGCAAGGTCAAACGCGTCGGTCATCCCCATGTCCGACAGCACGCCGCTCATCTCGGAGGAGTATTCGCACTCAAATTTCGGGATGGACGCGTGGACCGTGTAACCTGTTTCGGAGCTTTCCGACAGCATTTTATTGATTTTTTCCCCGGTGAGCGAGGCGATATAATCCTCCATGACGACGCCCTCGTCCGGCAGGAGTGCGGCAAAGGCGTATTTCCCGTCGGAGTAGTATTTCATAAATCCGGCGGCCATCTCATCCTCGATGTACGCGTACTCATCGGAGTACATAAAATCCGCTGTTTTCGCACTTCCGTCCGCGCAGGTGAAAACACCCTCCCTGACGTCGGTTTCGTAGTATATATTCTGCCACTCCGCATCGAACGCAACGGCGTTTACAAGGTACATGACGGCGTCCACAGATATGTCGCTTAAAATATCTTTTATCATTCCGTCTGTATTGTCCTCTACCCATCTGTTTATATCTCTGAGGGTGGAGTTGTCAAACGGAGCTTTAAACGCGCCTGCGTTATAGAAATCTGCGTTTGCCTGCAAAAAGCTCTCGTCCGCCGAAAAATTATCCGAGTCCCTGAACCAGATGGAATTTGCAATATCCAGCTTGTATTTATCGCCCTGCGGGAGCGACTGCATATACGCGCGGAGATACTCATTAAGCTCGTCCATATTCATTCCAAAAACGCTCTCCATCTGCGAGAGCGTCTCGCCGTCCGCGCCGTTTGCCGTCATCGCCATGGCCATAAGCACCGATACAGGCGATATTACGGCGTTTTCGTTTCCGTCCGTGCAATTTTGCAGAAGCCTGACGGCGAAATCGGTCGCTGCAGTCGCACCGTATCCCGTGATGTCCACATTGTTCACACCGGTTTTCGGCTCTATTCCGTCCATGAGATCTACAGCGTTCACCGCAGCCCCGCAGCCGGACAGAGGCAGCGAGCAGACGAGCAGAAGAAGGATGATCTTGGTAACGGCAAATCGTTTTTTCATGGCAGTACGTCCCCTTTTAATTTTGTTGTAACTTAGACGTTAAAAGGATGAAAAAAGTTCCCGTTTTTAAATCATGTGGAAAAGTCCGAAATATAAAAATGCCCCGGCGCACGGTTAGTCGTGCGCCGGGGATTCACGTTTATGCGGTTTTATGCCATTTTCGCCTTTATATCGGCCATGCGGTTGAGTGCCTCGTACAGCGTCTCGTCCTTTTTGGCAAAGTGCAGGCGGACGATATTGTTTACGTCCTCCTTGAAGAACGATGTGCCGGGTACACAGGCTACACCGACTTTCTTTGCCATTTCCTCGCAGAATTCAACGTCGGACTGGCCTTTTTTAAGGAACTGACCGATGTTTGCAAGCACGAAATACGCGCCCTGCGGGTCGGTGTACTCGATGCCTATAGAGTCGAGTCCCTCGGTGAAGATGGTCTTCATATGCAGGTAGTGCGCCGCGAACTCGTCATAATAGCTGTCCGGCAGCTCAAGCCCTGCGATAGCGGCTTCCATAAGCGGAGATGCCGCGCCGACGGCGTTGAAGTCGTGAAACTGCTTTATCTTATCCATAAGCGGCTGCGGGGCGATAGCATAACCGAGTCTCCAGCCAGTGATCGAATACGTCTTAGACATCGAGCTGCACGAAACCGTGCGCTCCCACATGCCGGGAAGCGAGTTCATATAGACGTGTTTATGACCGGGGTAGATGATATGCTCGTACACCTCGTCCATGATAGCGTATACGTCGTACTTGATGCACAGGTCTGCGATCAGCTTCAGCTCGTCGTATGTAAAGACCTTGCCGCTCGGATTTGACGGGTTGCATATGAGAATGGCTTTTATCCCTTTTTTGAACACGTCCTCAAGAACATCGGGGTCAAAGTTGAACTCGGGAGGTACGAGCGGGATAAACACCGGCTCGCAATCGGCCATAATCGCCTGCGCGACGTAGTTTTCAAAATAAGGCGAGAACATCGCGATCTTATCGCCCGGGTTTGTGAGCGCGAAAATCGTGTCTACCATAGCCTCGGTCGAGCCTATCGTTACGACGATCTCCGTCTCGGGATCGAGCGTACGCCCCATATATTTACCGCATTTTTTTGCGAGCGCCTGACGGAAATTCGGCGCGCCCATCGTTATCGGGTACTGGTGCGGGCCTATCGGCGCGATCTCCGCAAGGCGGTCGGTTATCTCCTTCGGAGGATCAAAATCCGGAAAACCCTGCGCGAGGTTAATGGCGTCGTGCTCTATAGCTATCCTCGTCATACGTCTGATGACAGAATCCGTAAAATACTGGCACTTTTTGCTTGTAGGCTGCATAATAAATCAATAATCTCCATTCTGCCGCAAAAATTAAAACGGTACTATACCGCTCCCCTTAGGCGGCGTCAGGGGTAAAAATGCCGGGATAAGCGCGCTTTACGCGCCGGAGGCCGTCACACGGAGCAAACTCGCGTGAACTGACATGTTTTCTTATATCATACCGCGGCAGCGCAATTCGCGCAAGAGCCTGTTTCCGGCTGTGCGCTGTTTTTCAGCTGTTTAAGATCTCGCTGCCCTTGAGTTCGAACGAGGTGGACGCCAAAACATATTCCGCCGCTGCGTTGTTGTCGACACGGAATATCAGTATGGCATGGCCTTTCTGCTCAGTCGGAAACGCATAGGCGTATTCCACAAAAATATTATTATCGGCAAGAGCCCGTATAATTTTTGCCATAGAACCCGGCTCATCCTTCATCTGAACGGCTATCATGTCGGTTATCGTGCAGGTAAAGCCCTCGTTTTTCAGGAGAGACAGCGTCTCCTCCGGATTTTCGACGATTATACGCAGGATTCCGAACTCCGCCGTGTCGGCGATCGACAGTGCGCGGAGGTTCACGTTATGCTTATAAAGAAAGTCTGTTATCTGCGCAAGCTCGCCGCCCTTATTCTCGACGAAAACGGAAATTTGCCTGATATACATTTGATCTTCCTCCTTTAGTGAAGTTTACGCTTGTCAAGCACCCTTACAGCCTTGCCTTCGGAGCGTTGGATGCTCTTCGGCGCGACAAGGTGTACCTTTGCCGTTATGCCGAGCATTGTGCGCAGCGCATCAGTCAGCTCGCGCTCGCGCTGGGTGATGACACGGACCGTATCCGAGAACTGCTCGGGCAGCATCTCGACATTTATATCGAACGTATCGGTGTTATTTACGCGGTCGACTATTATGAGGTAATTTGAGGAGTAGCCGCGCTCCATAAGCACAGTCTCTATCTGGCTCGGGAACACGTTTACACCGCGGATTATGAGCATATCGTCCGTTCTGCCGCGCGGCTTTGACATTTTTACAAGTGTTCTTCCGCAGGAGCATTTCTCGCGCGAGAGCACGCATATGTCCCTTGTGCGGTAGCGCAGAAGCGGGAACGCCTCTTTATCGAGCGATGTAAAAACAAGCTCTCCCTCGCTTCCGTCCGGAAGGACCTCGCCCGTGTCGGGGTCGATGATCTCGGGATAGAAATGGTCCTCGCATATGTGCATGCCGGTCTGCTCCTCACACTCGAACGAGACGCCCGGGCCGGAAGTCTCGGTAAGCCCGTAGATATCGTACGCTTTGATTCCGAGAAGCCGCTCGATATCCTTTCGCATTTCCTCCGTCCACGGTTCGGCTCCGAAAATGCCGGCGCGCAGCTTATTATCCTCCGGCTTATAGCCGGCGTCGCGCAGCGATTCGCCTATATACGCGGCGTATGACGGCGTGCAGCACAGTATCGTCGCGCCGAGGTCCATCATGAACTGTATCTGTCTGTCGGTATTGCCGGAGGACATCGGGAGTGTCAGGCAGCCGACTTTATGAGAGCCGCCGTTAAGCCCCGGGCCGCCGGTGAACAGGCCGTACCCGTAGCACACCTGACAGACATCGTCCTTCGTGCCGCCGGCCGCTACGATAGCCCTTGCGCAGCACTCCTCCCAGAGGTCTATATCGTGCTGTGTGTAGAACGCGACGACGCGCTTGCCCGTAGTACCTGACGTTGACTGTATGCGCACGCAATCCGAAAGCGGAACGGCCAGAAGCCCGTACGGATATGCGTCACGCAGGTCGTCCTTACAGAGGAAAGGCAGTTTATGCAGATCATCTATGCCCTTTATATCTTCTGGTTTAACGCCCTTTGCGTCCATTCTCTCGCGGTAGTACGGGACGTGATCGTACACATGCTTTACCTGTTTTACGAGCTTTTCATTTTGTAATTTTATCATATCCTCGCGGGACATGGTCTCAATTTCCGGCTGGTAGTAGTTTTTCATATGAATAAAATCTCCTTTTTTGTCAGTTTATTTTGAGTTTCTCCCTAGTGCAAAGGCCTTTTTATTCATATCTATAAATCGCGGGGCAATACAGGCTTCCATCGCCTCTATCCATACGCTTTCGTCAAAATCAAAGTAATTTGAAAGGCATCCCAAAAGGACTATATTTGCTGTTTTGGAGCTGCCGGCCTCTTCCGACAGGGTGAGCGCATCGACGGCCGCGATATCAACGCCTAGGGCTTTTATCTTGTCAACGAGGTCGGACGGATATTCCGCAGCTCCCGTAATAACGGGCATCGGGTCTATCTGCTGCGTGCTTGTGACGAGCTTTCCGTCCGTTTTCAGATGGTCGAGATAACGCGCCGCCTCCAAAAGCTCGAACGACACGATATAATCGGCCTCGCCCTTATCGACGATCGGTGAGTACACTTTATCGCCCCAGCGGACGTATGTAACGACGCTTCCGCCGCGCTGGCTCATGCCGTGCACCTCGGATACCTTTACGTCATAGCCCTGTGTCAGCAGAAGATGTCCTAGCAGCTTGCTGGCAAGCAGCGAGCCCTGTCCGCCGACGCCGACTATCATCATATTTTTAGTCATTTTCCGTCCCTCCTTCATTCTCAAAAGCATCGAACTTGCAAAGCTGGACGCATACGCCGCAGCCGACGCACAGTGTATTGTCAATATGGGCTTTGCCGTCTTTTATGGCGACTGCCGGGCAGCCAATCCTCATGCACGCACGGCAGCTTCTGCATTTATCGGGATTTACTCGCACCGGCGCTTTCGGCTTTACATATTTAAGCAGCGCGCACGGGCGGCGGCTTATGATAACCGACGGCTCGTTTGCCGCAAGTTCTTCTTTGACGACACGGTCGCACTCTTCAAGGTCGTACGGATCGACTACGACGACGCGGTTTATGCCCATCGACCGGCAAAGCGGCTCGAGGTCAATCTTTCCGGCTGGATCGCCCTTTATATTATATCCGGTGGTGGGGTTCTGCTGATGTCCCGTCATGCCGGTTATGGAATTATCGAGTATTATGACGGTGGAGTTGGACTGATTGTACGCGACGTTTGCAAGCCCCGTCATGCCGGAGTGCATAAATGTAGAATCTCCTATAACGGCGACTGTACGGTTTTCGCTCTCTCCGTCGTTTGCCTTATTGAATCCGTGCGCAGCGCCGATAGATGCGCCCATGCAAAGCGTGACGTCCATAGCGGAAAGCGGTGCTACAGCGCCGAGCGTATAGCATCCGATATCGCCCATTACGGTGCATTTATTGCGGGACAGCGTATAAAACAGGCCGCGGTGCGGGCATCCCGGACACATGACAGGCGGACGGGCGGGAATATTATCGTCCAGTTTCACGCCAGCGGGCACGGGCAAGCCGAGCTTTTCGGCGACGAGATTCTGCGAAAACTCACCTTCAAGCGGGAAAACGTCTTTTCCGGCGAGCGCAAGGCCGAGCTTGCGGCAATGCGTCTCGATTATATCGTCAAGTTCTTCTACGACGCACAGGAGGCTTACCGATGCGGCAAAGTCCTTTATCTTTTTAACCGGCAGAGGATTTATCATTCCGAGCTTGAGTATCGGATACTCGTCGCCGCAGACCTCTTTTACATATTGGTAAGACGTCGACGATGTGATTATACCGAGCTTGTGGTCACGCCCCTCTTCGACACGGTTTAACGGCGTCGTCTCAGCGTATTCTATCAGGTCGCGCGTACGCTGTTCGATGATCGGGTGGCGGCGTATTGCGTTGCCGGGCATCATAACATACTTTGCGATGTCCTTTTTATATTCTTTCTGAGCCGGCTCTACACGCTCTCCAGGCTCGACGACGCTCTGAGAATGCGCGATCCTCGTGCACATTTTGAGGAACACAGGCGTGTCGAACTGCTCCGACAGCTCAAAGGCGAACTTTGCAAACTCGTACGCCTCAGCCGAATCGGCCGGTTCAAGCATCGGGAGTTTCGCGGCTATCGCGTAGTGCCGTGAATCCTGCTCGTTCTGGCTGGAGTGCATCCCCGCGTCGTCGGCGACGCCGATGACCATGCCGGCGTTTACTCCCGTATACGACGCCGTGAAAAGCGGATCGGCGGCGACATTTAAGCCGACGTGCTTCATGCCGCAGAAGCTTCTTCTCCCCGCGACGGACGCGCCGAAAGCGACCTCCATCGCGACTTTTTCATTCGGCGCCCACTCGCAGTATATCTCGTCGTATTTGGCGCACTCCTCCGTTATCTCGGTACTTGGCGTGCCGGGATAGCTCGATACGACGCGGCAGCCCGCTTCGTATATGCCGCGCGCTGCCGCGGCATTGCCCAACATCAATGTCTTCATACACTTTCTCCTTTTTAAGACTTTTTATATGTAAAAAATGACTTCTATATATGCCGCTTCCACGCTCATGCCCTGCGGCAGCGCCTAAAAGCGCATCCGCCGGAGCAGAAATATGCCTGTATATGAAAAAAACGCCCTCTTGCCGTTAGACAAGAGGACGAATAAGCTCCGTGGTACCACCTCGGTTTACCGCCTGCTCACACAGGCAGCCTTACAGGATACAGTCATATCCCACGCGCTTTACCGGGCGCACCCGTCATTGCCTACTGCTATTTCAGCAAGCCGCTCCGAAAGGAATTCGATATCCGCCCGCCTGCCGCCTTGCACCTACCGGCGGTTCTCTGAAAACGGGACATGAAATCTACTGGTTTTCATCATCGCGTTAAACATATAAAGAAAACTAAATTGATTTTAACGCTTTTTCAAGCTAAAGTCAACACGAATTTCCGGATTTTGCGTTTTTTATACAAACGTAAATTTTGGTTAGCGTAAGCTGTGCCCCTGTCATTATATTTTTGCTATGCAAAAGCATAGCAAAAACGGCCATGTGCCGCTTTCAGCGGCACAGCCATGAGATCAAAGCGCGTGGGCCGGAACGGCCCACATGCGCAAAACTTCATGCGTCGTGTACGCACTGCGATAACATGCAAAAGGAAGAGGCGCATGAAGTTTTATTTCCCGCTTTTTCCGGCATATCCGATGAAATCCTTCGCCGTAGCCGTCATCTTCTCCTCGTAGCAGGAGAAAACTTCATCCAGCTTATTTTTATCGGGCTTCGGCGTTACAAGGCTTATGAGAGGTACGATAACAAGGCTTGCGACCATTACAAACGCGCCGCAGTTTATCGACGACTGAAGCCACGTCGGGAAAATCGACGGCGCAAACGTATTAAGTATCATCACGCCGACGCCGAACGCAAAACTTGCCCAGACGGACGCCACCGTTACCCTTTTGCTGTAAAGCCCCCAGAGGTACGGGCCGAGAAACGCCCCGGCCATAGCTCCCCACGACAGGCCCATGAGCTGCGCTATAAACGCGATATTGTATTTATACTGTATTACGGCGATAGCCGTCGACACGACGATGAAGAACAGGATAAGTGCACGGATCACAACTAACTGACGCTTTTCATCGAGCTTCTTTTTCGCGCACTCGTCGATGAGGTCGAGAGTCAGTGTTGAGCTCGAGGTCAAAACGAGCGACGAGAGCGTCGACATCGACGCGGCGAGCACGAGGACTATCACCAGGCTTATTAGCAACGGCGAAAAGTCGGCAAACATAGTCGGGATTATAGAGTCGTATCCATTTGCGGCGATATCCACCTTATCGGACAGCAGCCGGCCGAATCCGCCCATGAAGTAGCACCCGCCGGCCACGACGGCGGCAAACAGCGTGGATATGACAGTCCCCTTTTCTATCGCTTTTTCATCGCGTATCGCGTAGAATTTCTGCGTCATCTGGGGCAAAGCCCATGTGCCAAGCGAAGTCAGTATGACGACGCACAGGATATTAAACGGTTCGGGGCCGAAAAACGACGTAAATATGCCGGCGGCCTGTGACACTGTCTCGTCCTCGACATGGGACAGGGAAATCATCGCCTCGTTAAATCCTCCGAATCCCCGTAAAACGGCCGCGACCACGATAACAATACCGGCTAGCATGATGATACCCTGTATAAAGTCGTTGATGACCGTCGCCATGTACCCTCCGGCGATGACGTACACCGCGGTAAGCAGTGCCATTATGACTATGCAGACGGTGTAGTCTATGTCAAACGCCATTGCAAAAAGCCGTGAAAGCCCGTTGTACAGCGACGCGGCATACGGAATGAGGAAGACGAACACTATCATGGCAGAACCGATCTTGAGTCCGCGGCTGTCGTACCGCTTCATAAAGAAATCAGGCATGGTTTTGCTGCCGAGGTGCTGCGTCATGACTCTCGTTCGCCTGCCAAGCAGCGCCCACGCCATGTACGAGCCGATAAGCGCGTTTCCAAGGCCTATCCACGTTGAGGCAATTCCGTATTTCCAGCCGAACTGGCCTGAATAGCCGACCAGAATGACGGCGGAGAAGTATGATGTACCATAGGCAAAAGCAGTGAGCCACGCGCCGACGGAGCGTCCGCCGAGAATAAATCCGTCTACGCTCGCCGAGTGGCGGCGGCAGTACAGGCCAACGGCTATCATACTGCCGAAAAATAATACGAGTATCGTAAGTTTTATTAAATTATCGTGAGTCATTCGGCCACTTCCTTTTATTTCTTCGTCTGGCTCTCAACAAGCCGGTCGGCGCAGTATTTCTGCCTTAAAGCCGGCTTTTCTATCTTTCCCGTCGGATTGCGCGGGACTTTATCAAATATTATTTTCCGCGGACGCTTATACCGCGGGAGGTGTTTGCAGAACTCGTTTATCTCGTCCTCGGTACACTCCATACCGTCTTTTATCTCGATGATCGCAGCGGCGATCTCGCCCAGCCTGTCATCGGGCAGGCCGATGACCGCGACGTCCTTTATTTTTGCGTTGTGGTGCATGAAATCCTCTATCTGAACGGGATATATGTTCTCTCCGCCCATTATGATGACGTCTTTTTTGCGGTCTACAAGAAATATAAAGCCATCCTCATCTTTATAGGCCATATCTCCTGTATAAAGCCATCCGTCCTTAAGCACCTCTGCCGTCGCTTTCGGGTTTTTATAGTAGCACAGCATGACGCCGTCGCCCTTTACGGTGAGCTCGCCCACCTGATTTTCGGCACATTCGTCGCCGTTTTCGTCGACTATTCTCGTCTGCCAGCGGTAGCCCGCCTTGCCGATAGCGCCGACCTTGTCGATGTTCTCCACGCCGAGATGTACGCATCCCGGGCCTATCGACTCGGAAAGTCCGTAATTTGTATCGTACTCATGGTGCGGAAAATGCTGTTTCCAGCGCATTATAAGACTGTGTGGCACGGGCTGTGCTCCTATGTGCATAAGCCGCCACTGGTCGAGCATATAGTTGTCCAGCGACACTGCACCCGACTCTATCGCATCTAAAATATCCTGCGCCCACGGCACTAAAAGCCATACTATCGTGACTTTTTCCTCAGACACCGTGCGGAGTATCCATTCCGGCGTTACGCCGCGCAGCAGTACGGCACGGCTTCCCGACATAAGGCTTCCGAACCAGTGCATCTTCGCGCCGGTATGGTACAGCGGCGGGATACACAAAAACACATCGCGTCTCGTCTGGTGGTGGTGGTTCTGCTCCGTCAGACACGCGGACAGCAGCGCCCTGTGGTTATGCAGTATGGCTTTCGGAAAACCCGTAGTTCCCGACGAGAAGTATATGGCGGCGTGATCATCCTCGGTACACGATATCGGAGGAGCTTCAAACGAGCAGAAATTCACGAGCATATTGTACGGCTCGGCAAAATCGGGGCGCTGTTTTTCACAGCCGACAAAAAACACATAGTTTACCTCTTCGTCGAGAAACGGCTTTATCAGCGAAAGCCTGTCGGTAAATTCAGGGCCGAATATGAGCACCTCTACATCGGCGAGCTCCAGGCAGTACTCTATCTCGCCGGAGGAGTAGCGGTAATTCAGCGGCACGGCGATACAGCCGGCTTTGAGTATGCCGAAGTATATCGGCAGCCACTCGAGGCAGTTCATAAGCAGTATTCCGACTTTTGTGCCGCGCCGGATACCTCGGCTGAGCAAGAGATTTGCAAAGCGGTTCGCGTTTTTATCAAACTGCCGCCATGTTATCTCACGCCTGTACGGCGCGTTTGAGGCTACCTCGATAAGGCTCGCCTCGCGCCACGTTGTGGCTTTGTCGCGCTCTTCAGAGGGGTTTATCTCGACAAGCGCTATCTCAGAACCGTACAGTCTTGCGTTTTTCTCCAGAAAATCCGTTATTACCATCTAAATTTCTCCTTTACAATAGCCTGATCCACGCGGGAAATATGTGCCCGGCAGAATTTTTACAACAAAAAAGTCCTCTTGCCATCATCTGGCAAGAGGACGAGAAAACCCGTGGTACCACCTCAATTTATCATACGCTTACGCATATGACCTCATCGGACACTGTCATATCCTGTTCGCTGTATCGGGCGAACCCGTCGATGCCTACTGTAAATTTTCAGCATGCCGCTCGGAAAGGTATTCGAAAAGCGCCCCTTTACCGCCTTGCACCGACCGGCAGCTCTCTGAAAAGGAAGCAGACTCCCTACTTATTTTCGTCATAGCGTTGTGGTGTATTAATCTAGTGAATTTACTTTAGCACGTTTCATCTCTAAAGTCAACACCGTTTATTTCGTGAATTTGCATAAAAACCGAGGCCTTTTTCGGCAATATGCCTGCACATATTGCAAAAAGGCGGTTTTTGGATGGAAAACAGACAGTTAAATCGCTTGACACATCGCGTAGAAAGCTATATAATGGCACTACTTAGCAATACTAATTAGTGTTGCATAAACTGGAGGTGGGGAACGTGGACAGCCGGTATGTTCGGCAGTTTAAAAAGGGCGCGCTTGAAATGATACTTCTGTGCCTGATATCGAAAAAAGAGACGTATGGGTACGAAATAATCACCAAGCTAAACCGCAGCGCCGCCGTTTTGGGGTATGCGCGCGAGGGAACGGTATATCCGATACTGTACCGCCTTCAGGAGGCCGGGCTTATACGGTGCAGGCTCGCACCGGCGGCGGCAAACGGCGGGCTTAAAAAATATTATTCGATCACCGAACAGGGGCGTGAGACGTTAAACGAGCTCACCGCATTCTGGCGGCAGTATACCGCGTGTGTGGATGATTTCATCGGTGAGGCCGATTCTGCGGAGGTTTGAAAACAATGGAAAAATACATAATGCAGGTAAAAAAAGCCCTTGTCGTTTCCGGCAGGGCGAAAAAAGAAGTGCTGCGCGATCTAAAGGAGATATTTGCCTCCGCCCGTGAACACGGGGAAAGCGAGGAGCAGGTCATCGGCCGTCTCGGCAGTCCGGAGGAGTTTGCCGACAATATAAATGAGCAAATGGGGGTAAGCCGCACCGAGTGCTTAAGATTAAGACGGCGTCGTCAGATAACAGTCGTCTCCATTTTCGCCGTTTTGGCTCTGGCGGCGGGACTTCTCTCTCGCTTTTCTTCCGTGCCGAACGATGCGATAGGATACTCGGACTCAATGACCTCCATCAAGATCGAATCGGCAAGACTTGACGTACCGATGCTTTTGGTAGTTATCGGCATAGCAGCTATGGCGGTTGCCGTCATCATGACGATCCGATACCGCCGCGGAGCAAAATGACATAGGAGAAGAAAATATGAAGCGTTTAAACTGCATTTTATTATTTATCACGGTGTTTTGCGTGACATTTATAACGGGCTGCGGCGGGAAAAGTCCGGAAACAATCAATCCGCCCGATACGGGCTGGGACAGCGCGTGGGTCGTTCCGGAGGATGTGAGTCCCGAGTATGTGATGGAATACCCCGAAAACGAATTTACGGCGCAGATTATAAAGCCGGAGCACGGAAGCGTCGATTACATAATGGACTTTTCCGACGACGGGCGGTATATGATAACGTTTAACGGCATATCGCAAACGGAGGCGGACGAGTATATCAACAAGCTTAAGGAGCTCGGCTATTCCGAGATAGCCTCGGAGGGGAACGAGGTTTCCGTCGGGACGATGCTCTACAAAGACGGCGTGTATTTGAGCATAGCATATACGGATTCCGGAATGGGCATGCTCATAACGCTTACCGGTGATGAATAGATACCGCGCAAACATTTCATACACAGGGTCATTAATATGTGTACTAAAAACAGGCGCAGCGCTCTTAAAAGCGCTGCGCCGCGGGCTCTATATGAGGAGCTTCGCAGAATTCCGCCCTCCGCTGAGGGCGGAACAAAATAAAATCTGTCATTTTCGAGGACATGCGCATCGAAAATGACACTTCTCATGACGGGGAGGGCGACTTTTGCGTATGCAATCGAGTCCTGCCCGTCATGCTATTCCTTCTGTCGGAAAAGGCGTGTCTTTTCCGACAGACTGCGGCGGGGCGCTTTAAAAGCGCCCCGCCGGTTTGTTTTGCCGGTTTGTTGTTATGAAACTTTTTCGAACTGCGAACGGTACAGGTCGGCGTAGAATCCGCCCTTTTCAAGCAGAGTCTCGTGCGTACCCTGCTCGATAATGTCGCCGTCTTTAAGTACGAGTATCAGGTCTGCATTTCGTATCGTAGACAGCCGGTGGGCTATGACGAAACTCGTTCTGTTTTCCGTCAGCTTATCCATAGCGCGCTGAGTTATTAGCTCGGTACGCGTATCGACGGAGGACGTCGCCTCGTCTAAGATAAGCATCGGGCTGTTCTGTACCATCGCCCTTGCTATTGTTAAAAGCTGCTTTTGGCCGGCGGATATCGTCGTATTCTCGTTGAGCACAGTGTCGAGCCCGTTCGGGAGCGAGCGGATGAAGCTGTATATGCCGCAGGCGCGGCAGGCCCTCTCGAGAGTCTCCTCCGACACGCCATCCTTATTATACGTCAGGTTTTCACGCACCGTACCCTCAAACGTCCATGTATCCTGAAGCACCATGCTGAACATATCGTGGACGGCGCTTCGCTTCATCTGCGATATCGGGATGCCGTCGATCAAAATCTCGCCGCTGTTGATGTCAAAGAACTTCATCAGCAGGTTTACCATCGTTGTTTTGCCGGCGCCGGTAGGACCTACTATAGCGACCTTCTGACCGGGCTGCACATGGGCGGAGAAACCCTTTATGATTATCTTATCAGGGTTTGACGGATAGCTGAAACGGACGTTTCTGAATTCGACTTCTCCGCGCACCGTCTCCGGCGTGCCGAGCTTATCGGTATCGTCCTCCATCTCCTCTTCCTCGATGAAACTGAATATGCGCTCGCCCGCGGCGGCGGCTGTCTGCATATTCGTCATACCCTGCGCGATATTGCTGAGCGGGCTTGTAAACAGACGCACATACATAATAAACGCCACAATGTCTCCAAAATTACCCTCGCCGTTCATGATAAGCATTGAACCGACAACGCATACAACAACGTATCCCACGTTACCGACGACGCCCATGAGCGGCTGCATAATGCCCGCAAGAAACTGCGATCTCCAGTTAGCGTCATAAAGCTCGCGGTTGAGCTTTGCAAACGCGTTTTTTATCTTCTCATCGGCGCGCGATATGCGCACGACGTCATGTCCGGAGTACATCTCCTCAACGTAGCCGTTTACAGCGCCGAGACTGCGCTGACGGGCAACAAAGTATTTCTGCGAGTGAGATATTACGACGATCATGACTAAAAATCCGAGCGCCGTAACCGATATCGCGGAGAGCGCCAGATGCCACTCTGTTACGAACATCATTATAAGACATCCGATAAACTGCGCAACGGAGCTTATTATGGACGGCAGGGCATTTGAAAGCGCCTGCTGAAGGTTTACAACGTCGTTTGTCAGGCGGCTTAAAATATCACCCGTTGACACCGTTCCGAAGAATTTAAGCGGTACGTTGTTTATCTTGCGCGATATATCTCCGCGCAGCTTCTTTGAGAGGCGCAGCGTCACCGTCGCCATTATATAGTGCTGTATGAACATGAATACCGAGCTTGCGATGTATATAGTAAGCAGGAAAGCGCCGAGTTTTCCGATGGCTTCCATATCAACGTCGCCGTACAGGCCGGCCGAGATCTCGTTTGTCATCTGACTTAAATAGTCAGGTCCGATGATTGTTAAAACCGCGCCGAGAGCCGCGAATACGAGCGCAACGGCGGCAGGGATTTTCAAATTTCCAACATAATTTAAGAGTTTTTTGGCCGCAACACTTATATTACCCTTTTCAAAATTTCTTTCTCTCATGGTATCACGCTCCTTCCTCTCCAAGCTCTTCAGCCGAAAGCTGCGACATGGCTATCTCGCGGTAGACCTCGCACGATTTCATAAGCTCGTCGTGCGTGCCGATGCCGACGGCCTCGCCGTCGTCTAAAACGACTATTTTATCGGCGTTTTTGATCGTACCGATACGCTGTGCCACGATAAGGCATGTCGTGCCTTTCAGCCTTGTAGCGAGTCCCGCGCGCAGCATTGCATCCGTCTTGTAGTCCAGCGCCGAGAACGAGTCGTCGAATATCATTACCTCCGGCTTTCTTGCAAGCGCCCTCGCGATCGATATTCGCTGCTTCTGGCCGCCGGACACGTTGCGTCCGCCCTGAGTTATGGGCGAATCGGCTCTGGCCGGCAGGTTATCGACAAATTCCGTAGCCTGAGCGAGATCGAGCGCCTCGTATACGCCGTCCTCCGTTATTTCGTGTCCGCATTCGCCGAACGTCACGTTGTCCTTTATCGTACCGGCGAAAAGTATTGCCCTCTGCGTGACGTAGCCGAGACGGTCATACAGCGCGTCGAATGTATAGTCCTTGACGTTTACGCCGTCTACAAGCACTTCTCCGCCCGTAGCGTCGTAAAATCTCGCAATAAGGCTTATAAGTGTAGTCTTGCCGGAACCCGTGGCGCCGATAAATGCGATCGTCTCGCCGCGGTTTACCTTGAAGCTGATATTTTTAAGCTGATCCTGCGGTGACGACGGATAGTGGAACGACACGTTCCTAAACTCTACCGTACCGACTTCCGGCGCTGTTGTAACCGAGCCCTCGCGCAGCTTGATATTCGTGCGCAGAACCTCGTTTATACGCGTGGCGGATACCTGCGCCGACGGCAGAAACATAAATATCATTACAAGCATCGAAAACGACATTACAACATGTGTCGCGTATGTGCTGAATGTTATAACATCGCTGAACGTCGAAATGCGCAGCGCCGTATCCGCAGCCGATATGCCGTTTACTATCGCAGCACCTACCCAGTATATGACGAGGGCCAGCCCGTTCATCGCAAGATTCATCACAGGCTGCATCAGCGAGAACACGCGCTGGTTGAAAAGCTGTGTATTTGTAAGCGTAGTATTGGCTTTTTCAAATTTTTCGTTCTGATATTCCTCCGCGTTGAACGCGTGTACAACGTTTATACCGTTTAGGTTTTCACGCGCGATTCTGTTGATATCGTCTGTCTGTTTCTGCACGCGGCGTACTTTCGGCAGTACGATCAGCATGATCGATATCATGAACACAAGCACCGTCGCCGCAAAACCGCCCGTTATGGCGGACAGCGTATAGTTTTTGCCGACTATCTTGATTATTGCCCACACAGCCATTACAGGCGCTTTTACCATGAGCTGAAGTCCCATCGCGATGACCATCTGTATCTGCGTGATATCGTTTGTCGTACGCGTTATAAGGCTCGGTATCGAGAAGCGTGACAGTTCCTCGTGTCCGAAATCTGTCACCTTGTGAAACAGCTCCTCGCGCAGCGTATAGCTGAATCCCGACGCCGTTCTTGCCGCGAGAAAGCTGCACACGATGCACAGCACCCCGCTTGCGACGGCGCAGGCGAGCATCTTAAATCCGACGTCCCATATGTCAGACGTCGTGCTGCCCGGTGTTTCGAGCATGACGGTCATTTCACTCATGTAATCAGGGAGCGCGAGATCAAAATATATCTGTCCCATAACGAACAGCGCGCATATAACGGCTGAGATCGCGTCCCGTCTCCTCATTTTCGTTAAAAGTCTCAGCATTTTTGTTTTCCTCCAGGGTCTAATGAATTTATTCTTTTAAGCAATTTTTCGGAGAGCTCAATATACGTTTCGATTTCATCATCTGTCATATCGCTCAGGATCATAGCCTCAAACTCTTCATGCCGGCGGCGTGACTCGTCTATGAGCGGGAGGGCTTTTTTCGTGATGTAGAGCCGCTGTATCCGCCTGTCGTTTTTGTCCGGCTCACGTCTGAGATAACCGCTCTGTATCGCGTTTTCTATGGCTACGGACGCTATGGCGCTTTTGAGCATATGCTCACGGCATATGTCCCGTGCGGTATTCATACTGGGGTGATCGGCAATAAAAATTATGACGCCCATAGTACTCTGATTTATCTCGTATTTTTTTGCAAGCGGCGCAAAAATTTTATCGTGAAGCCTTACAAGCTTTATCCCAATTTCCGGCAGCTTAAGCATGCGCATATGACACCTCCTTAAATATTTTAATTTTAGAATATTTAAAATTATACTTAAATGCACAGTATTGTGATGAACAAAATCCATATTTTATATGAACGGTTTGTAAACAAATACAAAAATGCGCTTTCATTTTCATCATTTTGCCTAAGCCAAATTTTTTAAAGTGATTTTAAAGCATAAACAAGCCCGGCACATAAGATGCCGGGCTTGTTTGTACATATGGAATTTGCGCTACGGCCGTTTCCACCAGCAGCAGTTTTTAGCTTTTTTGCCGCTGCCGCATGGACACGGGTCGTTGCGTCCGACGTTTTTCCACTTCTCCATCTCCTCGCGTCGGAAGCGATCCATCATAGCGGCGGGCTTCATCCCGCGCGAACGCATCTGCATGAGTTTAGAGAGGCGGTCGGCCGAATGGTCGAAAAAGTCGTGCAGTCCGCGGCATAGGTAGTACAGCCCGCTCTCCCCGTCATCAGTCACGGCGAAGCGGTCTTTCGGACATCCGCCGTTGCATATACGCCTCCAGCGGCATTTTACGCACTGCGCGGTCAGTGCGTCGCGCTTGTTGTTTCCGAATTTCACCTGCCGGGGCAGGTTTATTAGCGTCTCGAGACTGTCCGTCTCTATATTTCCTATCCGATGCTCGGGATTTACAAAGTGGTCGCACGAGTAGACGTTGCCGTCGTGCTCGACTATCAGCACACGCCCGCACGTCGGCACCATCCAGCATAAGCTCGCCTCGCCTCCCGCGAGCACCATTGCCGTCTCCGCAAAAAGCTGTACATCGACTTTTCCGAGGTCGTTTAATATCCACTCGTCGAATATGTCGTTTAAAAACCTGCCGTACCCGTCGGGCGTGACGGAATCGGGAGTGACCTCGCCGTTTTCGCCGCGGCGAACAATCGGGATAAACTGTATCCAGCCCGTGCCGAGTTCACGCAGTCCGCGGTATACCGACAGAGGGTCTTTTGCCGAATCAGAGGTAACCGTGCACAGCAGATCGGGGCGCACCCCATGAGAGATGAGACGCCGCGCGCTGTCGCGGACGCGTTCATACGTCCCGTTTCCGGCCGTATCGCGGCGGTACAGATCGTGGACGTACTGTGAGCCGTCTATACTAAGCCCCACGTCAAATTTATTCTCCGCCAAAAACGCGCACCACTCGTCGTCAAGCGCAAGTCCGTTCGTTTGCAGATTGTTCCAGCATTCCCATCCGGATGGGAGGTATTTTTTCTGCAGTTCTACGGCCCGCCTGTAAAAATCTATCCCCGCGAGCGTCGGCTCGCCGCCGTGCCATACGAACGACACGGCAGGTCCTGTATTCCCCGTTATGTACTGCTTTATATATTCCTCGAGCAGCTTATCCGGCATGACGGGACTTGCCGTCTTTGCCGCATACTCATCGGTCTCGAGATAGTAGCAGTAGTGACAGCGCATGTTGCATATCGAGCCGACCGGCTTCGCCATCGCGGCAAACTGCGTTTTCGCCCGCGCCATATCAGCCATTTTTGCAGACCACCCTTCCGATAAAACATCAAAGGGCGGCGTTTTATGCCGCCCTGAGCGTTTTTAAGCTTATTTATCCGCGCAGATTCTTCTCAAAGAAATCAAACGCCTTTTCCCATGAATCCATTGCCTGTTCCTGCCTGTACATCTGGTTATGGTAGTACCAGATGCCGTGGCCGGCGCCGTCATAGCGGTGGAACTCATAGTCCTTGCCGAGCTTTTTAAGTTCTTCCTCCAGTTTGTTGACCTCTTCGGCCGACGGGTGCATATCGTCGTTTCCGAATATGCCAAGCAGCGGGCATCCGAGCTTGTCGGCAAAATCTATCGCAGCGTATTTTTCGCCCTTGAGATCCGTTCTTTCATCGTAGACTCCGCCGCCCCAGCAGTCCACGGCGGCGTCGATACCATCCACCTGACATGCCGCGAGGAATGCGTGGCGTCCGCCGGAGCACATTCCGATAACGCCGACTTTACCGTTAGCGTAAGCCTGTGTCCTCAGAAATGCCGCCGCTCCCGCGCAGTCGCCCATAACGCTCTCGTCGGCGAGACCGCCGGCTTCGCGCGATTTCTGCGATATTTCAACAGGCGTCCCATGTCCCACTCTGCAGTAAATGTCGGGGCAGACGACGGCGTAGCCGTGCTGTGTAAAACGCCTTGCCGCCTCACGGCAGAACTCGTCCCAGCCGGGCATATGCGGGATAAGCACTATGCCGGGGTACGGCCCTTCGCCGAGCGGCCTGGAGTAATATGCGTGTATCCTGTCGCCTCCAAAGCCCTCGATAACGACGGTTTCCGCGATCATACCCTCATATTTGCCGGTCTGAATGTCGTTCCACATAATAAAACCTCCTTAAAATTATAATACTGTGTATTTATTAAGATTATATCATTTAACGTGATGCCTTGCAACAGCTAAAGGCGCGGAAGTTAGCCGGCAAGGTTTTTATGCGGCCGGCTTTTGATCGGCAGTGCGGCATCATTTTGTCCATGTGTCTGTCCCGCTTTGCCGCTGTACGCGCGAATACGGCATCGTTACCGCTCGGCCGACCGGCCGCCGTACGTCTCATACGCCGTGTACGCGCGGTCAAACCTGTATCCGAGCTTTTTGGCAAGTCCGACAGAGGCGAGGTTTGCCGCGTCCCAGCTGGGGTACAGTCCGCGGTCGAGACATTCCAAAATGAGCCGCGCGCCGCAGGCTAAGGCGAGCCCGCGCCGCCTGCACTCCTCTTTCGTGTCTATCTCGATCTCGATACCGCCCATGTAGCTCGAGTACGACGACGCTCCGGCTACAAGCTCGCCGTTTTTAAGCACCGCAACACCGATCCCTATTCGGCCGTACGTCTCAAAATCCGGGTAATTTGATACGAGATCCCGCGCCCAATCGGTTACAAGGCACGTTTCGTACAGCACCCTGTCAATAAGCGCGAGCTCACATCCGTCCGGAAGCGTTGCGGCCGTTTTTTCAAGTTTTCGGAGGTCAAATGCGCCCGGGTCTTTGAAAAAGG
>CALXCR010000051.1 GCA_944386855.1 uncultured Oscillospiraceae bacterium
GATACTGCCGCGAATTTGCTGTATAGTGCCGATATCAAATTCGGCCGAGATGATCTCTTCTTTGTCTCCGGCGTGCGCAAGCACCTGACCGAGCGGGTCGAGCATCACAGAACCGCCGCCGTAAACGGTGCTTTCAGCGACTCCGCAGGAATTGCAGCACGCGAGAAATACCTGATTTTCAATGGCGCGAGCCGCCGCCAGCGTCTGCAGGTGGGCGTTTCTAGCGGCGGGCCACTGCGAGACGGCAAACAGCACATCCATTCCCTCAAGCGCGAGCGACCGTATAAGCTCCGGAAAACGGATATCGTAACATATTATAATACCGCATTTTACGCCGTCAAGCTCAAAGCGACAGAGACGGCCGCCCTTTTCATAGCTCTCATGCTCGCCCATCGGCGAGAACAGGTGAGTCTTGTCATACGAGGCGACAAGTCCGCCGTTACGGTTGAAAATATATGCCGTGTTATAAATTTTCTCTCCGCGCAGGTCAGAGACGCTCCCCGCGACGATATTCACGCCAAGTTCGCGCGCAAGCGCCCCGAAAACCGCTTTCGTGCGCTCTCCCTCATTGTCACACAGCGAGCGCAGATCGTTTTTCGGGAAAAAACCCGTGTTCCACGTTTCCGGCAGGACGATAACATCAGGCTTATTTTCGGCCGCCTGTCTCACAAGCCGCTCAGCATGCGCAAAGTTCTCCTCCGGCTGCGAGAGCAGCATGTTCATCTGGACACAGGAGACCTTCATGCGTCGTAGTCCTTTCCCGCCTGCAGTGCTTTGAGGTTGAGCTCAAGCATATTGGCTCTGCGCGCCGGTATGACCTGCTCGAGCGAGGCTTTCAGCGACTCGTCCTCAATGCAGCCCGTGTCTTTTACGAGCGCGCCGAGCAGCACCATGTTTGCAAGTGTCGGAAGCCCGAGATCGACGGCGATCTGCGTCGCCGGGATGTAATGTGCAGTAACGTCGGTGCGGCGAACCTTGCGGGTTATAAGCGAGCTGTCGATAAATATGCTGCCTCCGGGCTGTACCTCGTCCTCGTATTTGTCAAGCGACGGCGTGTTCATGACCATAAGTATGTCGGGATGCGTCACGATAGGGGAGCCGACGTCACGGTCGCTCAAAATGACGTTGCAGTTAGCCGTGCCGCCGCGCATCTCCGGCCCGTATGAGGGAAGCCAGCTCAAATGCCTGCCCTCGTGAAGACCGGCATATGCCAGAACCTTGCCGGAAAACAGAAGACCCTGACCGCCGAAACCTGCGATTATGATTTGATTTTCTCTCATGGCTTAACCCTCCTTATCTTTGAATACGCCAAGCGGATAGTACGGGATCATCTTCTCGTCGATCCACTTGAGCGCGTCCTGCGGCGTCATACCCCAGTTTGTCGGGCAGGAGGACAGCACTTCAACAAGTGAAAAGCCTTTGCCGTCGATCTGGTTCTGGAACGCCTTTTTGATCGCGCGCTTTGCATTTTTGACCTGCGGAACGCTGTTTACGGTCACGCGCTCGAGATACGCAGGCCCGTCAAGTTCGCTCAAAAGCTCACAGACGCGGATCGGATATCCCTGCGTGTCGGCGTTGCGCCCGTACGGAGAGGTCTGCGTGATCTGCCCGATGAGTGACGTCGGAGCCATCTGTCCGCCGGTCATGCCGTATATGGCGTTGTTTATAAAGATTATCGTTATATTCTCACCGCGTGCGGCGGAGTGTATCGTCTCGCACATCCCTATGGATGCGAGGTCGCCGTCGCCCTGGTATGTAAATACGATGTTGTCGGGGAGCGAACGCTTAACGCCCGTCGCAACGGCCGGAGCGCGTCCGTGCGCGGCCTCGATCATGTCGCAGGTGAAGTAATTGTATGCCAAGACGGAACAGCCGACCGGCGCGATGCCGATGGTCTTGCCCTCGATGCCGAGCTCGTCTATCGTCTCGGCGACCAGGCGGTGTACTATACCGTGGGTACAGCCCGGGCAGTAGTGCATGACGGCGTCTGTCAAAGATTTCGGTTTCTCAAATACGATCATTGTGCCTTACCTCCTTCTTCGGCGGCTTTTTTTATGCTGTTCAGCACCTCGTCCGGCGACGGTATCATGCCGCCGACGCGGTTGCACATATAGACTGGCTTCTTGCAGCGTATCGCAAGCTCAACGTCCTCATGCATCTGCCCCATGCTGAGCTCAACGGTGAGGAACGCATTTACCTTGTCGGCCGCGGCGAGAAGAGGCTTCTTCGGGAACGGCCAGAGCGTTATCGGACGGATCATACCGGCCTTGATACCCATCGCGCGCGCCTCGATAATGGCGTTGCGAGATACGCGGGCGGTGATGCCGCACGATACGACACAGACCTCTGCGTCGTCCATCATGAATTCTTCCCACATGACCTCATTTTTTTCGACCTCGGCGTAACGCTCAAAACGCTCGACGTTGAGGCGTTCAAGCTCGGCGGGTGATAGGTAGAGCGAGTTGGCTATATTGTGCGGGCGCTTGCACTCGGTGCCCGTAACTGCCCAGCCGGGTGCTTTTGCGGCGGGCTTTTGCTCCTCAGGAAGGACGACCGGCTCCATCATCTGCCCCATCGTGCCGTCGGCGAGAAGCATCGCGGGCATCCTGTATTTTTCGGCGAGCTCAAACCCACGGACCGTCAGATCGGCCATTTCCTGAACGGAAGACGGCGCCAAAACGAGAACATGGAAGTCGCCGTGACCCGGGCCACGCGTCGCGAGGAAGTAATCCGCCTGGGACGGCTGTATGCCGCCGAGTCCCGGCCCGCCGCGCTGTACGTTTACGATGAGAGCCGGAAGATCCGCGCCCGCGAGGTAAGATATACCCTCCGTTTTAAGCGCGATCCCGGGGCTTGAGGAAGATGTCATAACACGTTTGCCGGTTGCCGAAACGCCGTATACCATGTTTATAGCGGCAATTTCACTCTCGGCCTGCAGAAAGACGCCGTCAATTTTCGGCATACGCTTTGCCATGTAAGCCGCGACCTCGGTCTGCGGTGTGATCGGGTAACCGAAGTAGTGGCGGCAGCCGGCGCGGATAGCGGCTTCGGCTATCGCCTCGTTGCCCTTCATAAGAACTTTTTCCATTGTAAGCTGCTCCTTTCTTATCGCTCTACGGTGATCACGCAGTCGGGGCACATCGTCGCGCAGAACGCGCATCCGATACATTTTTCCTGATCCGTTATCTCAACCGGGGAATGTCCTTTTTGGTTCAGCCTCGTCCTTGACAGAATGAGAATGTTCTTTGGACAGGCGTTTACGCAAAGACCGCAGCCCTTGCACAGCTCTTCTTGAAACGTCACTTTAGCCATAATGTTCTCCTTTTGTCGCTTATTTTCCGAATCGCAGTAAGAATAAAACGATCTTTGCTCTCAAGACGGCGTTTTTCTGCCGCAGATTTCGGATTTTGCCGCGTTTTGGCGCGCGGCGCGCCATTTTATTTTCAGAAAAACGGCGTCCGGCGCTATTTTTCCGTTTTGATTTGGTAATAAAGCTCCTGCAAACGCAGCGGGAACAGATCATCGATCTTCTCCTGAAGCTCCGGCATAAGCTCTTGCTTTACCGACGTCATTTTTATCGGAAGTCCCGACGCCTCCGAGACTCCGCGCGCGTATGATACGCTGTCCAGTACATCCTGCGCCGTTGTTGCAAGCCCCAGGTTTGTGTTGTTTACAATGGCGGTGAAGCTCACGCCTCCGGCGGCCTCGATCTCACGCATTACGGAAAGCGTATCGTCCACCGTCCGTGTAAGCGGGCGGGAGCGATTTATCACGAAAAGCATCTCGTAGTTGCCCTCGCTGAGGATCTCCGGCGCATATCTACCGAGCGCGAGCGCGCCGCGGTCGTCGCCGCCTATGTCGAGCACGCCGTATTGCGAGTGGTCGTCGACAAGCGCGTATATCTCTTTCGGCATTGCCGGAACATCGAGGTTGCTGTTTGCAAACGGCGAACAGATAAGCTCTATACCGAGTTTATTTAAAGCTTCCTCGCTGTCTTTCGTGCGGAAATAAGGGTTTACGATGTCAAGATCGGCCATCGTGACCGAAAGCCCCTTTTCACGCAGCCAGACGGCGTAATTCAACGCTATGTTGGTTTTTCCGCTGCCGTAATGACCGGCAAAGAGCGTGAGTCGTTTGAAATCCATAGTCTATAGCTGCTTTCTTATTATTTTGCCGCTCGTCGTCTTGGGGAGATAGTCGCGAAATTCGACGATACGAGGGTATTTATACGGTGCGGTGTGCTCCTTGACGTATTCCTGAACTTCTTTTTTAAGTTTCTCGGACGGCTCGACGCCGTTTGTCAAGACGATGCTTGCCTTTACGACCTGACCGCGCAGCTCGTCCGGGGCGGACGACACGCCGCACTCAAGAACGTACGGGAGCTCCATAATTACGTTTTCTATCTCAAACGGGCCGATCCGGTAGCCGGATGACTTGATAAGGTCATCGGCGCGGCCGACATACCAGAAAAATCCGTCCTCATCTTTCCAGGCAAGGTCGCCGGTGTGATAAAACCCGTCGTGCCATGTGTCCGCCGTGATATCCGGCGTACCCTCATATGCGTAGCTGAGGCCGCACGGTATGCCGTTTTCAATGTTTATGCATATCTCTCCCGTCACGCCGGGGGCTGCCTCCTCACCCTCGGGCGACAGCAGGTGAACGTCATAAAGCGGCACGGGCTTGCCCATGGAACCGATCTTATATGTATCCCCGACAAGGTTTCCGATAATAAGCGTCGATTCGGATTGGCCGAATCCCTCCATTATCGAAAGCCCCGTTGCCTTGTTAAACTGACGGAACACCTCAGGGTTTAAGGCCTCGCCGGCCGTCGACGCGTGCTGTATCGAACTCAGATCAAAGCGTGCGAGATCGCCCTTTATAAGCATGCGGTACATTGTCGGCGGCGCACAGAACGTCGTTATATTGTACCGCGCGAACATCGGAAGTATCTTCTCCGCGTCAAATCTGTCAAAGTCGTATACGAATATCGCCGCCTCGCACAGCCATTGACCGTATAATTTTCCCCACAGCGCCTTTGCCCAGCCCGTGTCAGATATCGTGAGGTGAAGCCCGTCAGGGTTTACCCTGTGCCAGTATTTGGCCGTTATGAAGTGGCCGAGCGGGTATTTGTAATTGTGCGCGGCGAGTTTTGGGTAGCCTGACGTGCCTGATGTAAAGAACATAAGCATCGGGTCGCTGCCGCACGGGGAGTCGTCCGTTCTGTCAAAGTGGCTGCTGTATATCTTGTAGTCGTCGTCAAAATCATGCCAGCCGTGACGCTTGCCGCCGACGATAATCTTGATCTCGACCTGCTTGCAGCCTTCCGCTGCATCGTCCACGGCTGCGGCGGTATCGCCGTCGGCCGTACACAACACCGCGCGGATATTTGCCGCGTCGAAGCGGTAGCTCAGATCGTGCGCCTGAAGCTGGTTTGTCGCCGGTATCGCTACGGCACCGAGCTTATGCAGGGCGAGGATCGCAAACCAGAACTGGTAATGCCGTTTCAAAAGCAGCATAACGCGGTCGCCGTGCTTTATGCCGAGCGATTTGAAATAATTTGCCGCTCTCGCCGACTCCTTTTTCATGTCCTCAAACGTGAATCGGCGCTCAGTCCCGTCTTCGGAGACGTGCAGCATGGCAAGTTTTGACGGTTTCTGCTCGCCGAGCGCATCGACGACGTCGAACGCAAAGTTAAAGGACTCCTCGTTTTTAAAGAAGATCTTTTCGAGCTTCCCGTTTTCGTTTTCAACGGGTGTGATGAATTTGCGATATATGCGAGCCTCGCTGTCCCTGTCAGAGACCGGCTTTTCCGGGAAAAGTATCTTTTCCTGTTCTTTTCCGGCAGCCGTCGCAACGGGGTCTAAAACGATAGCGTAGAAACAGCAGTCCTCGCCGCCCAGGGCTATCATGCCGTGCGGTGTAGAGCTGTCGTAATAGATGCTGTCGCCGGCATTGAGTATCTCTGTGTGCTCGCCGATCTGTATCTTCATCTGACCGCTTATGACAAGGTCGCACTCCTGCCCCTCATGCGTCGTAAGCTCAATATCCTCATGCTCCGCCTCGCTGCTGTACTGTATGACGACGTACAGAGGGAGGGAAGAGCGGTTCTGAAAATCCGACGCGAGGTTATAGTACGTCATATGATGCGCCTGCTCGATTTTCTGGCCCGTGCCGGCACGGGTGAGGGTGTATGAGCGGAGCTTTGGGCTGCGCCCCTCAATAAGATCTGTGACGTCGACGCCGAAAGTCAGCGCACAGCGGTATAAAAATGCGATGTTGAGATCGCTCTGACCCGATTCGCACAGGATGTATTCATCTTCTGATACGCCCGTGCGCTTTGCCATCTCGCTCACGGAAAAGCCCGTTATCTTGCGCATTTCGCGGATTCTGCCCGCCATTTCACGGATCTTGACTTGTATCCCGGTAATTCTTTGTTCGTCCATAGTAAACCTCCGAGCCGAGACGGGATGAACAAAAAAGCCCGTCTCAAAGATAGGATTCTTTGAGACGAGCTGAATATAAGCCCGCGGTACCACTCAAATTGCATCCGTCTTGCGGCGGATACCACTCATTGAGCTCTAACAAGCTCTAAGCACTAACGCGGCTAACACGGGAGAGATCTACTTGCTCTCGCTTTCTCCTCTCCAGCTCGGGAGCTACAAACAAAACACGCACGCTAATGGCTTTCACCGGCCGCCATCTCTCTGCAAACGTGAAAAAGTGGATTGCCCTCTCCGTCAACGCTTTTAAAACTTGTAAAGAATCATATCACGACATTTTTGACTTGTCAATACCGTTTAAAGCTGATTTCTTATAATTTTTCCGCTGATGGTTTTCGGAAGCGAGTCGCGGAACACCACGATACGCGGATATTTATAAGGCGCGGTGTGAGATTTTACATATTCCTGTATCTCTTTTTTAAGCTCCTCGCTCGGTTTCGTCCCCTCTGTGAGTACAATGCTCGCCTTTACGACCTGGCCGCGGACCTCGTCCGGTGACGCGGAGACGCCGCATTCGAGGATATAGGGGAGCTCAGCTATGATGCTTTCGATCTCAAACGGCCCGATCCTGTAGCCGGAGGACTTGATAACGTCGTCGGCGCGGCCGACATACCAGTAATAGCCGTCCTCGTCGCGCCACGCCGTATCGCCGGTGTGGTAATATCCGTCGTGCCATACGTCGCGTGTGCGCTCCGGGTCGCGGTAGTAGCCGGAAAACAGGCCGACAGGCACATGGTCGCCGGTGCGGATGCAGATTTCGCCGGTCATACCGGCTGCACAAACGTTGCCGTCCGGGTCGAGAAGCTGGATGTCGTAAAGCGGTATCGCCTTGCCCATGGAGCCGAGACGGGGGGTGGTGCCCGTGAGATTCCCAATCGTGAGCGTGAGCTCCGTCTGCCCGTAGCCCTCGAGGATCTGAAGACCCGTCTTTTCCTCAAACAGTCTGAACACCTCGGGGTTCAACGCCTCGCCGGCCGTCGTGACGCGCTCGAGCGAGCTGAAATCGTACTTGTCAAGATCCTGCCGGATCATCATGCGGTACATTGTCGGCGGTGCACAGAACGTGGTTATATGGTATTTTGCCAGCATCGGCAGTATTTCCGCAGCGTCGAATCTGTCAAAGTCGTATGTAAATACGGCGCCCTCACAGAGCCACTGGCCGTAGAGTTTACCCCACAGAGCCTTGCCCCAGCCCGTCTCCGATATCGTGAAGTGCAGCCCGTTCGGAGAGACGTTGTGCCAGTATTTCGCCGTGACATAATGGCCGAGCGGGTATTTGTAGCTGTGCGTCGCGATCTTCGGATAGCCGGTAGTGCCCGATGTAAAGAACATCAGCATCGGCTCGTCGCCGCACGGGGAGTCCTCGGTGCGGTCAAAGTGACTGCTGTACATTTTGTACTCCTCGTCAAAATCGTGCCAGCCGTCGCGCTTTCCGCCGACAAGGATCTTTACGCGCAGATCGTCAAACCCCTCCGCCGCGCGCTCCGCCTCTTCGGCCGTGTAGCCGTCGGCCGTACAGACAATCGCGTTTACGCGCGCCGCCTCGTAGCGGTATGTGAAATCGTGCTCGTGGAGCTGATTCGTCGCCGGTATCGCGATAGCGCCGAGCTTGTGTAGGCCTAGGATCGCAAACCAGAACTGGTAGTGGCGCTTTAAGACGAGCATAACGCGGTCGCCGCGTTTTATGCCGAGTGCTTTAAAGTAGTTTGCGGCTCTTGCAGACTCCTTTTTCATATCCTCAAACGTAAATTCGCGCTCGTTCTTATATTTATCAAGGTGCAGCATAGCGCGTTTTTTCGGATATTTGCGTCCGAGCTCGTCAACTATGTCGAATGCGAAATTAAATTTATCCTCGTTCTGAAAATCGATCGACCGCAGAACGCCGTGTTCATCCTCGATGGTGTTTATAAATTTCTGACAGATAAGGTCGGTGCTGCTTCGCGCGGCTATGATGCTCTGGCGCACCTCTTTTTCTTCCGTCTCCTCACCGGGGAGTATGACCGCGCAGAAAAGGCAGTCCTCTCCGTCAACGGCTATCATTCCGTGCGGGATGGAGGAGTTGTAAAAGATGCTGTCGCCCGGCTCGAGGTATTCGACGTGGTCGCCGATCTGAACCTTCAGATGACCTTTTAAAACGAGGTCAAATTCCTGCCCGCCGTGCGTCGTCAGGTGTATAGGCTGATACTCCTGCTCCTTGTTGTACTCATATGTGACCCAATACGGCTCGGCAAGCTTCTTGCGGAAGCGCGGCGCGAGGTTCACGATAGAGATGCCGTCCTCCTTTGCCGTCTGCTGGCCTCTTCCGCGCCGTGTGACCGTGTATGACGAGAGGTGAGCGCTCTGCCCGGCAAGCAGATCGCCGATTTCCATGCCGAAAGCAAGTGCGCACTTGTGAATGAAAGTAAACGGCAGATCGGTAAGACCCTCCTCATACTGAACGTAAAGCTCGGGCGTAATTTCAGTTTTTTCCGCCATCTCCTCAACGGAGTATCCCTCTATTTCGCGCATCTCACGGATTCTCAGCGCGACCTCCATAAGCTGTGTAGTCGATGTTTGGTTTGCCATATACATCCTCCTTAAAGCAAATAAAAAAGCCCGTCTCAAGATATCTTGAGACGAGCTGTGAATTACACATACCCGCGGTACCACTCAAATTGCGAAAAGTATCCGCCGCTTCAGACTCCGACAAGTCCTATCCCTTAACGCGGGCAAACGGGAAACGTCTACTGGAAAAATTCGTTCGGGCTTCCGGCTCGGAAGTGATAGGTTAAAAAGGTTCAAATCACCGGTTTACACCAGCCACCGGCTCTCTGCAGATCATCCCCAGACCGTCTTCGTCAACGCCTTTGAAATATTCTGTGAGTATCTTAGCACAGCGAAAATGTGATGTCAACACTTTTTTTCATGTTTTACATTGGACGGAAATTTTTTACACGGATTTTCCGAAAAAAGCAGTTGACAAACTCGACGTATTGTGTTTTAATTAACTGGAATTTTGATTATTGCGAAAGACTTTGACGGAAACAAACCCTTTTTGATGCGTTTCAGAGAGCCGGCGGCTGCTGTGAGCCGGTACGACAGGATCGGGTTGCTCCTTCCCCAGTCGGCTTTGCAAACGCCGCCGCTTTAGCGCGGCAAGTAGTAAAGCACGGTCGCCCCGTTACAGGCTGTGGACTTGATAGAGTCCGAGAGTGATTCTCTTCCGCAAGGGGAGGGTAATCAGGGTGGTACCGCGAACAAACTTTCGTCCCTGAGGCTTTTTAGCCTCAGGTTTTTTTATTCCCATTTTTATTAAGGAGAGAAACGAAATGCAAACAGTAATGATCAGCGACATAACGATGAAACAGGCGGCAGGCTCGTCGGATTTTTCACTGACGTTTAAAGAAAAGCTTGAGATCCCGAAGCTGCTTGACAGGCTCGGCGTCTCCGTAATAGAGCTTGAGGAGATATCGCAGCCCAAAGTCGATTCGCTGAGAGTAAAATCAATCGCGATGAGCGTCCGCGACAGCATCGTCGCAGTTCCCGTGCAGCTTTCAAAGGAGAGCGTCGAGATGACGTGGAACGCGCTGCGCGAGGCAAAGCGCCCGCGCCTTCAGGTGAGCGTGCCGGTGAGCTCCGTACAGATGGAGTACCTTTTCCACAAAAAGCCGGACGATATGATAGACGCGATCGCCGAAACGATAAAATACTGCGCCGAACATGACGCGCAGGTCGAGTTTTTGGCCGGCGACGCGACGAGAAGCGACCCCGAGTTTCTCTGCCGCGCCATAAATACCGCCATTGAGGCGGGAGCCGGCATAATTACGATATGCGACGCCGCCGGAGCTATGCTCCCGAACGAATTCGGCGTGTTTATCGATAAAGTATACGAAAACGCGCCGGCTCTCAAAAGCGTGACGCTCGGCGTATCGTGTTCCGACGCGCTTGCGATGGCGGACGCCTGCGCCATAACGGCTATATGGCACGGTGTCGGCGAGATCAAGGCGGCGGCGTATCCGGTAGATACCGTTTCGCTCCCGAATCTCGCGCATATCATAGCCGTCAAGGGCGGCGCGTGCGGCGTAAAATGCGATGTCCGCACGACGGAGATGAAGCGCATAATAAACCAGATAGCGTGGATGTGCCGGACGGACCGCGCAAAGACGTCGCCGTTCGATAACGGCGTGCAGGAGGACGACGGCGAGACGCTCACGAGCCACGACGATATGGCGGCGGTGACAAAAGCCGTCGAGAAATTGGGCTATGATCTCTCGCCCGAGGATCTCACAAAGGTCTGGGAGGAATTCTGCCGCATTGCGGGGCGTAAGGACGAAGTCAGCTCAAAGGAGCTCGACGCGATAGTGGCCTCGACCGCAATGCAGGTTCCGCCGACATATAGGCTCACAAGCTATGTAATAAATGCCGGCAATACGATAGGCGCGACGGCTCATATAAAAATGACAAAGGGCGATGAGCCGCTCGAGGGCATATACGTCGGCGACGGTCCGATAGATGCGTCGTTTCTTGCTATAGAGCAGATAGTCGGACACCATTACGAGCTCGACGACTTCCAGATACAGGCCGTTACGGAGGGGCGCGAGGCCATGGGAGAAACAGTCGTAAAGCTGCGTTCCGGCGGAAAGCTCTACTCGGGGCGCGGCATCTCGACGGATATAATCGGTGCGAGCATTTTATCGTATATAAACGCGCTCAATAAAATAGTGTACGAGGAGGAAGAGGCGTAAACGCCTTAAAGCACGGCGATTTGCGCCGCTCCACAGCCATATAAATCGATTTCAGGGCAAATAGCGATATTTGCGGCAGAAAGGAATGACCACAATTATGAATCTCTCGTTTTCCACCCGCGGCTGGAACAATATATCGTGGGAGGAGTTTGTAGAAACAGCAACAGATATGCGCTTTAGCGGCATCGAGGTATACGAGCCTAATAAGCGCGTCGATTTCATGTCGCGCGGAGGCCCGTTTCATCAGTACAGCGTCGCGGCGACGGCAAGAGACCTGCGCGAAAAGCAGATAGCTATCCCTTGTGTAGACACGTCTTATGACCTGTCCGCCGGAGACGCCTGTGTCGAGCCGCTCACAGAGCTTATAAGTCTCGCGTCAAGTCTGCAAGCGCCGTATGTCTCGGCGCGCGCCATGACGGACGACGAGGAGACGGTGAAAGAGAATATCCGCCGCCTGCTGCCTGAGGCCGAGAAAAACGGGGTCACTCTCCTCATAGAGACGAGCGGCATATACGCCGACACGGCGCGTCTGCGCCTGCTGCTCGACAGCTTCGCGCGCGATGAGCTCGCCTCGCTGTGGGACGTCCATCACCCGTACCGCGACCATAACGAGACGGCGGACGAAACGATAGAGCACCTCGGCGCGTATGTCCGACATGTCCACCTGCGCGATTCGGACGACAAGGATACATATAATCTTATAGGAGAGGGGACGCTCCCCGTCGCCGAGATGATGCAGGCGCTTTCGTCTATCGACTACAGCGGATTTATCTCACTCGAGTGGAAGCCCGTGTGGATGGAGGATCTGCAGGATCTGGGCGTCATTTTCCCGTACTTTGTAAACTACATGAACCGGTTTGAAAGCCCGCGCGGGAAGAAAAAGATGCTCTACTTCAATCACGACGGCTCGGGGCAGTTCGCGTGGAAGAAAGACGAGCTCATCGACTGCACGTTCTCACAGGTTTTGGACCGCATGGTAGAGGAATTCCCTGACCAATACGCGTTTAAATATACGACGCTCGACTATATCAGGACATATGAGGAGTTCCGCGAGGACGTCGACAATTTTGCCCGCGCACTCATATCGCTCGGCGTAAAAGCAGGCAGCAAGGTCGCCGTATGGGCGACAAACGTCCCGGCGTGGTACATCACATTCTGGGCCACGACGAAGATCGGCGCCGTGCTCGTCACCGTAAATACGGCGTATAAGATACACGAGGCCGAATACCTCCTGCGGCAGTCGGACACGCATACGCTTGTGATGATAGAGTCGGCCGTCGACTCAAATTACAGAGAGATAGTAAACGAGCTCTGCCCGGAGATAGCGGAAAGTAAAGCGGGCGAGCCGCTGCACTGCAAGAGACTCCCGTTTTTGCGCAACGTCATAACGGTAGGTTTCCGTCAGCCCGGCTGCCTCACGTTCGGCGAGGCGATGGAACGTGCCGATATGGTCCCGCGTGAGGAAGTGTACCGGATGGCCGATAAGGTCCAGCCGGACGACGTCTGCAATATGCAGTACACCTCCGGCACCACGGGATTTCCCAAGGGCGTCATGCTTACGCACTATAACGTCGTAAACAACGGCAAATGTATAGGAGACCGCATGGATCTGTCAACGGCGGACCGCATGATGATACAGGTGCCGATGTTCCACTGCTTCGGCATGGTCCTGTCGATGACTGCATGCATGACGCATGGGGCGACGCTGTGCCCGCTTCCGTATTTCTCGGCAAAATCGTCTCTCGCCTGTATAAATCAGGAGAGGATAACGTGCTTCAACGGTGTGCCGACGATGTTTATAGCCATGTTTAACCACCCGGATTACAGGAAGACCGATTTTTCGTATATGCGCACGGGTATCATGGCGGGCTCAGGCTGCCCGCCGGAGCTGATGCGCAGGGCCGCTCAGCCGGACGAGATGAACATGACCGGCATCGTCAGCGTCTACGGCCAGACGGAGTCTGCCCCCGGCAGCACAATGTCCGCTTGGGACGACCCGCTCGACCTGCGCTGCGAAACGGTCGGCTATGCTTTTCCGCACGTCCAGTGCAAGATAGTAGACCCCGAGACCGGCGAAGAACTGCCGGCCGGTGTAAACGGCGAGTTCTGCTCAAAGGGCTACAACACGATGAAGGGCTACTATAAAATGCCCATGGCAACGAAAAATACGGTCGATGAAGACGGCTGGCTGCATTCTGGCGACCTCGCCATGCGCGATGAGGACGGAAACTATGTCATAACCGGCAGGCTGAAGGATATGATAATCCGCGGCGGCGAAAACATCTATCCGAAAGAGATAGAGGAGTTTATATACACGCATCCGTCCGTAAAGGATGTACAGGTCATCGGCGTGCCCGATAAAAAATACGGCGAGGAGATTATGGCGTGCATCGTGCTTAAAGACGGGCAGAGTGTCACCGAGGACGAGATGAAAAAATATATCGCGGACCATATGGCGCGCCATAAAGTGCCGAAATACGTCGAGTTTGTCGCCGATTTCCCGATGAACGCCGCCGGGAAGATCCTCAAATACAAGATGCGCGAGGATGCGGCGAAGCGCTTAGGCCTCGAAAATGCCGCCGGAATCGATACCGGCAAAGGAAAAGACTGAAAATATTGTGTAAAAAGTAAAAAAAGGGATTGACTTTAAAAGGCCTCCGCTTTATCATGGTAGTGTGATAACACAATAAAGCGGAGGTCGGTTTAATGGCAAATTTTAATAACGCATATACCGAAAATTTTTATAAAGCCGTACTGTCTCTTGAGACGGTGGAAGAGTGCCGCGCGTTTTTTGACGATATCTGTACTATAAAAGAGCTTCAGGAGATATCGCGCCGGCTGGAGGTCGCGCGCCTGCTGTCGGAGGGCAAGGTGTTCAGCGAGATAAACAGACTGTCGGAGGCGAGTTCCGCCACGATAAGCCGCGTCAATAAGTGCCTTATGTACGGCAGCGGCGGGTATAAAACGGCGCTCGGCAGATTGAAGGAGAACGAGGGGTGAGCGCGGTGCGTGATTACGATAAAATTCTCAGAAGAGAGGAAAAAGCCGTATACGATCTGCGCGAGCTCTACCGCAGCTACGGCTATACGCGGTTTAAAATGAGCAAGTTCGAGGAGTACGAGCTGTACGCGCACAATAAGGATTTCCTCGTGAGCGACGGCATACTCACGTTTATGAACGGCGACGGGAAGCTAATGGCATTGAAGCCGGACGTCACGCTCTCGATAGTGAAAAACTCGGC